>JAZUCM010000001.1:0-9094 GCA_045639085.1 Candidatus Gastranaerophilus bacterium
CCCCTTGACAAACTCAAAAAATACGGTATCATGATAATATGAATCATACAAAATACAATAGTGGAATATACCGTTCAATAGGGGGGGGGGGCGCCTCAACAGCCTGATTATATCTGGATTTCAGCGACTTGTTTTGCTAAAACCTCCGACCCTTATGAGTGCATATTTTCTAATAGCACTTGAAAAACACAAGAAAATATGGTAGAATACATGTATAAGAATAATCGGAGGTAAACATGAGTAAAAATCTTGGATTCACAATGGCAGAAATCCTATTGTCGTTGACAATCATCGGAGTTGTTGCGGCGATTACATTGCCATCACTAATGGCAAACATTAACGAACGAACTTGGAACACCCAACGAAAAGCTTTGTATGCTCGTTTATCCCAAGCGATTGCGATGATGCCGCAATTGAACGGTTATGGTGAATATGAAGGTACAAACACTAACGGCTCTGTAACTGCAACTAAGGATACAGCTGCCGAGGCATTTCTAACTGAGGGCCTAAGCAAAGTTTTAAAAATCAACAACATCTGCGACGCAACCCACTTGGCAGATTGTGGAATTGCGGCATCATTCACAAACTTGGCGGGCTCAACACGGACCTGGCCAACGAAGTTGAGCGAATTGAATTCAATGTTTACGGGTTCTTATGATGACAACGGCTCAACCGAGGGTGGAAATGTATATAGAAACCCACAACGTCACATCGACACGAAAGCTGCAGCGTTTGAAACTCAGAATGGCGAAACCGTTGCACTTTATTATAACCCATCATGCACAGCAGATTTTGAAGGTAATGCATTGCACTACTCACAACCCAAGATGTGTGCTAACTTTATATACGACTTGAATGGTAATAAGGGACCTAATACGGTGGGAAAAGACATTGGCTTTATTACTGCATTATACCCGACGGATTCAAATATCGTTGCTCCTCTGCCTTTGGCAACTAATGCGTCCTCTTCTTATTTTGAGCAAACAGCAGCAAGTGCGGCTTGTACCGCCCAGGATGCTGAAAGCAGATTGCCAAGTCGTGACGAATTAACCGCAATGTTCTACAACAATGAACTTCTTGGTATTGCGTCCGATCATTTTTGGTCTGGCTCTGTAATCTCTTCCGGTGAGTCTGGCACAGCTTGGTACCATAGTTTTCTTACGGGCCGTCGCAATCCGGGCTCGCGGTCTAGTTCCCGTTCTGTCCGTTGTGTTAAACGTTAAAACATATTTTACAATAAGTTAATTTTGCTTGGGCAGAAGTTTAAAAACTTCTGCCTTTGCGTTAATTAGCAAATTTCGGTATTTTCATGTTATTATAATTTTGCGATGTTAGAATTATTTGTTACTGAGACGGAACGTAATACGGGCAAAATAGTTTTTTCAGCCGGGCTGGCAGGTACGATGCAGGCGTTGGGGTATTATACGACGCTTTATAAACCTGTACAAACCGGCGCCGTTTGGGGTGAGAATGGGGTTTTAAAATCGCAAGATTTGGAGTTTGTAAAATATATTGACTCTTATATGGAAACTTTTTCGACGTATTTGTTTAAGTCTGAGTCCAATCCGTTGATTGCGGGGGCGCTTGATGGCGTTGAGATTGATGTTGATTTGATTTATCGCGATTATATGATGTATTCTAAGAATTTTGAATGCATTGTGACGGACGGAACTAATGGGCTTTCAACGCCGATTACTAAACGGGTTTTGGAGGCGGATTTGGTGCGGAATTTGTCGCTGCCTGTTGTGTTGGTGGCTCCGGCGGAGTCTTGTGCGATAAATAATACCATAATGTCAGTTCAGCAGGCACAGAATAGCGGTGTTAATCTGCGCGGGATTGTGCTCGCGACTTCTGAAGGATTGGTTAATGAGGAATCTTTGACGATAAAACTTATTCAAGAATACACCGGCGCAAGGGTTTGCGGGTTGTTTAATAAGCTTAAAGAGGCTTGTGAGGTAATGCCTGACGATGTTATTGCTAATATTTTGACTGACGTTGATATTCAGGATTTGTTCAGAATTGAGATTGCCAAATTGAAATCTTGTTAAAATACTTAAAGTTTTGCACTTAAAATTTTTTTGGATGTATAATAAAGTTATGTGGATTTATGAGATAGCTGTTACAGTATTATTTTTTGCGGCATTGCCGTTTATATATGTGGTTAGGGCGTCAAAAGGGAAAACTATGCACGGTTGGCGCGAAAAATTCGGGAATTTTAATGTTCCTCAAATGAGTGATAAGCGGATAATGTTCCACGGAGTTTCGGTGGGTGAGGTTATTGCGCTTGAAAATTTGATTAAGAAAACGAAGGAAACTTTCCCGGATTATGAAATAATTGTTACGACTGGGACTAAGACGGGCCAAGAGATTGCGCAGAAAAAATATAAGGATGTTGCAAGTTTTATTACTTATTTTCCTTATGATGTGCCGGCGTTTGTGAGAAGTTTTTTGAATAAAATTAGGCCGTCAATGGTTTTCATTGCCGAAACTGAACTTTGGCCTGCGTTTTCTCATTATTGTAAAAAAAGAAATATTCCGCTGTTTATTATTAACGGTAGGATTTCGGATTCGACTTATAATTCTTATAAGATGTTCAAGTTTTTCTTCGCGTGGATGTTGAAGAATTATAAGGGGGTTTACACTCAGAGTCAGATTGATAACGATAAAATGATTAGTATTGGCGCAAACCCGCTAACAACAAAGGTTATGAAGAATTTGAAGTTTGATGTTAAACGTGCGGATTCTGATATTCAGATTGGTCAAGAATTTGGGCGGGTGATTATTGCAGGAAGTACGCATGCGGGCGAAGATGAGATTGTTTTGGCAGCGTTTAGTGAGGTGAAAAAAGAATTTTCAGACGCAAAACTTTTGCTTGCTCCGCGGCATCCTAATAGAGTTGCACAGGTTGTTGAACTCGTTGAAAAAACCGGCTTGAAATGGGGCTTGCGCTCTAAAGGCGACACGTTTGAAGTGAATGAAATCGTTATTTTGGATACACTTGGCGAACTCGGTAAGATGTATTCAATTTGTGATTTTGCGTTTATCGGGGGAAGTTTTAACACGACCGGCGGTCATAACCCGCTTGAGGCTGTTGTTTATGATAAACCGGCGATTACGGGGCCGTCTATACATAATTTCCGCGATATTTATTGGCTTTTGAGTCAAAGTTCGGCTGGAAAAATCGTCCAAAATGGCGAAGAATTGACGAATTATATGAAAAAACTTTTGGGTGATAAGGCTTTTTATGAAAAGGCATGCGAGGATTGCAAAACCGTTTTTGCGCAACAGCAGGGCGCATTGGATTTTGTTATTGATAGGATTAGGGAAGAAATAGGAGTATAAAATGATATTAGCTATAATTCAAACACTTTTAACGGTCGCGATTGCGTACGTAATCGGCTCGATTCCGACGGGGTATTTGATTGTAAAACACTTTAAGGGCGAGGATATTCGAAAAATTGGCTCAGGTTCTACGGGAGCGACGAATGTCAAGCGTGTTATGGGCGGAAAATGGTTTGTTATAACTTTGCTGCTTGATTTGGTTAAAGGTATGGTTCCTGTGCTTTTGGCTCAGCATTTTACGAGTGCGTTTGCGGGTATTGGCTTGTTGCCGGTGTTGGCGGCGATGGCGGTACTTTTAGGTCATAGCAAATCAATCTTTTTGAATTTTACCGGCGGAAAATCTGTTGCGTCAGGCGTTGGCACAATTCTGGCCTTGAATTGGGTTGCAGTGCTTGTATTTGCACTTCTTTGGTTGACGATTACTAAGACAAGCAAATATGTTTCGCTTGCGTCCATTGTAGCGATTTGGTCAACACCTGTTACTATGCTTTTGTTGGGTTCGCCGATTGCTTACGTTGTTTATGGCGTGGTTGGCGCGTTTTATATTACGTATTTGCACCGCGAAAACGTTCGTCGATTGATTGAAGGCAAAGAAAATAAGACCGAAATTTTCAAACACCAGGAAAAGGTTTCAACACAGGCTGATTAAGTCGGTTTGTAAATCGCGCAAAAAAAAAGTCCTCGGTGTCTTACACCAGGACTCATACATAAAATCTTGGGAGGAGATTTTGGAATAGTTGTACATGCATGATACTACAAGAAATTAATTCATGTAATAAAAAAGCAAGTATGTTAAGAAATTGTTACAATTGTAATGTAAACCCCTTGATATGATTGAGTTTTATGCGAAAAACAGATAGTAATTTTTATTTTTTAAAAGAGATAAATCGGAATATTTTTAAAATTATACGCGAGGCGGAAGGACTGTATCGTGACGAATATTTTCAGCAATGTATGACCCAGACCAGGTGTTTTGCGGAGAATGTTTGTCGCGAACTTCTCAATGGTAATCATCAGCCAAACGATACTTTTGATACGATGTTGGGGAATTTGGATGATTATTTGATAAATTGTACCGAAAAACGTGAACTTATAAGTGATTTGTATTTTCTGAAAAAAGCCGGCAATCAATCTGTGCATACGCGTGCGGTTGATAAGGATGGGATTAAAGCTTTAGAGTGCTTGCAAAGAGCTTTTGAAGTAGCGGTTATGTTTTATTCCGCCAAAAACGGCCAGGATAATGAGGTTGCAAAATTACTTTTCGATGAAGAATTGCTTGTTACCGGCAAACGCAGCAAAGATAAAAACACGTTAAAAGAGAAATTTTTGCAAATGCAGGCAAAGGATGAGGAATTGGAACGACGCAAAAAAGTGCAGGCCGGCACGGCGGTTGTTGCGAAACCTCGTAAAAAAACTTCTAAATCTAAATTTGACAAGTATCCTACGGTTGCGAAGTCGAAACCGTCTCCGTTTTTTAGTCGCTCGCGGAAAATTAAAATTGGGCTTTGGATTTTGTTGTTTTGTATAAGCCTTTTAACATTGGGCTTTGTAAAACTTTTGATTATTCTTTAAATTAGTTTACAAACAGCGCATTTGGGGGCAATTTTTGTTTTGCGTGAGCGTTAAATATTGTATAAGGTAGTGTTTATAATGTTGCGAATAAATAATATTAGCGTTAATCAAAACAATCGAATTAGTTATATGACGTCGCCAAGTTTTCGTGGAGTTGTGTCTGGTGAAGATAAAAAGGTTGAGGCGCAGGGGCAGACTTCTGAGGTGACGCCGGATTATAATGTTAAAAAGCCGATGGCTTATAATAAACTTTATGAAGTTGAACTGCCTTTTGATATGAAGGCGCATTATTATAAACTCGCGAATGGTCAAAAAGTTGTTATTGTTCCGCGCGAAGGTGCTACTGTTTTGAAAACGTACGTAAACACGGGTTCTATGAATGAGAAAGATAATATTCGCGGGATTTCTCACTATCTTGAACATAATTTCTTTAACGGTTCTGACGGATTGGAAAAAGGCGAGTTTTTCAAAACTGTCGATAAAATGGGCGCTTATACCAACGCGGCAACAGGTATGGCAGAAACAAATTATTTTATTAAATCCAATCTTTTAAAAGAGACTGATTTTGAAGAACAGATGAAAATTCACGCATTGATGTTGCAGACTCCCAAATTTGCCGTTGAGATGCTTGAAAAAGAAAAGGGGATTGTGAATTCTGAAATTAACATGATTACGTCGGATCCTGTCAATATTGCGATGAATAAAATGTTCAAAAATCTTTATAACATAAACACTACTTCCTTGGATTTGATTGGCGGAACGACCGATAATATAAACAATATTACTCGCGATGATGTTGTGAATTATTTCAACCAAAATTATTATCCGGCGAATATGACTACGGTTATCACTGGTGATATCAAGCCGGAAGAGGCAATTGAACTTGTTTCAAAATACTTCACATCCGAAAAACAGCCGCCAAAAGAGCGTTATTTTGAGGCGTTAACCCCTATTGAAAAATCTGTTCGTGAAGATATTATTTCTGACAAAGCTCAAGCAACTACGATTATGATTGGGTTTAATGGGCCTTCCGGGAACAACAAGGAAGATAAATTAAAACTTATTGCGCTGAATATGATTTTGTCAAACCTCAGCAGTTCGCGCCTTGAAACCAAGTTGAAAGATTTGAATACATCTTTGTTTATTGATGATGAAAAGGTCTCCAGCAAAAAAGGTGCGCCGCGTGCGATTGTGGTTGCGGGGCAGACGACAGAGGAAAATTCTGAAAAAGTGCTTAAAACTTTTTATCAGGAAATTGAAAGAATAAAAGTTCAGCCGCCGACAGAAGAAGAAATGCAAATTGCTAAAAAACAGATGAATAAAGTCTTTTCGTCCGTTTTTGAAACTTCAGGTTCGACCAATAATATTCTTGGCGAAGTGCTTATGGATAGCAATTTTGATGAATTAACCGAGTTTAAGGATATCGTTGAGAAAATGACGCCTCAAGATTTGTCCGAAGTGGCGAAAAAATATTACGATTTAAACAAGGCTTCTATTACTCTGGTTCACCCTAAAACCGCAGATGCGGAAAATATCAGGGCGAATTATGATAAGGCAAAGGATATTTCGTTTGGTGCGGCGAAAAAAGTTTTCAATGAAGAAAATGTTCAGTCCTATGTTTTGCCGAATAATATTCAAGTTGTGACTAATAACATAAAAACGGAACGTTCAAATTTTACATTCGACGTACTTATTCCTCATTGCGAAGAAGTGAGTAAGAATTTGGGTGCTGCCGAGATTTTGGATTATATGTTAAACCAAGGCACGATGGGCAAAACCAAGAACGAACTTGCAAAAGAATTGGAAATATCTGGTATTAACGGCGGATTTCACGGTGGATTGCGCGGCGTGGGCGTGAATATGTCGTTTGCGCCGGAAGATAGTACCAAGGCTTTTGATTTGATGAAAGAAGTTTTGACAAGTCCGCGATTTACCGAAGAAGAGTTTGTTCATGCGAAATCTTTTATTTTAGATTCGTTGAAAATGTCTAAAAAATCGCCAAATGATAAACTTTTCGAAACTCTTTTCCCGGATGAAGTTGCCGGAATGAGTAAAGACGAACTTATCAAATCTGTGGAAAATGCCACTCTGGAAGATGTTCAAGAACTTTACAAAGAAGTTTTTTCTCGTGCTCAGGCAAGTGTTGTAATGTCAGCGCCGTTCGATAAAAAGCCTGAATTGAAAACTCTTCTTTTTGCTAAAATGAATGAGTTTAAAAATTTTAAGCCGTATAAACACTCCGAACGTGAGAATTTTAAACCGCTTGAAAAAGCGACGGTTGTCACGGATTCTGATGCTACCAATCAGGCAAAAATCATTGAGGCTTTCACGTTTAAGTCTTCTGAAAATATGAAAGATGAATTGACCCTTAAATTGATGAATATGATTTTGGGTGGAGGTTCTTCATCCCGACTATTTACGGACTTGCGTGAAGAGAGAAAACTGGCGTATTCTGTGCGTTCTAATTTGTCAGGCGTTGGAAATACCGGCATGATAAAACTTTCCATCGGCACAACGACCGAAAATGTTGATACGGGTGAGATAAGTTACGACAATGTTCAAAAGGCGATTGCCGGGTTTAATGAGAATATTGAGCGTATTGTGAGTGAAAAAGTTTCTGATGAGGAACTTGAAAGTGCCAAGTTACAAATGAAAAACGCTATGTTGAACGCTGTTGAGCATAATACGGGCAAAACCGGCTTGTTGAGCGACGCTTTGGACTCTTATTATGGTTTGACTTATCCTAATAAAAAGTTTGAATTGATAGACAAAATTACGGCCGAAGATATTCAAAACGCGGCGCGATATGTTTTTGCCGGAAAGCCTATATACTCAATCCTTGCAACTCAAAATACTCTTGATGCAAATAAAGAGTTCTTCAAGTCATTAGAAGGTTAATTTATTTTAAATATTCATGGCTTTTAAAATGTCTGTCATCTCGCTGGATGTTTTTTTGACGTCGGCGTTGGAATATTTTATTGCGTTGTCAGGGTCTTTTAGGCCGTTTCCTGTCAAAATACAAACGATTTTTGAGCCCGGTTTGATTTGGTCTTTAAACTTAATAAGCCCCGCAACAGACGCAGCGCTGGCCGGTTCAGCCAAAACCCCTTCGCAAGAGGCGAGAAGCTTGTATGCTTTTACAATTTCTTCATCAGTAACGCAATTTATCATTCCGTTGCTTTCGTCGCGAGCGGCTTCTGCTTGTTTCCAACTTGCCGGGTTGCCGATACGAATTGCGGTTGCTAGGGTTTCAGGCTTGTGAACTCTTTGACCGAGGACAATTGGCGCAGAACCTGCGGCTTCAAACCCCATCATTTTAGGGAGTGTATTGATTTTGCCTAGCGCGTGGAACTCTTTGTAACCTTTCCAGTAGGCGGTAATATTTCCGGCGTTGCCAACCGGGATGAAGTGGTAATCAGGGGCTTGGCCGAGTGCGTCGATGATTTCGAATGCGCCTGTTTTTTGACCTTCAATACGGTACGGATTGACCGAGTTTACCAAGGTTATTGGATATTGTTCGGAAATTTTTCTTACCATTTCCAGGGCGACGTCGAAATTTCCGTTGATTGCGATGATTTCAGCGCCGTACATCATAGCTTGAGAGAGTTTTCCCAGCGCGATGTAGCCGTCCGGGATGAGGACAAAAGTTTTCATCCCGCCTTTAGCTCCGTAAGCGGCAGCGGAAGCGCTCGTGTTGCCGGTTGATGCGCAAATAATTGCCTCAGATCCGGCTTCTTTTGCTTTAGAAACAGCCATTGTCATGCCGCGGTCTTTGAAACTTCCTGTTGGGTTGCAGCCTTCAAATTTTAAATAAATTTCGGCGTCGATTCCTATTTTGCGGGCTAAATTTGCACATTTGATAAGTGGTGTGTTGCCTTCGTTAAGCGTGATAATTGGTGTTGATTCGCTGACTGGTAAAAATTCGCGATATTTATTGATTAAACCTTGGTAGTACATTTTAAACTCTCCTTTGTATTTAGTATAGCATAAAAATTCTTCCTTAGGCGAGGAACTCGCCTTAGGCAAAAGTGACTAAGTGAATAGGTCAATAAGTGAATATGAAGTGGTCCCCAAAACCTGGACACAAATTAAGCAGCCAATAAAAAATCTCTGTATCTGCACGGAGACAGTTTATTTTTGTTCCACTGTGGCCTATTGTTATAGATTAGCACGTATTTAT
>JAZUCM010000002.1:0-5400 GCA_045639085.1 Candidatus Gastranaerophilus bacterium
CGATTTCGCTACGCTCAATCGGCTGGGTTGCCGCGCTCACATCCGTTCGCTCGCAATGACGCAATGTGCATTCACAATGGCGGAGATTTTATTATCATTAACGATAATTGGCGTGGTCGCAGCCATAACTCTGCCAAGCTTAATGGCAAACATTAATGAACGCACTTGGAACACGCAACGAAAAGCTTTGTACGCGCGTATGTCCCAAGCCATCGCAATGATGCCACAGTTGAACGGCTATGGTGAATATGAAGGCACAAACACCGATGGTTCTGTAACTGCAACAAAAGACACTGCAGCCGAGGCGTTTTTAACCGAAGGCCTCTCAAAGGTCCTGAAAATAAATAATATTTGTGACGCAACTCATTTAGCGGATTGCGGAATCGCGGCGTCGTTTACTAACCTTGCCGGGTCAGTAATCACGTGGCCAACGAAGTTGTCTGAGTTGAATTGGGGTTTTACAAGTACTCATATCAATGGCGCTGGTGCTGCTTATGTTAATCCTCAAAATAATATAGACACAAAAGCTGCTGCGTTTGAAACTCAAAATGGTGAGTCAATTGTCCTTTATTACAATCCTTATTGTGTTACTAATATGTATGAGACTACGCAGCATTATGCTCAACCTAAAATGTGTGCAAATTTTATCTATGATTTGAATGGTAACAAGGGGCCGAATACTTATGGTAAAGATATCGGTTTTATAACTTCGTTGTATGCTGTTGAGCCAGTTGTTGTTGCACCGATGCTTGCCTCTCTAAGTTCACCGGCTACGCTCAATCCTTCTAAACCATCGTCTGAATCTGAAATTAGTGCTTCAGCAGCGTGTACTAATTTTGATAATCAAACTCGTCTTCCAAGTATTGATGAATGGTCTTCAATTTATTACAATATGTTTGTTGTTGGATTTCATGTGTCTGGCACTCATTATTGGTCTTCTACATCTGTTGGATCTTCTCCGGAGCTTGTTTGGGTTCATAGTCTTGATGCGGGGCAACGCTTGGCTACTTCTCGCTCTGAGGCTCGTATGGTGTATTGTGTGAAGCGCTAAAATAAAACAAGGAGCCTTACGGCTCCTTTTGAATTATTGTACAATTTCATAAATCAATGTTTTTTGTTGCGGTTTTGTGTCGGAGATTTCGTAGGCTTCGTTGCATAATTGGCGGCATTGCTCAGCTTTTTTCGAATCATTTGAGTAAATTGTGTAAAGAATCTCGCCTTTTGAGACTTTTTCACCTGATTTTTTGTTGAGGAAAACTCCGACGCTTAAATCAATTGTGTCCGCTTTTGTTTCACGTCCGGCGCCAAGAAGTTTGCAGCCCAGCGCGACTTTGTAGGCGTCAATGTTTGCTACGTAACCGTTTTGGCTTGCCAATACTTCAATTTTTTTATTCGCTGTTGGTAGTTTTGAGTAATCTGTTAAAGCTTCTGGTGTCCCGCCTTGAGCTTTAACAAGTTCCTTGAATTTTTCCAGTGCTTTGCCTGACGTTATAAGTTTATCTATGTGTGCGCGTGCGGATTCTTTATCCGGGCAAATTCGATATTGAAGGAGTGTTAGGATTGCAAGTTCGTAGGTGAGTTCATAAACTTCACCGTCTTTTACGTTGCCGTTGAGAAATTCGCAGGCTTCAATGACTTCTAACGAATTGCCGACGGCTCTGCCTAACGGTTCGTCCATAGATGTGATTACGGCGATGACCTTACGGCCCAGGTGTTTGCCTATTTCAACCATAAGTTTTGCTAAATGTGCGGCGTCTTGGGGTGCTTTCATAAACGCTCCCTTACCGCATTTTACGTCGAGAACTATGTTTTCAGCGCCGGATGCGACTTTTTTGGATATAACAGATGATGCAATCAGCGAAACGTTGTCGACCGTGCCTGTAACGTCGCGCAATGCGTAAAGGATGCCGTCTGCCGGCGTTAAACCTTTTGTTTGTGCACCGATTGCAAGATTAATTTTTTTAACTTGTGCAATCATATCGTCTATTTTGCAATCAGTATTGAATCCCGGAATGGATTCCAACTTGTCAATTGTTCCGCCAGTGTGACCAAGCCCGCGCCCGGAAAGTTTTAGGCAGGGGATTCCTGAGGCTGCAAGAAGTGGGGCTAACGTTAAGGTTATTTTGTCTCCCACGCCACCTGTTGAATGTTTGTCTAGCACCCCTTTAGGAAGTTTTGTTTGATCAACAAAACTTCCTGATTTTACGATTGCCTCTGTTAGATAAGAAGTTTCCAAATCGCTCATCCCTTGAAAACACACAGCCATTAAAAACGCGCTGATTTGGTAATCAGGCATACTTTTGTCCATAACTGAATTGATGAAAAAGTTAATTTCATCTTTGGTCAGTTCTTGGCCATGTTTTTTCTTTAGGATTAAATCGACAGTTCTCATCGTTACTTAACAGCTTTCAATTTTTGGATTACTTGGTCGCTAACGTCAACACCGCCAACGAAGATTACTCTAAAATCTACGATTGCGTCAAGGTGTTGTTCAACCAAAACTTTGTTTGCAGCTTCTTTGATTCTTGAGTAAACAAGTTCTTCTTTTTGGTTTTTAAGTTTTATTAGCGCTTCTTCTTTAAGTTGAAGTTCTTTTGCTGTTGCTTCTTCGAAGTTTTGTTTTTTCAAAGGTGTGTCAAGAGCTTTGTATTGTTTTTCTTTATCAACCATAAATTGTTGAATTTCGAGAGCTTTAGCATCAATTTCTTTGATTGCTGATTGTGCAAGCGGGTAGTTTTCTTGAACTTTTACATAATCAATGTAGCCGACGCCGGCTGCAAAAGCTTGTGCGCCCAAAATCAAAGATGTTGCCAACAATGTAAATTTCATAAGATTTTTCATAATTGTTTCTCCTATATTTTATTTTTTATTAATACATCAAATCCCCAACACCAAACGTGAAGTATCCGCTGCTGTTGCCGTTAGATCCAGGGTTTGTGAGCGGAATACCGTAGTCGATTGAGAGTGGTCCCATGCCGGGAACGTATAGTTTCAAGCCGACACCTGCAGTGATTGCGTACATCGGACGATCGTAGATTTTGTCGCTGACGGTTGTACCGAAGACTTTACCGGCGTCAACGAACATCGTAAATCTTAGATTATGTAAGAAATTGATTTTTGTTCTATCCATAAACGGTATTGGGGTAGCGAGTTCGGCAGAACCCATTACGAACGCGTCGCCTGTACCGACGCCGCTCATTTTGAAACCTCTGATTGTGTACGGGCCGCCTAAACGATATGCCATAACTTCAGGCATGTCGCCGTGAAGTTTTCCGCCCCCTTTGAACATAAAGGATAGGGACGATTTCTTTCTGACCGGGATGTAGTGTTTAATCATCCCGGAGAGTTTGCCGTGAGTTTGGCCGAAATCTGTCATGCCGAATTCTTCGTCAAATCTTAAACTTGCCATTGTTCCACGGCGAGTAACGGTTTCGTTGTCGCGGGTGTCATACATTAATCCCGGGCTTAATGACAAGAATAGTCCGCCGTCTAACTGTTTCGCACGTTCAGAAATCGGAATGCCGTTTTTCATAAATAGTCCGTACATTTTGTCAAAATCACCTTCTGAAACGTGGATGTTTTCGATGCCGAGAGAGAAGGTTGACGTCATGTGGCGGTTTGATTTCATCCTATGCGCGACCGTAACTTCGCCGCCTAAACGTCTTTCGATTGCGAGCGGAATTTGGTAACTGCCAAAATCTCTATAATAAACTTTACTCAAGAAAGAAGTATCGGCGTTGAGGAAATGAGGCTCAAAGAAACTCAATTCTGTTTGTAAGTTCATACGGCGCATGATTGACGCGTCGTTAAGGATTATACCTGTACCGGCCAACGCGTTAAGTGACAAACGTTGGTTGCGGCCGCGGAAATTGTTATCCGAAATACCCAAAGAACCAAAAAGACCTGTTACCGTGTCAATACCGCCACCGGCAGAAATGCTTGCGCTGCGCTGTTCTTCGACGTTGATAGTGATATCGTATTCATCCGGATTTTCTTCTGTTGGTTCAATTTCACGGGTTACGTCTTTGAACGCTTGAGTTGAATACAGGCGGATTAAGTCTTCTTTAAGCATGTTTTCATTATAAATCATGCCGGGTTCTGTTAAAATATTACGCTCAATGATGAAATCTTTCGTTTTGTTGTTGCCGGAGATGAAAATCTTGTTAACTCTCCCTTCAACAATTGAAATATTAATGGTACCGTCCGGGTCGTCTGTCACGGAGTCAATGCGTGAGAGAATGTAGCCTTTGTCTATGTATAGTTTTTGAACTTCGGCGATTGCTTGGTTAAGCAGACCAATGTTTTGCGGTTGGCCTTTTAGCGGGAACAATACGTCGAGAATTTCTTCGGTTGAAACAACGGTATTACCCTCGATTGTGAAATCTCTGATAGGTGCGTTTTCTTCGACAACGATTTGTATGGAAACAGTTCCGTCGCTGTTGCTGATAGGCAGGGCTTTCATGTTTTCGGTGAAATAGCCCATTTCATAGATATTTTTCAAATCCAGCATGAGCATATCACGACTGTAATGCGCGCCGCTTTGCAACTGCATTCTTTGGCGTATCAATTCATTAGAAACATTGTTGGCGCCTTGAATTTCGATATCTTTGATGATGGCTTGTTCTTTAGAAAGTTTTTCTTGTTCTTGAGCGTACAAAGAGCCGGTTTCTTCCGCATAGCCGTCATATGTTGAGGCTTGTTCTGTTGATTGATAATCTTCGTAAGTGTCAAAACTTTCTGCTGGAGAGGCAGAAGGGCTTGTGTAGGTAGGTTTTTGAGTGTTTAATTCAGGAATAAGGTTTCTTGTGCTTTCGGTAAAACCGTTGTAAGAATCTTGAGTTTGTTTGCGTGTAGGCTGAATAGAGTCATGCCAAAATTCGTCGATACCAAAAGATGCAAGGGGCAAACATGTCGTCATCGCGCTTAATATTATGAAGTTTTTAAGCAACTTATTAAATTTCAAAAAACTATACCTTAATCCTACACTACTCTCTTTCTATATATTAACACAAAATATTAATAATTCAAATAGTTTTATTGAGGGATTTCGCCATCGGCGGGTTAATAGGTTAAACAGTTAAAAGGTTAAATGGGTTTATGGAAATAAACAATTGTAAAACGCCGCGTTTACGCCGTTATTGATTACGTTAATCCCATTTAACCCTTGTCTTGCTCGTTCGCGTGTAACGGCATTCAGGCAAAAGCGTGGTTTTGCCTTGGAATGCCTCAGCTCTCTCGCGCTTAACCTATTAACCTTTTAACACGTTACGCAATTTTCATTATGCACAAAATAATCATGCCCCCTTGACAAACTCCACGCAATAGTGCATAATGAAAGTATGATTAAATTAAAATACTATAGTAGAATATACAGTTCAATAGGGGGGGGGGCGCCTCAAC
>JAZUCM010000003.1:0-26556 GCA_045639085.1 Candidatus Gastranaerophilus bacterium
AATGTTTGCCATCAAGCTCGGCAAAGTGATTGCGGCGACTACGCCAATGATTGTCAAGGATAGCAATATTTCAGCCATCGTAAATCCAAGATTTTTACTCATGTTTACCTCCGTAATCTTGCGCTCGCAAGGGTCGGAGGGTTTGGGAAAACATGACTCGCAAAGCCAGATATAATCAGGCTGTTGAGGCGCCCCCCCCCCCTATTGAACTCTTTATACTTTCATTTTCATTTAACATATTCTCATGATACCGTATTTTTTGAGTTTGTCAAGGGGCCACATGTTAAATGGTTAATAGGTTAAGCGCGAGCGAGCTGAGGCATTCCAAGGCAAAACCGCGCTTTTGCCTGAATGCCGTTACACGCGAGTCGAGCAAGACAAGGGTTAAAAGGGATTAACATAATCAATAATGGTGTAAACGCAGCGGCTTAACATTGTTTATTTCCATAAACCCGTTTAACTTTTTAACCATTTAACCGTTTAACTCGCCGCAGGCAAGAAACTCGTTGAAAACGAACAACCTTTTAACCCGCCGAAGGCGACTTAACGAACCTTTTAACCATTTAACTTTTTAACCATTTAACCCGGCTCCGGCGAGGTAAACCTCGCCGAAGCCGAACATCTTGCAAAAAAATATTTTGGTGGTATATTGGATATATAAAGGAGATTTTCCCTCGTTTCTGCATGCGGAATTCTTTACATTTGTTAACAAATTCCAATAAAAAGGCAATTTTTCTCGTGTTAAGACGTCTATATATGTAGGAGAAGGTTTCTTCGGGAAATGTGTAGGTAGTATGAAAGTAGAATTTACAAATGTTTCAAAACCGGGTATAACGCCGAAATATCCGCAAAAGCGTGGCAACAACGATGTCGCTTTCAAAGGCAAATTTACTGCCGGAGAAGTAGCAGAGAAATTAGATTCTTACATGCCATCAAGCATCAAATTTATGAAAAAACTCTCTGACGGGTTGGGCGAAGTGCAAAATACGGTTATCAACGCTGTTGGTACCGCATTGATTGCGCCGATATTTATCAAGTATAACTTCTTGTCAGAAACCGATGAGGATACCAGAACTTATTCGGCATGGCGCCAACCGATTTCAGCAGCTATTACGGTAGGTACTCAGTGTGCCGTCGTTATTCCTTTCAACAAAGTTGTTGCGGAAATAGCAAATAAAGGGGTCTTGGCTGACGACTACAACCAAACAGCGTTCCAGACAGAGGCTCACATCAAAAAAGAAATCAAAAAACAAAATCCGGGCATCTCTGATTCAGCCTTAAAGGCAAAAGTTAAAGAAGCTATGGATAAACAAAAAGCTGATATGATTAACGATATCAGAAACGAAAACACCGTTCATATTACAAAATACAAGCAAGACGGTAAGTTCAAAGTAAACAAAGAAGTCTTCGACAACGCTGTAATGGGTACAATCGACAAAATTATCGACAGAGAAGAAGCTGAACTTAAACGATTGAAAGAAGAAAAACAAGTTTACCGTATTAGACGAAGAGAATTTTACAGAACCCACACAGATAAAACTATGAACTTCCTGACAGAGCTGGAAAATATCACCAAGAAGGAAGACACAAAAGAAATTCAAAAGGCACTCAAAGAAAAAATTAAGTCTCTAAAAGGTGATAAAGACGCACAAGAATTAAAATATATTGCAGAAGAAGTTCTGGGCCTAAGCCGTTCCGCAACAGCAGAAAGCAAAGACTCTATCGCAAAAGCGATGAAAAACAAAATCGAAAAAGTTAGAACAACAGCCGAAAAATATTCAAAATTACCAGATAAAAACGCCGTAGAAGAAGCAATTAAGCTTGAACTTAAAGAACGTGTAACATCCGTTGAAAACACTTTGAACTTCTACAAACAGGCAAAAGCGGCGATTAAAGAAGGCAAGACCGTCAAGGAAATTGAAGAAATGTTCAAAGCGGAAGCAAAAACAAACAAACGCCTTGCGAAAAAAGAAATCGACTTCGTCAAGGAAGTTGCGGACATGTTCAAGAAACAAGTCAAAGGTAACATCAGCTCCGTTAAACAAATCGGCGGCTTAATCGTCGGCGTTGCAATGATTCCTATTGCTTGTAACATCCTGAACGATATTTATCCGGTGTTTATGGATACATTCTTCCCTAACTTATCAAACAGCAAGAAAAAAGAAGTAAACAAACACCTCGTCGAACAGGCTCCTAAACAAGGAAAGGAGGTAAATAATGGCTAGTATCGGTAAAGTCGGAACTGCTATGAAAGAAAACCTCATCTACAAACCTATGAAATGGTTAGGAGATAACAAATGGCAGAAAAAATTAAATAAAGGCTACCAAGTTAACGACGCAAGTATTATTGGAACGGTAGGTATCGCCTCAATCCTTCTTAAAGACGGTTTGGGTTGCTATATGTACGTTACCCAAAGTTTAAATAACGAAAAAATCCCTGAAGATAAACGTAAGTTCGTCGCAGCATTAGACCTTGTAAACGGCGTTTTAATGATGTCACTACAATTCTTAATGCACAAAACAATTTCAAATAAGAAATTCCAAGCAAAAACTTTCGACAAAATGTTCGGCAAATTCTTCGACAGAAAAGCCGCAAAAGGTTACGCAGCAGCATTAGGCGGAACAGAAAAATTCAAAGGCATTACAGGTGACAAATTCCACCCTGCACTTCAAAACTACAAAGATACAATCAGTAGCGCGTTTGCACAAATCACTTCACTTGCCGCAGCAACTATCGTGGCAAAACGTATGATAGTTCCGTTCATCGCTACACCGCTCGCCGGCAAAGCTAAAGACTGGATGTGCAGAAACGACAAACCTGTTCCTGTTAATGAAGCGACAAAAAACAGCTATAATACAGAAAAAACCGTTGACGTTTCAACAGCGGATATCAAAGATGATAAAAAAGACGAAAAAACTGTCAATCAGTCCACAAGATTAGTCGACTCCTACGTCAAATCTCATCCGCAAAAATAGCCACTTGCACATAAGCCGTGTTTGATGTAGACTCTTATTATGAATTAAGATTAATAAGGGAGAAGTGTATGGCTATAGAAAGACAAAGAGTTCAAGAACAAGACAAGATTGAAAGACGTTCTAATTTTAACCCTGTTGAAAGTAATTTAACCCCGGAACAAGCTAAACTTGAGGCTTCAAGATGCTTGAATTGCAAAAATCCACGTTGCGTTCAAGGCTGCCCGGTTAACATTAAAATTCCGGATTTTATAAAAGCAATAAAAGAAGATGATCTGAATAAAGCCGGTGAAATCATTCGCGAAACAAGCATGCTTCCGTCTGTCTGCGGACGCGTTTGCCCGCAAGAAAGACAGTGCGAAGGCAACTGTATTTTAGGTATCAAAGGCGAACCTGTTTCAATCGGCGCACTGGAAAGATACGTCGGCGACAACACAAAAGCAGAAATGCCACAAATCACACCAAGCGGCAAAAAAGTTGCAGTAGTTGGCTCAGGTTGCGCCGGAATCACTGCTGCGGCAGATCTTAGAAAAGCAGGCCACGAAGTCGTTGTGTTCGAAGCGCTTCACAAACTCGGCGGCGTATTGAGATACGGAATTCCACCTTTCAGACTTCCTCGCGTAGTTTTAGACAGAGAAATCGAAAACCTCAGAGCAATGGGCGTTCAATTCCACACAAACGTAATCGTCGGTAAATCAATCACGCTTCAACAACTTAAAGAAGATGGTTTTGACGCAGTGTTTATCTGCTCCGGCGCCGGCTTGCCTAAAATGATGGGCGTTCCGGGCGAAAACCTCAATGGCGTATTTTCTGCAAATGAATTCCTTACTCGCGTTAATCTTATGGGCGCTTGGGAAGAAAGCAGCTCAACACCTCTTCGCGTTGGCAAAAAAGCCGCAATTTTTGGTGGTGGAAACGTTGCGATGGACGCAGCAAGAACAGCTGTCCGCGTCGGATTTGAAGAAGTTTACATCATCTACAGACGTACAGAAAAAGAACTTCCGGCACGCTTAGAAGAAATCCGCCACGCCAAAGAAGAAGGCGTCGTGTTCAAATTCTTACTCGCGCCAAAAGAAATTGTCGGCGAAGAAGGATACGTAAAAGCCGTTGATCTTGAAGTTATGGAGCTTGGCGAACCTGACGAAAGCGGCCGCCGCTCACCTGTTCCGACTGGCAAGGTCGAAACACTCGAGCTTGACACCGTTATTGTAGCGCTTGGCACAGGCCCGAACCCAATCATACAAAAATCAGCTGCCGCTGAAGGCCTGGAAATCATCACCGACAGACGCGGCTACATCACAGTCGACGCTGAAACTCGCGCGACCTCACTTGAAAACATCTACGCAGGCGGTGACGTTGCTCCTGTCGGCGCTTCAAACGCAATCAATGCAATGGGTGCAGGCAAAAAAGCCGCTAAAGCCATCAATGAGATGTTAGCAAAATAAAAGGCATAAATTATGACGATAAGTCATTGGACAAAATTTATTCTTAGCTTAATCTTGGGTTTGTTTATACAAGCCCAAGGTTTTTGTATAGAGTTAGACACCTCAATCGACGATGAAATCAATCGCAACTACAACGCCACAGAGCTTGAGCATACTTTGCCCAAACTTCCACAAAACATTGAGCCAAATACACCCACTTACAAAAAACAATCAGGAACACAACCCGGCAAAACCATATCAAAACGCCCTCAACAAGACGATTTCACCGCTATAAAAATCCGCCGTGGAACAAAATTCCGAGCAATATCTCAAACCTGGGCATCTGACAGCACACTTGAGGGCAACAGAATAACATTTACAACAACAAAACCAGTCACCCGTCGCTACATAACAATCCCTGCAGGTTCAACCATCCATGGTCGTTTTGTCGACACGCATTCCCCGCAATACACCGGCAACGGCGGGCTAATAAAAATTGACGTCGAAAGCATTGTCATCCAAGGCGCAACCCACCACGTCGACGGCAAAATCACGAAAGCAAACGGCAAAAAAATCTTTTTCAACAACATAAAAGGCAAACGCAAATACTTGGCTGGCATCGGTAAAGACATCAAACGCAGCCACAAATTCTTTCAAAAGTCAATGAAAAAGACAAGCCAATACGCAAACGACAGTTTGACGGTAATCCTTTGCCCATTCACCTTTATCGGCGGAACAATCGGCTGGCTGGGCGGAACCGTCCTTTCCCCAATAACTGCACTGAATACAAAAGGCGAAAGAATTTCTCTCCCGCCTAATACTCTGTATCAAATAAAACTAACTCAAGATTTGTATATTTACTAAAACGTTAACGTTTAACACAACAGCCCCAGCTACCTCTGGACTAGAGCCATTCTGCACAATATTCTATCGTTTTACACAACGAACTTGACGAGCAGAAGCCATATCTCCTGACATGTAATATTTGTTTTTTTACTCATGTTATGCTCCTTCTCGCTTGTATCAACAGGGGCGGAAGGCTCGGCAAAACATGAACATTTACCCTCGCAATGCCAATTATAGCAAGGACTTTGAGGGAGGCAGAGCTCGGATTAGGAAAATCTCACTCGGGTTGGCACGTGTATAAGAGCCGACTTCGTCGGAAACACTAAATTCAACATTAAAATCTCACACGGGTCGGTACGAATATAAAAGCCGGCTTCGCCGGCCCCCCTACCCCCTATTGAACTTTTCATTTTTCTATTGTATTTTGTATAATTCATATTTTCATTATGCACTATCGCGAGGGGTTTGTCAACCCCTCCTGAGTCAATAAGTTAATATTCGGGTTAATTTCCTCTTAACTCTTTAATTTTGCCTTACCCAACACAAAAATTCAAAGCAAAAAAAAACTTGCCTGAGCGGCAAGCATTAAATAAACACGAGGATATTAAGAGAGAGAGAGTATAAAAAACTTTCTTTCGCTTCTGCCCTTATAACTTCAAGAGCCTGAATTTTATTTCCCTTTTTAATCCGTAAAATAACCCATTTAATAATTCTTTATTAAATTTCCCTTTACACTTATATAAAGTATTTTGCGTTATGAAAATTGCTTTTTTCTTTTCATTTGTAACAATATGTTAAGAAAGTGGCAATATTTCTCATGTTATTATTTAATAGAAGAAAAGGGGAACGCTTATGCCTATTGATTTTAATCCACATTTTATACATTTTGGAACGACGAAACCTATTGCGCAAAAAACGGTTCAGCAGCAAGTCGTTACATTACCGGCGTTAGGAAACGATACTTTTGAAAAACAGGTTCAAGTGAACGACGCAAAGATTGACCCGCTTTATGACGGGATGAAAGTTGAACAAAAAACTTTTGGAAAATTAAAATCAGGCGAAGACACAACTCTTTACACACTTACAAACAAAAACGGCGCAAGCGTTGAACTTTCTACATTCGGCGCAACAATTGTGTCAATAAAGGTTCCTGATAAAAACGGTGCATTGACAGACATAACCCAGGGATATTCAAGCGTTACCCCGTACGAGCAATCACCAATCGGCCATGCCGGCGGCACAATCGGCCCTTGCGCAAACAAAATTAACGGCGGCAAATTCACCCTAAACGGCCAAGAGTATAATCTTGAATGCAACAAGGATGGCGGAAAAACTCACTCTCACGGAGGAACACAAGGTTTTGACGTCAAAAACTGGAAGGCTGAAATCATCAAAGACGGAATAAAATTTACCCACCACAAAAAAGACGGCGAAAGCGGTTATCCTGGCAACGTTACAGCCTCTGTAACGTACAAATTCGACAACAAAAACAATCTCCATATCCAATATGAGGCTACAACAGACAAAGATACAATCGTTAATATGACAAACCACACGTATTTCAACTTGGACGGTGCAAACAACACCGCTGAAAACTCAGTACTTGAACATATTGTCGAGTTGCCAAATTCATCTAAATACACCGTCAACAACGAAATCGCCGTTCCAACAGGAGAAATTGCCGACGTAAAAGGAACCCCATTCGATTTTACAGACGAAAAAGCAATTAAAGACGTGATTGATGCCGATTTTGACCAAATTAAAATAGGCTCAGGAATAGACCAAAATTTCTGTATTGACGGTTATGATGGTGAAAAACTCATTAAAGTTGCAGAAGTTGAATCATCCAAAACAGGCATAACACTTGAAGTTTCAACAAATCTTCCGGGTTTCCAATTCTACACCGCAAACCATTTAGGTAAAGAAACGCAACCAATAGGCAAAGACGGAACAAAATACGAAAAACGCTCTGCATTCTGCATCGAACCGCAATTTTACCCCGATGCAGTCAACACGTTTAACGAAAAACCTATCCTAAAACCCGGAGAAACTTACAGCCGCGAAATAATCTACTCATTTGGTGTGGAAAAAGAAGACTAAACGCTACGTTTTTCATCAAATCTGTCGGCCAAAAACGTTGACACAAAAGGAATTATCCCGTAATATATCGCACCAAAAATCAACGCCGGCTTAACGATTTTTATACCTTCTAAATATTTGTGCAGTTTAGGCGAATTTTTGTTTGCCTCGGTAAACTTCTTGACAAACGTTTGGGTCGGTTTGTCTAAAGCCTTATCCAGTACGTAACCGCCGGAAATACAAAGTCCGGTCGAAATAGCGGCGTTGTAATTCAAAACTTTTTTGCGAGACTCATCAATATCAGGATTTTGGCCGGCATGATGAATAAAAGCCAATGTCGCCAACGTATCAGTTAGCGCAACCGTGTGCATCACAAAATTAGAATCCTTGAAGCGATTGGCGAACTTCTGCACAAAAGAAGTGTCGAGAACTTTCCCCATCCCCTCAGACAACGCAACCCCGGCGCGTCCTTTAAAAGAAATATTCTCGCCCGACACATTAGAAACTTGTTGCTGTTTTTGAATACGTTCAGATTTCAAACGAGTCGGAAACATTTTATCCATAACCGTTGGAATAAGCGCGCTTGTTAAAAACGCTTTCGGCGCGGCAACAATAAAACCCAGCCCCAATTTAAACATTTGGGTTGCAAGCTGATAGGCGCTTGATTCTTGCAAAGTTTTTCCGTTTTCTTTTAAATTTTCTATAGTTTTGGCCTTTAAATAGCGCGTAGGCTGATTGTCAATACGTTTAACCCCGCGCGCAACCGGCAAAGAAACGCCCAACATCAACATATAGCCTATCAGTGAAGACGAAACCGATTTTGCACACGCAAGTTTTTTATTTTCTTTGTCCGCCTTAGGCGCCGCCAGAATTGACAAAGGGCGCACAACAGCAGAAAGAGCGAGCGAAGTTCCGGCAATAAACAATGCGCTGTTGTCGGCGGCAAACTCCAGTCCTTTTTTAAAAAATTTATTATTGTAAATCGGCTGTACTTTCATCGCAATTTATTATACAATACTAATAATGAAAATAATAGAATTTGTAAAAAAAGACTTAACAGGCTGGAAAAGAGCAGAAGCCATCGGGTTGCTGTTCATATTCAGCGTCATCATAATAAATGCACTAACGGTCAAAGACAGTTTTGTTTCCGTAATATCGGCGATATGCGGAATAACATACACGTTTATGGCAGGCAAAGGAAAAGTTTCATGTTATCTTTTTGGGGTGACGGGCTCGTTTTTTTATTGTTATCTCTCTTTTATAAACGCACTTTGGGGAAACCTTATACTATACGCGTTATATTATATTCCGATGCAAATTTTGGGATTTTGGCGTTGGAGTAAGCATATAAATTCTTCCACCAACGAAATCGTAAAAATAGAATTACCGACCAAAGAGCGCCACACCCTGACATTATTAGCCGGAATTCTCACCGTCGTGACAGTAATAATTCTAAAAAATCTCAACGACAGCAATCCCATCATCGACGGCATAACAACAATTCTTTCTGTCGCCGGTATGTACTTGACCGTAAGACGAGCAATTGAACAATGGGTTGCGTGGATAATTGTTAACTTTCTCTCTGCGCTTATGTGGATAAATATCATTTTGCAAGGCGAAAAAGCCTATGCCACCGTCATCATGTGGATAACATATTTCATTCTTGCAGTTCATTTTTATTTCCAGTGGAAAAAAGAGGTTTGCCCGAACAAATAAACTCTACGCTATTTTTTTCTCATATAAGCAACCCAGAAAATACCGACTACGAAAATCAACGCACCAACGATATTTCCTAGCGTCACAGGTATAAGATTATCAATCAAAAAGCCTTTCAAGCTAAGAGTTGAGAGTTGTTCCGCCGTCAAGCCGGAAAGTTCAACCACGTTTGAAGAAGTTTTCACAAGAAGACCATTCGTAATCATATACATATTTGCAACGCAGTGTTCATAACCGCACATTGCAAAAGTCGTTATCGGGAACAAAATAGCTAAAATTTTACCGGCCACATCCTTCGCCGCAGCGGCCATCCACACAGCCATGCAAACCAGCCAATTACATAAAATTCCACTCGCAAAAGCCTGCCCGAAAGTCAAATTAACCTTGCCATAAGCGACTTTCAGCCCCAAAAGTCCCAAAACCTCTTGCGGCCCATGATAAGCGTTTGCAGAATGGATTAAACATGCAACAATAACCGCGCCGACAAAGTTACCCACGTAAACCCAAAACCAATTTCTTATAAGTTGCCATACTGAAATTTTCTTTTCTAAAACGGAAATACCAAGCAAAACATTACCCGTAAATAATTCAGCACCGGCAAAAACAATCAACATCAAACCCGTTGAGAAAACAATCCCGCCCAAAAGCTTAGCAAGACCAAAACTCAACATATCTGTCCCTGCCATTGCTGTCAATGAACCCTGCGCACCAAAAGAAATAAACGCTCCGGCAGCTATCGCCAAAAGCAAGGTTTTTATTTTCCCGTAAGAAGCCTTTGCAGGCATTGCATTCTCCGCAAAATTAGACGCAATTTGCGTGGGTTTTGTACAAAATTCAATATTAATATTTTCATTCATAATTATTTCCTTTTATCTTAAATTTTACTGCAAATCTATACTATGCAACTCATGCAACTCTTCATCCAAAAATGAAACCGCACCTGTCTGGTGAGAAAGATGACATTTGGCAATATAAAGTTTACCTTGTTGTACGGCATCTCTGACAATATCAGAATTGCGAAGAATAAACTCTTCAACCCATAATGTATGTTGCTTTGCGAGTTTATCCTCTGACTCTAACGCCGATTTATCGTTCTCAATTGCAGGATAAACACATTTCAAAATAGTACGAAAATCCAGTCCGACTTTGGGATACGCGGCTTGAGCGTACTCCATAACACCGCAATTGTCATGCCCTAATAGCATAAGTAAAGGTACATTTAATTTTTTTACGGCGTATTCAATACTTTCTAAAACGTTAGAACCTACCGTTATTCCGGCGACACGAACGACAAAAAGTTCACCAATACCAGCCTCAAAAATCAACTCCGGCACAATACGCGAATCCGAACAACTCAAAACACACGCATGTGGATTTTGATTGGTAGCTAATTGACGCAAAGTTTCAATAGTAATATTTCTTGCCTCATATTTACCGTTTACAAACTGTTCATTACCTTTTAAAAGCCTAACAAGAACTTCTCTTGCCGCACCGGGAATATCCGTTTTATTCATCATTTCCCCCTTTAACACGGCAAGACGAACAGTTTTCCAAACAAGACGAACAATTATTTGCGCAAGACTTTTCAGCCGTATTTTGCACCACAAAATCCAAGAAATGTGCAAATTTTGTCAATACAACATCCGACAGCACACCAACAACAGCATCAGAACTCTCCAACGCCAGAGTCTCATCAAGTTCAAGAACATCTGTAAAAAATTGTTTTATCGTATCTCGTCTATATTTCTCGACATCTATGGAACAGGATAAATCTTTCATAGAAAAATTATAACACAAAGATAGCAAAATTTTTCTTTTACGCTTGTTATATCAGCAAAGATAGCATACAAACAAAAGGACTGATTATGATACAATCAATACACCCTTATTCACTAACACAACCCAAACGACAAATCACAGAAAGACACCCCCAACAAAAAGCACAAGTTATGCATTTCAAAGGGAAATGCAACATTGAAAAATGCAAGGCCATTTGCTGCTACCACGTACCAATACCGGAAGACTACCTAAAAAAATTTGCGGACAAAATTGTAAACGAAGTCATCTTTACAAAAAAATTACCTAAAGGAACCTACAAAGGGAAACACGTATTGCCGATTACAAACGTACTAAGCGAATATGAGAATAAATGCCCATTCCTAACTATTACAAACAAATGCGCAATCTACGAAAACCGCCCGCCATTGTGCAAAGAATTCGGAACACTTCGCAAACCTGGACTAATTTGCCCACGTCAGGAAAAATAGTCTTATTATCCTAAACGTTATTCAACAACTTTAGGAATAATTTAATAACACGAGAGAAATTTTCATATTTCAAATAAAAACTTTTAAAATTTAGTAAAAATTACTTACTACTTTAAGACAACACTTTCACTCCATTTGGGTATGGTTAACACCGGGAAAAATTTTAAAATAAGAATGTAAATCAATAGGAGGTTACATTATGAAACATTTATTTGCTACGTTAGGTTTATTTGCACTATTAGCGATTCCGGCTCAAGGCGCATTCGCCTGGACATATAACGGACTTGGCAGTTTAAACCCATTCACAAACTTCGGCAGAAACGGCGACCCGGATTGTGGTTGTCAAAAAGTAGAACGCTGCCAAAAAGCAGAACCAACTTGCTGCGAGCGCACACACAGATATGTCATCCAGCACGGTCAACCTTGTGGTTGTGCAGCACCTGTTAAAGTTTACAACTACGACTATGTTCCAACCCCAAAATGCAACAGTTGCCAACGCGCTTTTAGATAAACACAAGGCAAAAATGTTAGGGGCGACGCTTTAGCGTCGCCCTGATTTATTATTTTACAATTTTAGAAATCTCTGCCGTTATATCATCTCCGCCATAGAGCACCGTCGACTTAGATAAAACGATATCATAACCGTTTGCTTTAGCGTGAGCCGCGATTGAATCGGAAATACTTTTGTCAATTTCATTCAACTTTTGCGCATACGCTTTTGCATTGTCAGAACGTTTTTTCGCCAACTCATCTTCGTATTTTTTCAACATTTTTTCTTTAGCGGCATCAGTCTTTTGTTTTTCGACATTTTCTCTAGCCGTTTTCAGCCAATTTTCAAGTTCTTTGCTTTTTTTCAACTGCTCTTCTTTAAGCGCCTTAACTTGTTTTGATTCTGCAACGACTTTAGAAACATCCACAAGCGCAACTTTTCCGGCAATAGAAACCGAAGACGCTGCCACCTCAGAAACAGCAGCAGGTGCACTTTCAGCCACAGCAGCCGGAGTCGCAGCTTTTGGGGTTGCTTTAGATGAAGTTTTCGCCGGTGCAGCAAAAGAAACGCCGGTTGCCAACACCATAGCAGCCAAACACATTGTTGAACCTAACAAAATTTTTGATTTCAATCTCATACTTTCTCCTTTTCAGACAACTAATAATTATAACCTTTCTTCAGATTATAACATGAAAAAAGCCCTCTGGGAAGAGGGCTAAAATATTTAGAATAATTTTTCGATTATGTCGTAAATACCTAACGGATCAAAATAATCTCGCGTTTCTTCATGCTCTTTAGTGGTATGACGCTTAATCTCATCCGTTGAAGTGTCGATTTTCTTGGTAATTTCCTTTTTAGCACCATCGACGACGCGCTCAGTATTGCGGTTAATCCATTCACCATTATCATCAATATGGCGGTGAACACCGTAGATTCTAGCGCCTTCTCTGATATCGGCAACAACGGAATTCCAATATTCCTGATCGCGAGTCAACTGACCATCTGCAATAACAATTTCTTTGATATCCCCTGTTTGCTTGTCAATAGCGCGCAAAACCCGTTGCCCATTAGCATTTACCGCTGACAACACAGTTTTGGTTGAAGTATCAATTTTGTTATAAATAGCCTGTAAACCGTTGATGACATCCGCTTTAACCCCTAATGTAGCCGCGAGATTTGCGCTTCCCATCGCAACAACAGCCGCACGAGTTTTAGCATTCTCGGCCCGAACTTCATCCACAACCGTATCTTTACCAACGCCCTCAAGCAAATCTTCACAAATTTGACGATATTGATCAAGCGCACTCAAATAAGCCTCTAATTTCAAAGCCTTTTTACCTTTTGGCGGAACCGTAGGCAAAGGAGGGAATTCCAACTCCTCAACCGCTTCAGGATTTGCACGTTTTACGTCATTATAAAGCCTTGCCAATTCGCCCTTAACGCGTTTGGTTGCGCTATCCGCCTGGGTCATTCTATCAGAACCTAACCCTTCAAAATGTTCAAAATCAGTAGGCTCATAAAACGGATTACCGCCAGTTTTCTGCACGGCAGTACCTTTTTGTGCAAAATCAGTTTTTCCGCTTGTCATAGGAACATTTGTAATCTGTTCCTTAAACGCCTCATTTTTTCTAGTGTCACGTACAATACTGTTGTTACTTACTTCGCCTACATTGTGAAATTCAACCATCACTACCTCCATTAGAAATTTACAAACATAATCTATAAATTCTAATATCGGCCCCAAAATATCAAACTTTAATATTTAACAAAACAATTTAACAACTTGTAACATTTATTTAATTTTGACGACACAAACCCCGTCGCCACCTTCTGAATCGTTGCCCGGCCGGAAAGACGCAACGTAAGGCGAATCCTTCAAATAATCACGAACAGCCTGCTTTAATGCACCAGTTCCGTGCCCGTGAATGACAATAACTTCCTGTAAACTTGCCAAACTAACTTCATCAAGATAAAGCTCCAAGCTATCAAGTGCGTCCTCAACGCGATATCCGCGCAAATCAAGGCGGGCCGAAACCGTATACTTTTTAAGCGTAAAATTATCCAGCGTGTTCGGAGCCTTATATTTGCCGGAATTGTCAAAATTCTTGTTATACGGTGCGAGTTTTTTTATTGGCAACTTCGTCGAAAGATTACCCATTTTAACCTGAACTTTACCATTTTTATCCGGCAAGGAAAGTAATTCAACAGTCTGATTTAATTCCTTAACCGTCAATTTTGCGCCGATTTTTATAGTTTTCCAATCAATTTCGCCATATTCTTCCTTGATTTCGTGCTCGGAAAGCTTTTCTTTAAATCCGCCTTCAAGCTGAGCCAAACGAGCGTACGCACGACGAGCAACTTTTTCGGATTTTTCACGGCGCAATTCATCCATAATCACTTTAATCTCAGCTTTTACATCCAAAATTTCTCTGTCAAATTTATCCTTTATTATTTTGACCGTTTTCTTTTTATCTTTTTTTAGGGTTGAAAGATTTTCTTCGTATTCTTTTTTTATTTCATCGGTCGACTCGCGAATTTCTTCCGCAGCGAGTAATTCACGCGATAATTTATGTTGAGTTTCCTGCAATTTTTCAACAACGATAATCGAATTATCTTTTTGGTTATGCAACAGATCTTTCGCTTTTTCCGTAATCTCTGCCGGCAAACCCAAATTTGACGCGACAAGAATAGCGTTACTCAAGCCCGGAATGCCAATTAATAGTTTATAAGTAGGCTTTAATGTTGCAACATCGAACTCAACAGACGCATTTTTAAAATAAGGATTTGTGTATTCCAACGATTTTAGTTCACCATAGTGTGTCGTTATGACAGAGGTAACGTTTTTTTCAGCAAGGTATTCCAAAATAGTTTTAGCAAGTAAAGCACCCTCCGTCGGGTCAGTTCCGGCGCATATTTCATCCAAAATAACAAATGATTTTGAATCCGCCTTGTTGACGATTTCGATGATGTTTCTCATATGAGAAGAAAACGTCGAAAGTGACTGCTGAATACTTTGTGCATCACCAATATCAGCAAAAATCTGTTTAAACGGGTAAATTTTTGCAGCAGCACACGGCAAAAATAATCCGGCTTTTGTCATCATAATAAACAAACCAACGGTCTTAATCGTAACGGTTTTGCCGCCGGTATTTGAACCCGTAATCACTATAGAGTGACAGTCTCGACCTATTTCAAAGTCATTTTCAACAACGTTATCAACAACATCAAGCAGCAACGGATGGCGCATTTCTTCGAGTTTTATTATTTTGTCACTCATTAGTGTCGGTTCAACAGCCTTAATTTTATTGGCATAACGAGCCTTGGCAAAATGAAAATCAATTTCTGCGACAAGATTTTCGCTTTTTATGAATTCCTCAATTCCTGATTTTATAAGGTTAGTAAAACCAACCAATATTCGCACAATTTCAGCGTGAATTAGCGATTTCACTTCACGAATGCGATTATTAAGCGGCACAATCTGTTCGGGCTCGACATAAAACGAACGCCCGGAGGCTGAAACATCGTGAACAATGCCGTTCACCTTATTTTTTGACGGTGCTGAAACTTGAAATACAATTCTATCATCGCGGGTTGTGTAAATATTTTCTTGCAAATGCTTAGAAAAATCAGGATTATTCAGCAACGACGAAACCATTTTTTTAAGAGTTTTTTCATTATCACTTAATGATGAATAAAGTCCTGCAAGTTCCGGCGTCGCATTATGTTTAATTTTTAAATTATCATCAAATGTTGAAAAAATCTTGTCTTCCAAATCCTTATCAACCAAAATCCCTTTGGAAATTTCCGCAAGCTTAGGGGAAAGTGTCACGCTATCGTGAAGAAATTTCTTTACACACCTAAATGTAGAGAGAGTTTTGGCACAATTAAAAATCTCTTCTTCGTTCAAATAACCATGCATTGTGGAATATTTTATTTGCGAAAAATCAACCAATGTGCCGACAGGCAACTCCGCCGGGGAATCAAGCAAAGCCTTAGCTTCACGCGTCAAGTCCAATTCGTTTTGAATAATATTAGCATCATCAAAAACCCGCAAATTTACACATAGCGCCTTTGACTGCGCAGTTTTGGCATAATTTGCGAGTTTTTCACATATTTTATCAAATTCTAAAGTTGTTTTAACGTCCATAGGAACATAATAGCACGTAAAAACTAAGCGTTGAAAATTTCAAACATTTCACGCAACAATTCTTGACCTTTTAGTAAAGATTTATAATCAAGATTTTCCTCTTTACTGTGCATATTGCAAACTGTCGCCAGTCCAATCAGATAAGGCAAGAATTTTTCACCGTGCTTATTTGTTTCGTTCGCATAAATATGAGTTTCCGCGCCGGCGTGAAACGATGAAACTTTAACATCCATACCTAATTTTTCACCCGCTTTTTTAAACACTTGCGGAATCAACTTATCATCACTTGCTTCAAATGGCGGCAAATGCTGAGCAAAAGCCAACTCTGCGCTCGCTAAGGTTGCATATTTATCATTAAAACGCTGAACAACACTTTCCATTTCAGCCTTCAACTCAGACTCTTTTGAACGACTCGCGCTTCGGATAGAATAAGTTACAAGCGCATCAGTGTTAATAATATTTGTAACATCAGGGTTTCCTGCTCTAATCCCACCAATATTGCAAGAGGTTATAACAAACCCATCTTCCTCATAAAAAACGCCTTGCGGGAGGTCGTTTACGAGTTCTGCAACAAGTTTTGCAGCGTTTAATCGCGTCTTATCCCCAATATCAATACCCGAATGGCCGCCTTTTTCAGACTTAATTTTAATAGTTGCCAAAGTATAACTTGCGCCGGAAATCTCTAACTGCCCGAGTGTATCGCTGTCACAGACAAGGATATATTTTGAATTTAACTTTTTAAAATCAGCATTATGAATGCCACTCATACCACTTTCCTCATCACGAGTAAAGAAAAGTTCCAATCCGCCATGTTTAACATCAGATTTCGCCAACTTTGTTGCAAAATAAAGCGCATTCGCAACGCCAGCTTTGTCGTCAGCACCAAGAGTTCTACCCTCAGCTCTAATCAAATCCCCATCCAAATAAGTTTTAACAGGGCTATCATCCCCGATGACATCCATGTGTGCAGAAAGCAAAATCGGCTGTTTGCTCGAATCTGTTGCCGGAACATTCACATAAACATTACCGTAACTGTCGCGTTCCGCCTTCAAACCATGTTCAGAACAGTAATCAACAATCCACTGGGCAACTTTTTCTTCCTGCAAAGACGGTGACGGAATTTCCGCCAAATTGCAAAACAAATCCACCAGTTCAAACTCTTTTCTTATTTCATTAATGCTCATAAAATTTCTCCTTACAGAAGAATTATAGCACTATTTTTCTATTTTTCAAACTTTCCCTTTGACAAAGAATTTGCAACCGTTAAGAAGAACTTCTTAGCAACTTCGGCATAATACATCGGAGGCTCAACAGAAATAGAGTTTTTTGTGATAAAAATTCTTGCCAAAGTTCCATCCTCAGTCCTAGCTTGGCCAATCAAGCCTTCAGGTACAACGTCTCCAAACTGTTTGAGCGCTTCTTTGTGAACATATTTACAGGCTTGTTTAAAATTTTTCGGAGCATGTGCGCCAAAATGAAGATTACTACTTACTTTGTCAATCATATTTTTACCTCGCCTGTTTAAAAAAATAAACAACAAAATTTTTGCTACTCACAAAAATATTGTTACGTTTCGTTATAATTAGGCAAAAAATATCATGTTAGAACATTCTACCAACATGCACATTCAACCTTGTATGTTGCCTATTTTCACAAGGCAAACCACTCCTAAACACAATAATACTCCACCAACTCGCTTTCAGCAAACACAAAATGCCGACACGGTCCATTTTAGTGCAAAAATAATTGACAAATATCCAAAATCATTCTTAAAAGAACTTATGCAATACGGTCTTCCTTGCCCAATCTGCAATAAGGAAATGATAGCTTTGGAATTGATGAACAGACCGGCAACAGAATCATTAGAACTTATTGCAGATAAGTATGACCAAATGAATCCTATCGGCCAAGTAATGTTCTGCCAATTAAAATCTCTGTCAAAAAGACACCCTAAGAAAAATATCCAGGAACTTTTGCAAACTCAATTCAAAAACTCGGAAATAAACCTAATCGTAGAACAACGCGAAATTCTTGATTCTCTGAATTTTCTCTCCTGGCAACTCCCCAACAAGAAGGGAATAGAGCTGCGAAAAATTATAGGCCAGACATTTGAAACAATATTTAAACGCGAACCTAACCCTAAAAAAAGATTCAAGCGTAAAAAAATCATCGCAACTTTTGACGATTTTGCAAACACGTTGAACGATACAAATTTAAAGAGAAAAATCGGCAATACAATACGCAACCTTCCGACTTCTGACAACAGCATAAACGCTTTCGTCGTAAAATACGCACCTCGAACGCCGGAAGAAATTGCGATGAAATTACACCGCGACGATTTTGCAACACTTGAGCACATAATCCCGGAAAGCAAAGGCGGAAGGCTTGTCATTTGGGAATGTAGCGCAGACAACGCAGCTCGCGGCGATTCGGGAATCAATGAACAGCTCAAAAAGCATCCCGAAATGAAAGAAAATCTTCAAAAACATTTTGACAAATTAATAAGCATCTACCACCACGAATTCGCATTTGAGCCCCTTAAAAAACAAAGATTGTTAAAAAGTTACATCTTTTCACTTCAAAATGAATACGCAATAGCCTCAAAAGGAGCATTAAAACCAAACATTGATGCCCTTGGCACAATCAGCCCAAGGATGATTGAAGAAGAAATCGCTCGTATAAAAGAAATGGGTAGAACTGATTATTTACCGAATTTGTATAAAATGTTACGAGAAAGGTAATAATCACTTGACAGTAAAAAATGCTTGATGTTTAATAAATAAAGAACACTTAGCCGAATTCGTGCTGGATAGTCAGCTAAGTTATACAGTACACTGAAGGTCGGAATGCGTAAGGGTTTCAGACCTAATAATCAGAAAAAGGAGAAAATAATGCCTACAATTAACCAGTTAGTTCGTCAAGAACGTAAAAGACTGACAGACAAAACAAAATCTCCTGCTTTGATGGATTGTCCTCAAAGACGTGGAGTATGTACAAGGGTTTACACTACAACCCCTAAAAAACCGAACTCAGCACTTAGAAAAGTTGCCAGAGTAAGATTGACCAACGGATTTGAAGTAACTTCATATATTCCGGGTATCGGCCACAACCTTCAAGAGCACAGCGTTGTTCTTATCAGAGGTGGCAGGGTTAAAGACCTTCCGGGTGTTCGTTACCACATCGTTCGCGGTACTTTAGATACAGCAGGCGTTGCTAACAGAGCTCAAAGCAGATCTAAATACGGCGCTAAGAAAAACCAAAAAGGTGCACCAGCTAAAGGAGGAAAAAGATAATGTCTAGACGTTCTAAACCTGCTAAACGTATTCCTTTAGCAGATCCTATTTATAACAGTGTTGATATTTCTAAATTCATCAACAGAATCATGAGAAGAGGCAAAAAGTCTATCGCTGAAAAAATCTTCTACGCTACAATGACAAGAATTGAAGAAAAAACAGGCGAAAAAGCTCTTGAAATCTTCCAAAAAGCATTGACAAACGCAACTCCGTTATTGGAAGTTAAAGCTCGCCGTATCGGTGGTTCAACTTACCAAGTTCCTATCGAAGTTAAAGCAGACAGAGGTTTTGCTCTTTCTTCTTCTTGGTTGATTGAAGCAGCTAAAAAACGTGGCGGAAAATCTTTCATCGACAAGTTGACAAACGAACTTATTGACGCGTCAAACGGTTCAGGTTCAGCTTGCAAAAAACGTGAAGACACCCACAGAATGGCTGAAGCTAACAAAGCGTTCGCTCACTACCGTTACTAATAAACGGTTCAACATAATAACTCGAAAGCCCGATTGTATCTGCAATTGGGCTTTTATTATTATTTTAAAATATATTTTTAAACCAACAGGTTGATTTTTTCAAGCCGCGCGCAAATCATCCCGAATATATATTCGGAGGGAATTTTATGGCTAGAATTATCGAAAACTCACAAAAACGTCGCACAATAAAACTAAGCGTGGACGACATAATCAGTATCATTCAACAATATCAAACGGTTACGCACGGACAAAAAAATGCGACTATCGTTAGAGATATCCTGAAAAACTCTGATTTTTACCTGCCGGAAGAAGTGTAGAGAACGTACTTACATTTCTAATCAAACACAACAATTGGCAAATTATATTTTTCGCAAAGCTTACGAACGCTAAAAGACATATCTTGAGGCTGTCTATTTGTGCCCATGCCACCGGCTCTTAGATCTCCGGCCACAAGTTCAGAGAAATCCGTTGTCGTCTTATCACCTTGACAAACTAGTTTATTATTACCGTTAATAATCGCTTTTTCAAAAGCCAAGGCCTCATCTTGACCGCCTAAAATATCTTTTACAACTTTATTTGAATGAATAGAATGCGGATTTTCCAAAGACGAAATTTCGCGATATAACTTGCCGTAAGTTTCTCTTGCCAAAACTTTGCCGGTCAACGTCGCGTAATCTTTACAAACAAATTCGCTAAAACCTTTATTTTCAAAAGCAAATTTCATCATTGCAGAATAATCTTTATTTGCGCCGGTGTCCCCATTTTCGAGTGCTGCATAAACAACATTATTCTGATTAGGACGTCTAAACAAAATAAATTCAGGACGTTTTTGGAACACGGCGCTACGACCGTTTTTGCCCATTGTTACAGAAAATACCCCTTCTTTACCGTAACCCATGCCGGACATCATCATCGTAAATGCGTCATCCGTTGCCGGCGCGTGATAAAGAACCGGCATTTCATCCAATCCTATTTGAGAAGCTTTTATGACAACGTTATTTGTTTGCTCAGCACCTGTGCCAAGAACTGTTTTCACACCGCCGTTTTGAAGTGCTTTTTTCATTGTAATGTCAGCCGTAAAAATCGCTTTACCATTCATTTGCAACGTTTCAATTTCTTTTTCAATAGCTTTACTCATAGGAGAATTAATTTTGCTGCCAAAATTTTCCCAAAAGGTCACATTCACACCTTTCAAATCAGACTCTGCAAAAATTTTCGCCATTATAAAATCATTGCCGCTTCTGAATTTATAGGCCAATTTTTGCACTGTATCAAAATCGTACACCGCATCATCACTGACTTGAGTCAACCAATGGTGATTTTCGACCAGATTAATAATTCTGTCTTTTTCATTCAAACTCAAATTCGGAAATCTTTCCATAATCGCATTTGTTGACTGAGAAGAAATCAACGGATGAATATCATCAATCATTTTTTCGGTTTTATTCAAATCGTGCAATATCGTTGAAACACCTAATATACGACGCTCTTGCGCATTCAATTTTTTGTAAAGCGGGTTTTTCATATTTTGTTCAAAAACTTTCAAAATATGTTCTGCCAAGCCTAAATAATGAGTATCGTGTTGCTTTGAACCAATCGTATACATAAATTCAGGAAAAGCCTCAACTATATCATCCAACGCGCGTTGGTAATTCTCAAAACCTTTTGGAAGGACTACTTCATTTTGGAATAAAAATTTACCAATCTCGTTATTGATTGCGATTTCAGTTTGTGACAAGCCTTTAACATCCTGAGCCAAGACCGGGAAACCACCTAAAATATCGTCTTCAACTCTAATCAAGCCAAATTTTTCCAAAATTTTTGTCTGTTCATTTTTAGGCAAATGACTAATTTGCGCCGTAATATTTTGTTTAAACGCGTCACGAGAATATCTCAATTGAACTCCGCCGGCATTTGCCAAATCGTCAATACTGCCAGTTGCATTCACAAACGCTTTTTCAACATTGCCAAAATTTTGCGCAAATCTATTTGATACCTCAGGAGAAACTTTGTTTACCTTAGTTAAGGTTGAAAGTCTTTCTACAACTTGAGATAAAACTCGTTGACGAGCAATTAAATCTTTAGGCATTAAAGGAGTATCCAGTTCGCATAAAGTATCTCTAAAAGTTTGCTCAATTGCAGCTTTACCGGAATGTAGATTAGAACCCTTAACCGCTATAATATTTCTTAACTGTTTCATCTCCGCAACCGACAAATCATCCAATGACTTTGCATTAATCAAATTCAAAGAATAAGAATTTCTTGTCAACATCAACGCTTCATTAAGATTATCCATATTAAGTTTGCCTGAGCGCAAACATTCAACAATCGCAGCCGTCTGTTTGCCGCTATGCGTGATTACAATCGAAATAACTTCCGGCGTAACCTTTCCTTCGCGCTCAAGCGCCAACAACTCTTTCAAATATCTTGCATTAACTTTGACATCATCACCATACTTACATTCAACAACGAAAAAATAGGTTTCTGATTAGTTGCAGATAAGATATTTGTATTGGTATATTTCGCTAAGACACCTGCAAATTTTTTCTTGCTATTTTTAAACAACTTTACATCACTTTTTTCCGCATATTTTAAAAGTTGTTCCAAAGAAACTTCATCAAGATATTTTTCAGCATTTTGAAATTGAGCGGTAACATCATCAAGATTAAACCCTTTTTCTGATGCATATTTTGCCAAAATTTCTTCTTTTCTTGCAATTGCGGAAATCTTTTGCCCGGTAGATTCTACCGCTCCAACAACTTTCAACTTTGGCGCATAAGTAAGTTTACCAACAGGCACCGTAACCTTAGGCGACTTCAAGGGCGCCAATCTCAATCCATTCTTGCCCATCAATGCAAAATCCGCAACCGTATCAACAATTTTTACAACTTTATTTATAGACGCCATAAATATTCCCTATATATCCCGTATATATATAAAGGAGATTGGGGAACGAAAATTGCGGAAATGTTAAGGGATGTTAAATATCGGGTCAAAGAAATACAAAACACATACTTAAAGGTTAAATGGTTAAAAAGTTAAAAGGTTAAAAGGTTCGCTAAGAGGGAATAAATCAATATAATAATTTTACGCGGGATGAACATATTGAATTATATTCATAACCCCATTTAACTATTTAACCTATTAACCTTTTAACACTAACATATTAAATATCCAACCCAATGTCTAGCGTTGGTGCTTTTTCCACACTCGTGTCGATTATATATCCAGCCCAATGTCTAGCGTCGGTGCTTTTGCCACAATCGCGCTGGATGAGATGATATCAACTCCACACGCAGCAATCGCATTTACCGTATCCAAATGAACGTTACCGCTCGCCTCGACTATCGCACGACCCGCTATATAATCACAAGCCTCTTTCATCATGCCGGTTGACATATTGTCAAGCATAATAATATCAGCCTTACACGCTACAGCCTCTTTTACTTGTTCTAACGTATCGCACTCAACCTCAATTTTATGGGCATGCGAAATAGCCGCACGCAACTTCGTGACAGCATTGGTGATTGAACCCGCAAGTCTGATGTGGTTGTCCTTAATCATCGCGCAATCAGACAAATTAAACCTGTGCAACGCACCGCCACCAGTCTTAACAGAATATTTTTCAAACGCACGGAAGTTCGGAGTAGTTTTTCTGGTGTCAACAATTTTGGCAGAATAAGGCGCAATAGCAGCTTGATATTTTGCAGTTTCAGTCGCAATCCCACTCATACGCTGAATATAATTCAACGCCAATCTTTCTCCCATCAAAAGTTCCTTCGCCGGCCCGGAAATATCCGCCAACTTGTCACCTTTTTTTATCACATCTCCGTCTTTAAAATAAAATTTGATTTTAATATCTTTAGAAAGCATTTCATAAACGCATTTAAAAACGTCCACCCCGCACAACACACCATCAGTTCGGGTATTCAAAAAACCTTCCAAATAATCGTTTTCGCCCGCAAGGTTTTCTGTCGTAATATCACCAAAACCGATATCTTCCTTCAATGCTTCTCTAACGTGTTCTTCAATATAAAATCTGCTTAACATACTTTCTCCTTATCAATATTATAGTAGCTGTGCTCACCAAAATCAGCACAAGCCGGGAAATCATTCCTAAAATGCGCGCCGCGAGATTCCTTACGATTCAGAGCTGATTGCGTTATCGCCTTTGCAACAATCAACATATTGCGAAACTCATATTCTTCACGACTCAAACATTTATACTCGCGGTTAAAATTCAACACCAACTTATTCAACTCGACAAGCGCACTTTTCAGCGAAAGTTCATCTCTAAAAATCCCGACCTTATCCCACATCAAATCTTTCAACTGCTGAATCAATGAAAAAACGTCAATATCTATGCTTTCATCAACGACAGCGTCATCACTGTAGCGATCAATTACATACTTAATTTCAGTGTCAATCTGTTTTGGTGCGCTCAAATCAGAATTTTTCAACATTTCAACAAGATTATACGCGCAAACAACACATTCCAACAACGAATTACTTGCAAGGCGGTTTGCCCCGTGCAAACCTGTTGACGCGACCTCTCCGACAGCATAAAGTCCGTTGATAGATGTTTTTCCCGCGACATCAGCAACGATTCCACCCATAAAATAATGTGCAGCCGGCGCAACCGGGATTAAATCCTTGTTTATATCAACCCCATACTTGCGACAAATTCTGGTAATTGTAGGGAAACGATGTGCCAATTTTTCCTTACCGATATGAGCGGCTTGCAAATAAACATTAGACACGTTTTTTGAAATCATCTCGCGACAAATAGAACGAGTAACAATATCGCGCGGCGCCAACTCTTTACGCTCATCATACTTAGCCATAAACTCTTCACCATCCTGATGAACCAGTTTCGCCCCTTCTCCGCGTAAAGCTTCGGTAATTAACGAACGATTTTTCACCCCATCAGCCGCAAACGCCGTTGGATGGAACTGAACGAATTCCATATCACGAAGTTGAACACCTGCATTAAACGCCAATGCAAGTCCATCACCCGTTGCACCCTCAGGATTAGTCGTATATTTGTAAAGCTGACCAATACCTCCCGTCGCCAAAACAACAACAGATGAATAAATAACTTCGTACTCTTTTGTAACCGTATTAAACAGCACAACACCTTTACATTCGCCCTCAGCGTTCAACAACAAATCAACAGCAATAAAATTCTCATAGACATCAACGCCGTCAGACTCTAAAAGAGTTTTCGCCAAAGCCTCTTGAATACGACGTCCTGTAGCATCACCACCTGAGTGCAAAACACGTCTTACACTATGCGCAGCCTCGAGCGTATAACTCAGTTTGCCGTCCTCATTCGTATCAAACTCAACGCCATAATTCATCAAATCTTTGATAACAGAATCCGAATTACACGAAATCGCCTTAACAGTATCCGCAATATTCAACCCCGCACCGGCCTTCAACGTATCGGCGACGTGAGACGCGATAGAATCTTCTTTATTTTCTTGCATAACACCAACCATGCCCCCTTGAGCATAGTGAGAATTACTTTCGCCCAACTTAGACTTGGTCACAAGCAAAATATTGTCAGGAAGTTCCAAATTCCTATTCATTCTTAACGTTGTGTAAAGCCCTGAAATCCCGCTACCTATAACAACCGCGGAGTAAATTGAATATTTCATGATAAAATCCCTATTACCAACATTCTATGGCAAACATTAACGCCCGTCAAGGCAAAAATTTTTGTAGACAAAAAAGGCGGAAGAAATTCTCCCGCCAATTTGTTAAAATAATTGAAATTCAATTTATCGCTGCACGCAGCGCACGTAGCGGGAATTGGACCGCGTGGTCGAGCCGCGAGTGCCCGTGTCGAAAACCTGGCGCCAAGCCGAACTAGCAGAAACAACGGAGCCGGACCAAAAGACACCGGACGAGATACCAACAAGGTCTTTGTTATAGTACATTGAGGTAAGTTCATCAATGTTTGGTATTCTTGAATTTGGATCCTGTTCCGTGCAGGCTGCTGAGGCTGCTGTTTGTGCCATTGTTGCTCCGCTTTTCGCATTGGTTGAAAGGGGCATTGGCGCAACGATATTTGTATCATTATTGTAAAGGGCAGTGATAAAACCTATATCTTTACCAACCATATTAGGACCTTTATTACCATTTAAGTCGTAGACAAAGTTTGCACACATCTGGGGTTGTGTATAATGCCACACTTCACCTGCACTGTTTTTACAATTTGGATTATAATACAGTGCAATTGTTTCACCGTTTAATGTTTCAAATGCTGCGGCCTTGGTGTTTGGTTGAGAATACGAAAAATGCTGATCAGTTCCATCTGCATTCCAACCGCTGCCAACAAATGAAAAATTAACAAAATGATTATTCCAAGCGCCGATTGTTGTTGGCCAAGTAATTGTAGAGCCGGCCATATTGGTGTATGACGTCGGAACGCCACAATCAGCAAGATGTTCGCTGTCGCAGATGTTATTAATCTTGAGTACTTTAGACAAACCTTCAGTTAAAAAAGCCTCAGCCGCGGTATCTTCGGTAACACTACCTGACGCCACGGTAACTTTTCCATATCCACCCATTTGCGGCATAATTGAAAGAGCTTGACTCATGCGGGCGTACAAAGCTTTTCGCTGGGTGTTCCATGTGCGTTCGTTAATGTTAGCCATTAGTGATGGTAAAGTAATCGCCGCGACCACGCCGATAATTGTCAAAGACAGCAATATTTCAGCCATCGTAAATCCAAGATTTTTACTCATATTATGCTCCTTCTCGCTTGTATCAACAGGGGCGGAAGGCTCGGCAAAACATGTATATTTACCCTCGCAATGCCAATTATAGCAAGGACTTTGAGGCGC
>JAZUCM010000004.1:0-4507 GCA_045639085.1 Candidatus Gastranaerophilus bacterium
ATTATTTTACAACCCATACTGTAATGCAGACGTTGAAGGCAACGCATGGCACTACAGTCAACCTAAGATGTGCGCAAACTTTGTCTATGACTTGAATGGAAACAAAGGTCCTAATGCTGTTGGAAAAGATATTGGCTTTATTACAGCCCTTTACCCAACGGATTCAAATGTCGTGGCACCACCTGCCCTAGCAACCAATGCCGCTACATCAGTAGCACAAACCGAGGCTAGTGCAAAATGTTCAGCACAAGATCCTGAAAGCAGATTGCCAAATCGTGACGAATTAACCGCGATGTTCTATAACAAAGAACTTCTCGGCATTGTGTCCGGTGTCTTTTGGTCTGGCTCTGTCATCTCTTCTGGAGAGTCTGGCACGGCTTGGACCCAGAGTTTCGGCGCGGGCACTCGCTACCCGACCACACGGTCTTACTATCGCGACGTAAGGTGTGTTAAGCGTTAGAGCTTTAGCGCCAGCGGCATGAATATAAATTTAAATATCCACCCAAGAATGTCGTTGGGTGGATATTTTTGTTTTATTTTGTTGTTAAGTATTGGTTGTTCAACGCAGCTTGTTGGGTAGGTGGTGCCGAAGATTTGAATGTATCGCCGTGGGCGTTAGCTTTTTCGGAGTTGGATTTTCTCATAGCGTAATAAGCGCCACCTAGAGCGAGGAGTCCGGCTCCGACACCAAGGGCAATTTTCATTCCTTTTGACATACCGCCGGTTTTGGCTGCGTCTTCGGCCGCTTCGGCTGCTTGGGCGTATACATTATTGCGTGAGCGGTTGCGGCTGCCTTTTTCGTTTGGTTTTATTTTTTCACGAAGGTCTTGTAAGAAGTCTTGGAACCCGACTTTTTCTTGCTCTGCTGTGCGTTGGCGTGCTGAACCTTCTCCATATAGGTATTTTGATGAAACAGGAACGGCGCCGGTGTTGTGCGGGTCGCGTGTTAAGCCGGTCAACTTGGCGTTGCCATCCCAGGTTGTGTCCATCAAATAATGGTTAAGTAACATTTGAGTGCGACCTTCAGTGGATTCTTCGGCTACAAGTTTCATACATTCAAATATTTCTTTTTCCATTATTTCGTTGCGACAACGCTCGATGAGGGTGTTGTATTTTGTTTGGTATTTTGCGGTGTCGTGAAGATAGTTCAAAATCGGGTCGAAATTGAACACGCGTTTTGCGACGTCTAGTTGAGATTCGTCTAACATACCCGTAACCAGAAGTCTGTCGTCGAGTACTTTTCTGGTGGTTTGGGTTGGGTTTTGGAGGTATTGTTTTAGAACGCTAAAGTCTTCATCTTTCAGCGCGCCACCGTCCAATTTTATTTGTTTGTTTTGAAGATTATCTTTGTTGAACAATATTCTCAGGATTGAATCTTCTGTATTTCTGTGTGTCGTTCCGTTTGCAAGTTCAGTGAATCGGGTTTTGGCTGCAGGTTCAAGAGAGCTTGCGTTGAGGATTTCTATAAGTTTTGTGGTTTCTTTTGCGTTTAATTTCTCGTTTTGAGCGAATTTGTTAATTAATTCTTTGTCTTTTGCGTCAGCGATTACGAGATTTTTTAGTTTTGTTTGTTCATCGAGTGAAAGTTTTAGTTTTTCGATTTCTGCTTTAGCGTTTTTGTGAGCCGCTTGTGTGAGGGTTGTTTGGAGTTCTTCGGACAAGTTTGTGGTTAAACTTTCACGATAAGAGTATCCGCTGTTGCCGGTTTTTGTGAGAAATTCTTTTTCTGCATCTGCATAAAGCTTGTTGAAACCGGTTAATTGTTCGGATTTATCACCTTTAAAGAACAGTTGAGAAATTTCGTCATCTTTTTCGATTGTGTCTTGGGTGATTCCGAAGAATTCGTGAATTGTTTTGTAGCCGGTAGCTTTTTCTGCGCCATCCATTCTTGCGTCGAAGTTTTTGTCTGCGAGACCTTGGCAGTTAGATGCGATAACTCTGAGGAAGTATTTCATACTTTCGAGGTCGGTGAGTTCGCACGGAGCAAATCTTGATGGGAAAACAGCTGCATCAGCAACGCCGGAGAGAACTTTTCCCGGGGCGAAGGTTGGCATGAATACCATTTTGCCTTTGATTCCTTCTTTTTCGCTCATTTTTGTTGCCAGATCCATAATTTGTTTTGTACAGTCCGCAACGTTTCCGTCGTTGTCGACGAGTGGTGGGCCGCCCAAAACAAGAACGGCATCTGGGTTGACTTTTAGGTAGCGTTCGTACGCTTTCATTGTGTTGTCAAGAGCTTTTTGTCCGTCGATACGTCCCCAGCTTACGAAAACTTTTGGTGCGACACCGTTGCCGGCTTTAGCAGCCTCGAATTTTTCAATGATTTCCGGTGAAATATGGCCGATTAACTCAACATCGCGACCTTCAAGCCCGTTGATGAGAAGGTTGCGGACTTTTTCACCCTTGATTGTTTTATTTTTGACTTGAACTTCGCCGTCAAATCCTTCTGCATCGAATTTACCTTGTAGGCGTTTTAAGAAGTTAATTTGGTTGTCAAGTTTCACTTCTTCAACGTGTTTTAACGTTTCTTCGTTGACTTTAACGTTGCCGGCTTCGTCTTTGAAGAAAGATTCGCTAAATCTGCGGAAAGGTTTGATTGTTTCAGATGAGCCATCCGCGTATTTTATTGTAAATTCTGATTCATAGCCTGGAAGATAGCCTTTGTCTGCGCCTTCAAATGCAGATAAGGATGGGTCGTTGAGTGGGTTCAAAATCCCTACGGCGGAACCTTCTTTGTAGAGAGATTTCCAGAATTTGCGAATACCTGATGGGATATTTTCGTTGAACGCCAAGCCTTCTGCGTATCCTTTGGAAACGGTGTTTACAAGTTTTACGTAACCATCTTCTTTCCTTGCGTAGAGGAATGGTATTAATGTTGGGTTAAACGCTCCGCTGCCATCGACGAGTTTAGGCATGAATTTTTTGAAATAAGCATCTGTCTGGCCGTTGTGTGCACTCAATAAATATTCTTTGTTGTCCAGCAAATTGTTGATTGCTTGTTCTCTTGTTTTTTCATCAAGTGCCAGTGCTAAGTTTTGGAACATTATTTTCCCGCTGGTTTGCCCTGTGTAACCGTCACCGCCGTTGTGTAGGGTATAGATTGGTAACTCATCCTTGATGCCTTTTGCTCTCATATAGTATGGAATATATGCGGTTTGCGCGTCAGAACAGCTAATTGTCATTGGGCTGAATACTTCGCCGCTTGCGGTTCTTGTGTTTCTGATAATTTGGTCTTCGAACTCAACAAAAACTCTTCCGAATTCGGCGTAAGGTGTAGGTTTAAAATCCAATTTTGCGGCTTCATCAACAGATTTTTGGGCAGTTTTTGAGGAGTATGCACCATCGGCGTACGGTTTAGGCATTTCGGCTAAAGAATCGGTGTAAATGAAGAATACATCTTGGTTTACGCCTTTAATTCTGCCTTTGTCGTGTAGTCTGTAAACTCCTGTTTTTGCTGAGGAATCCCAAGGGGCTTTGCCGACAGCGATTTCGTCAAGCAAATAATATTTGCCCGGGTCGTTGTAAACTTCTGTTAGTTTGGTTTTGCTTAAATCAGCGTTGGTGAAGAAAGGTTTGCCGGCGTGTTCGTGGCCTACCGGGAAGCGGTGTACATCAACGTGGCCTGTGTATTGGCCTTTTGTATCGTATGTAAGTTTTCCGTTGTAATATGGCAATACCATCGCCGCGTCGGTTCCCGGAATATTTGCATAATCAAACAGTACTGTCGCAACGCCGCCAACTTGTTGCAAATTTTTGATTTCGGCGCCTACAAAAATCGTATGATTTGGGTTGGTTCCACCAAAAGATAACGTCACCAAATTGTTAAAATTTGGATGATTGTCGTTAGTTTTTCCCTGTGTTTTTTGTAAATTTTTTTTCTGGTAAACCCCGTTCGATTGTGCAATTGCTTGTATTCTCATACACACTCCTTTAAATATAACCTCTATGTTTGCAAATAACTTCTGATATTTTTTTTTTGCTACTTGGTGAGATTTAATATGCAAAAATTTACATTTCTTAAAGAAATGACTGTCTCGTGTTGATTATATCCTCATATAACCCAAGATGCAAAAATATATGACCTTTAGATATATTTAAATACAAAAAAATAAAAAATCAAGTACTCGTGAGCATTATTTTTTGCCTTAGGGGGGGGCTTGACAAAATCCCCGTCATAGTGCATAATGATAATATGAATTATACAAAATACAATAAAAGAATGAAAAGTTCAATAGGGGGGGGGGGCGCCTCAACAGCCTGATTATACTTGGGTTTCAGCGACCTGTTTTGCCAAAACCTCCGACCCTTGCGAGCGCAAGATTACGGAGGTAAACATGCAAAAAACAAATTTTCCCGGCTTGTTAAAACCGTCCATTTCGAACTTATCCCCTTATAGCCCTATCGCCCTAACGCCTTGCCGCAAGGCATTTACCATGGCAGAGATATTATTATCCCTCACAATCATCGGCGTGGTCGCCGCAATTACGCTGCCAAGTTTAATGGCGAA
>JAZUCM010000005.1:0-7063 GCA_045639085.1 Candidatus Gastranaerophilus bacterium
TGCTTGGCTCATGCGGGCGTAAAGAGCTTTGCGCTGAGTGTTCCAAGTTCGTTCGTTAATATTTGCCATTAGTGATGGCAAAGTGATTGCGGCGACAACGCCGATGATTGTCAACGACAGCAATATTTCAGCCATCGTAAATCCAAGATTTTTACTCATGTTTACCTCCGTAATCTTGCGTTCGCAAGGGTCGGAGATTTTGGCAAAACATGAGCCGCAATGCCAGATATAATCAGGCTTTTGAGGCGCCCCCCCCCCCTATTGAACTGTATATTCCACTATTGTATTTTGTATAATTCATATTTTCATTATGCACTATCATGAGGGGTTTGTCAAGGGGGGCATGCTTATTTCGTGCATAATGAAAATTGCGTAACGTGTTAAAAGGTTAAAGGGTTAATAGGTTAAAGGGGATTAACGTAATTTACAATGGCATAATCGCAGAGTTTTACCATTATTTATTTCCATAAACCCTTTTAACCCTTTAACTTTTTAACCTTTTAACCCTTTAACCCTTTAACCATTTACGTTATTCCTTATTAACTAGTGCGACGCAGTCGCACGAATTAATTCATTAACTTATTAACTATTAACTTTATCAATTGAACTCATTAACTAATTAACTTTGCTCCTAACTTTCTTTAACCCACCAATTTTCTGGCTTCCATAATGGCAGGCTCGATGAAAAATATCAAAATATATACGAAATCGTATAGCCAAAGGCTTTGATTCAAATAATTTTCATCAATTAACGGTATTTTTTTATTATCACGATAAAACACTTTTACCAAAGAAACAACAATATCCGCAATACATAAAAAAGTAAAAAACAACGATAAAAATGCTAAAATCCCAATCAGCACATCCAATCTTAAAACATTACCCAACATATTTTGAGCTTCGCTTGACCCCAAAAATTTAATCGCACAAGAAGATAGATTAACCGTCAACATATAAAACGCAAAACGGATATAAATCTTGGAATGCTTCCTCACTTTTCTAAGACATAAAGCTGCTTCACTAATCGCTAAAAGTAAACCGTCAATCACACTAACCTCCATCTTCTAATTAATTTTCACCAAATCATTTTTGATTAAATCATAAAAACTACCATCCAATGTATCATAATTAACAAAATTCACAATGTAAGGTAAATAACTTTTATCAAACCGCTCCTTTAATTCCGGCAAAATCCTATCAAATTCAGCAGATTTTACCATGACATCCAAATCGGATAAAGCGGAAAAATCTCCGCGAACACGAGAACCGTACGCAAAAAACTCAGCATTATAATCCTGCAAAATGTCAAGAATTATTGCATATTCTTTGTCCAAAACACCTTTTAACATGGTAATTTTTCTTCCATATTTTTAATCAAATCATCAGCATCAACAATAAACCGAGGAATTAACGTCATCAACATTCGCGATTTATATAAATTGTATTCATGCGCTGTACTATTGCGTTTTTCCGTATATTCACGCCAATTTTCCCAGTTATTGATAAATTTATACCCTTGCATAAAACGATAAATGTTATTTACTGTTAACTCTTCTTCTGACTTACCATAAATCACTTTCAAAACTCGTTTCATTGTTTTTCTTGAAAGTTCTAATGTGTATTCAAACCTTTTTATACAAGAATCTTCAAGCATATCAACATAAAAACACTCACTATTTTCATCAAGTGTCCTTTTTCCGTTTTTTAACGTTTCTAATGCAGATTTTAAATTTGAAATATCTATTTGCATACCTCAATAATACCACGCAAAGCGCAACTTTGCAAGATTTTTTGTAAAATTTTCTTTATTTTATGCAAAAATAAAGTTTTTGTGCTATAATATGAACATATTAGAATAGATTAGGGGAAAAAGGAGAGAACTTTGAGTCAGCAAAATATATTTGACGATGGCAAAATCGTTCCTGTTAATATCAGAGAAGAAATGAAACGTTCGTACATCGACTATGCAATGAGCGTTATAGTAGGTCGTGCATTACCGGATGTACGTGATGGTTTAAAACCTGTTCACAGGCGTATTCTTTACGCAATGAATGAACTTGGCATGACACCTGACAAACCGTTCAAGAAATGCGCCCGTATCGTTGGGGAAGTTCTTGGTAAATACCACCCTCACGGTGATACTGCCGTTTATGAGGCTTTAGTTCGTATGGCACAAGATTTCTCAACTCGTTACCTAACAGTTGACGGACACGGAAACTTCGGTTCAGTCGATGGTGACGGCGCAGCCGCAATGCGTTACACAGAAGCCCGCATGAACAAAATCACTCCGTCTATGCTTGCTGATATCGATTGTGAAACTGTTGAATTTGAACCAAACTTCGACGGCTCACTTCAAGAGCCTTCCGTTCTTCCTGTTCGCTTGCCTATGTTATTATTAAACGGCGTTTCAGGTATCGCGGTTGGTATGGCAACAAATATTCCGCCTCACAACCTATGTGAAGTCGTTGACGGAACAATCGCCCTAATTGACAATCCGGCTATTACAATCGCAGAACTGATGGAACATATCAAAGGACCTGACTTCCCAACTGCGGCAACAATTATCGGCTTGTCTGACATCAAACAAGCTTATGAAACCGGCCGTGGCTCTATCAAAATGCAGGCTGTTGCAGGATTTGAAGAAATCGCAGGCGGTGGCGGACGTCAAGCAAGAACTGCTATCGTTATCACTGAAATCCCTTACCAAGTCAACAAAGCAATGCTTATCGAAAAAATTGCTGACCTTGTTAAAGAACAACGTATCAACGGAATTTCTGACATCCGCGATGAATCCGACCGCGACGGTATGCGTATCGTTATCGAACTTAAACGTGACGCTAAACCTGATGTCGTTAAAAATAACTTATTCAAATTCACACAACTTTCAACGACTTTCGGCGTAAACAATGTTGTACTTTGCGGAAAACAACCTCGCCTATTGAACTTAAAGCAAGTTCTTGAAGAGTTCGTTGAACACCGTGTCGAAATCGTTACAAGAAGAACAATCTTCTTCTTGAAAAAAGCTAAAGTCAGAGCGCACATCTTAGCAGGTTTATTGATTGCACTAGGTTCAATCGACGAAGTTATCGAACTTATCAAAAAATCAAAAACCACCGAAGACGCTCGTAACGGCTTGATGTCACGTTTTGGCTTAGATGTTGATCAATCTAACGCAATCCTTGAAATGCAATTGAGAAGATTAACAGGATTGGAACAAGACAAAGTCAAAGCCGAATACGACGAATTATTGAAGAAAATCGCTGAATACGAATCAATTTTGGCAAGCCGTCAAAAAATTCTCGACATAATCAAAACAGAATTAAACGAAGATAAAGAAAAATTCGGCGATGACAGAAAAACTCAAATTCTACCTGAACAAGGCGAAGTAACTATCGAAGACCTAACTCCAAACACACCGATGGCAGTATTCATTACACACCAAGGTTATTTGAAACGTATTTCACTAGATACATTCGAGCGCCAAAACCGCGCAACTCGTGGTAAATCAGGTATTAAAACGAAAGAAGATGATGATATTCAACACTTCTTCACTGCAATGATGCACGATAAAGTGTTGTTCTTCTCATCAAAAGGAACAGTATACAGCTTGAACGTTTACGACTTCCCAGAAGGCGGACGCCAAGCAAAAGGACTTCCAATCGTCAACGTTCTACCAATCGAACAAGATGAAAAAATTACCGCAGTTGTTCCTGTAAGCACATTCTCTCACGATTTGAACCTAATTATGTTAACCAAAAAAGGCTACATCAAGAGAATAGAACTCGACAACTTCTCCAACATAAGAAGAAACGGCATTATCGCTATCGGCTTAGAAGAAGATGACGAGCTTTGTTGGGTAAAACTTGCAACCGCAAAAGACGAAATATTAATCGGTACATCTTGCGGTATGGCAATCAGATTCCCAATCGAAGATTTAAGACCATTAGGCAGAAGTGCACGTGGCGTAACATCAATGAAATTACGCACAGGCGATGAACTCATCGGCTGCGACATCGTTCCTAAAGATTATGACGCAGACTTACTTGTCGTAACTTCTGACGGTTTTGGAAAACGTACTAAAATTTCTGAATTCCGTACCCAAAACAGAGGCGGAATCGGCTTGATTGCAACGAAATTCAAAACCTCAGCGTCAAGACTTGTAGCCCTCACAATCGTAAAAGATACCGACGATATTATGATGGTAACCGCAAGCGGTATCGTAACACGAATCAACGCTGGTTCAATCTCACGTCAAGGCAGACCTGCAACAGGCGTCAAAGCAATCAACCTGGTTGACAGCGACTCAGTATGTTCAGTAAACAAAATTCTAAACCCAGATGAGGACGAAGAGTTCCAAGGCAAAGCAGAAACTTCAACTGCCGAGCCGGAAACAACAGTCGAACAAGGCAGCCTCCTCGACGGAAATAACGAAGAATAAAAAATCATCCCCCGAACAAACTCGGGGGATATTTTTTAAAAAACTTTAATTAACTTGAAATTAACTTTAAAACCAAGATTTTTTATAATAATCATGATTGTGGGAAAATCAGGTACAACTTTATTATTAAATAATTTATAAAAGTAAGTCCTGTTTATACCCGTTTTTTGAGCAAACTCTGTTATATTATAGTTTAATTCAATCAAAGGTTTTAACGCAGATAAAAACGCTTCGGCGTTATTATCCTCAACATACGAACAGAACAATTGTTCTAAATATTCTTGTTGTAATTCAATATCATCTTTTAGATAATCTAAAGTATTAAATTCCGGCATTTTACTCATGGTCAGACATCCTTTCATTATAATCTTGTATAAATTTCAAAGCATTTGCAATATCATCAGATTGCCGTTTTTTATCACCTGCATTTAATAAAACAATAATCACATCATTTCTTTGAGAAATATAAATTCTTTCACCCGAAAAAAACTTCAATTCAGTAATCCCTTTAGTTAAGTTACGGTGCTTGCCTAATAAACCCAATTTACAACGTTCGAGCCTTATAATAACCTCAGCTTTTTTGGTTTTATCCAAACTATAAAACCAGTCATCAAACGGGATTTTCCCATTTGGAAGTTGATACTTGATAATTTTTTTCATACAAATAGTGTATCATACAAGATACACATTGTCAAGTGTATGGAAACATGAGAAAATAATCACCAATTAAGCAATACTCAAAGTCAAACTATAACCAAGTGTAGAAAAAATACGATTTAATACATCAACACTAGGGATAATCTTATAAGAAAATATTTTATACAAAGTAACCCTATGAATTCCTGTAAGCTTGGCAAATTCACAAATAGTATAATCCTTTTCAATCAAAGGTTTCAGGCATAAAACCAATTGATTAACATCTTTTGTTTGACTATATTCTTTCAACGCATTGTCAATCCAAGCGCGGCGCAACTCCTCATCATTTAATTCAGATTTCAAAAAATCATCAAATAATGGAAATGTATTTATCAAGTTTTTTGCTTCGTTACGCATTATTGCTACTCCTTTCATTATAATCGCGCAAATATTCTATAGCTTTTTCTATATCATTGCTTTGCCTGGTTTTGTCACCACCACACAACAACAAGACTATTACATTATCGATTTCCGCAAAGTAAATTCTATCACCAGATGTAAACTTTAATTCTTTCACGCCGTGAGTTAAATTTCTAAAAGCACCGTAAGTTCCACGTTGGACATTCTGCAATCTGGACAAAATACGACTTTGTACAGCCTTATCCTTTGTTCGATACCAAATCTCGAACGGAACTTTATCATTTGACATTTTATAAAATCGAATTTCCTTCACAAACATATTGTAACTTATTGGCTACGACTTGTCAAGTGTATGGAAACAAGAGAAAATGGCCGGAAGTTAAATTCCCGACCATGTTTTAAACCTAGGTTATTAGTATTAAAAATTTTAACGTTTTACACACCTTACGTCGATAGTGCGAGACCGTGTGAGCGGGCCGCGAGTGCCCGCGCGGAAATTCTGGTACCAAACCGTGCCAGACTCTCCAGAAGAGATGACAGAGCCAGACCAAAAGGTACCGGACGCAATTCCAAGAAGAGTTTTGTTATAGAACATCGCTGAAAGTTCGTCACGATTTGGTAATCTGCTTTCAGAATCTTGTGCTGAGCAAGCTGCTGAGGCTGCCGTTTGGGCAATTGCCGTTCCACTTGCAGCATTAGTAGCCAATGGGTATGGCGCTACCACGTTTGAATCAGTCGGGTAAAGGGCCGTAATGAAGCCAATATCTTTACCTACAGCGTTAGGTCCTTTGTTGCCATTCAAGTCGTAAATGAAGTTTGCACACATTTTGGGTTGAGAATAGTGCCATGCATTACCCTCAACGTCTGCTGTACACTGTGGATTGTAATAAAGTGCGATAGTTTCACCATTCTGTGTTTCAAATGCGGCTGCCTTTGTGTCAATGTGTTTTTGTGGGTTTGTGTACTTATCGCTAGACGCCGTTTCGTAAGTACTTGTGAACATGCTGTTTAATTCTGATAGTTTGGTTGGCCACGTAATTGTTGAACCCGCCAAATTTGTAAATGACGCTACAATTCCGCAATCTGCTAGGTGAGGGCATCACAAATGTTGTTGATTTTCAAAACTTTACTTAGGCCTTCCGTTAGAAAAGCTTCCGCAGCGGTGTCTTTTGTTGCGCTTACTACGCCATCAGTGTTTGTACCTTCGTATTCGCCGTAACCATTCAACTGTGGCATCATCGCAATCGCTTGGCTTAATCTCGCGTAAAGTGCTTTACGTTGCGTATTCCAAGTGCGTTCGTTAATATTCGCCATTAAGCTTGGCAATGTAATCGCCGCAACAACGCCGATAATAGTCAATGACAGCAAAAACTCTGCCATCGTAAATCCAAGATTTTTACTCATGTTTACCTCCGATTATTCTCATATACGTATTCTACCATATTTTCTTGTGTTTTTCAAGTGGTGCTAGAAAATATGCACTCACCAAGGGTCGGAGGTTTTGGCAAAACATGAGCCGCAACGCCAGATATAATCAGGACTTTGAGGCGCCCCCCCCCCCTATTGAAC
>JAZUCM010000006.1:0-9936 GCA_045639085.1 Candidatus Gastranaerophilus bacterium
TCAACCCACATGGTGTTATCGCCCTGTAAACGCTACGCGTTTACAATGGCAGAGATTTTATTGTCCCTCACAATCATCGGCGTGGTTGCCGCAATCACGTTGCCATCTTTAATGGCGAACATCAACGAACGGACTTGGAACACGCAACGCAAAGCGCTTTATGCTCGCATGTCTCAGGCCATCGCAATGATGCCACAGTTGAACGGTTATGGCGAATATGAAGGCACAAATACAGATGGTTCTGTTACTGCAACAAAAGACACGGCTGCCGAGGCGTTCCTCACCGAAGGCCTGAGCAAAGTCTTAAAAATTAACAACATTTGCGACTCAGAACACCTCGCAGATTGTGGAATTGCTACGTCCTTTATAAATATTGCTGGTTCAGTTCTTAATTGGCCAACAAAAATGTCTGAACTTAACAATATGTTTACATCAATTTATTCGGGTATAGATGGCAGTTTTTATAATCCTCAAAAGCATATTGACACAAAAGCTGCGGCTTTTGAAACTCAAAATGGTGAGTCGTTAGCACTTTATTACAATCCTAATTGTGTTACATATTCAGATGGAGTGTATCCACAATATACTCAGCCTCACATGTGTGCGAATTTTATTTACGATTTAAATGGTAATAAAGGTCCCAATACTGTCGGAAAAGATATAGGTTGGATTACTGCGTTGTATCCTACCGGGACGAGTGTTGTTGCCCCAGTGCCACTTGTTTCAAACTTGTCGGGTAAATTCACCTTACCTGAGGCTAATTCTGCGTGTTTGGCATTAGACTCTGAAAGTCGTCTCCCTAATATTGAGGAACTTTCTTCAATGTTTTATAATCATAATTTATTTGGTGGGGCTGGCGGCTATTTCTTATGGTCGCGAACGATGGTAGCACCAACAGTGGCTATTGTTCAAAATACGGAGTCTGGACAAATATACCGACATGTTAACACGACTATGGTTTATGCAAGATGTATTAAGAGGTAAAAATAAATCACTAATTCTAATGAAAACAAAATCTTTTTATGGTAAAATATCCTCAGTATAAAACAGCTTAAAACTGAGGATATTTTTTATGAGATTATTTAATTCATTCACAAATCAGGTAGAAGATTTCAAGACTATAGAGGAAAATAAGGTTAAAATGTACGTTTGCGGGCCTACGGTGTATGATTTTGCGCACCTTGGTCATGCTCGTTGTTACATCACGTGGGATGTTTTGTACAGATATTTGAAGTTCAAAGGGTATGATGTTACTTACTGCCGTAACGTTACCGATGTGGATGATAAAATTCTTAAAAAAGCTGAAAAAGAAGGAAAGACGCCGGAAGAGGTTTCTACGTATTGGTATAAGGCGTTTGCAGAAAGTATGAAAAAACTTAACACGCTAAAACCTGATATTGAGCCGTTTGCGACCAAAACTTTGGGTGAGATGATTTCTATCGCTAAGGATTTGATTAATAAAGGTTATGCCTACGAGGCTGACGGGGATGTTTATTTTAGGGTGAAGAAGTTTCCGCAGTACGGAATGCTTTCTAAACAACCTATTGATCAGCTTGAAAGTGGTGCAAGGGTTGAAGTTGGCGATGTGAAGGAAGACGCACTGGATTTTGCGTTGTGGAAAAAGGATGAAAAATTCGGATATAATTCGCCGTGGGGTGTCGGTCGTCCGGGTTGGCATATTGAGTGTTCTGCGATGAGTAGAAAATATTTGGGCAAAACTATTGATATTCACGCGGGTGGCGCGGATTTGATTTTCCCACACCACGAAAACGAAATCGCGCAGTCTGAATGCGCTAATGGTTGCAAATTCGTTAATTACTGGTTGCATAACGGTTTTGTGACAATAAATAAAGAAAAAATGTCCAAATCTTTGGGTAATTTTTTGACGATTGATGATATGTTGAAAAATTATGATGCGAATACTATTCGTTTCTTTATTTTGACTAACCACTATCGTATGCCGGTTGAGTTTTCTGATGAGGCACTATCAGCGGCGGCAAGCGGTGTTAAAAGAATGCTTAACGCTAAACAAACCAAGATTAACGAAGATTTAAAACTCGAAGAAACGCCGGAATATAAAGCTTTTGTTGAGGCAATGGATGAGGATTTGAACACTTCTAAGGCGCTTGCGGTTCTTTTTGACTTGGCAACGAGGGCAAATAAGGACGAAGAAAACGCGTTTACGATTTTGTATAAATTGGCAAGTGTTTTGGGCTTTAGTTTTGAAAAAGCGAAGTTGTCAGAGGACGAGTTGGCGGCGGCGTTGCAAACTGTCGGTGAAAAATTGGGCCGTGAGTTTGCGACGATGGAAGATTTGATTGCGTACCGTAAAGAGGCTCGTGAGGCGAAAAATTGGCCTGTGGCTGACGCAATAAGGGTTGCGCTGGATGAAGTTAATATTGTGTTGAAAGACACCAAGGACGGCACGGTTTGGGAAGTAAAATAGGTAAATACTTTTTAGCGACAGTGCTTTTAAGCGTGTTTTGCGCAAGTGTGTCAGCGTATCAAATTCCCGAAAAGACGCTGGAGATTGCGCATCAACGAATGGTTGAGGCCGTGCAGGCAAGACAACCCGAGTCCGAAGTTATTCGTGTCGGAATCGGTAATCAGGCGTTCAATTCTTATAATTATAAGGAAATTTCCGTTTATGGAACGAATGTTGTCGGGATTTATGATGACAATAAATTCATTACGACGGTTGTTGCAAATAGTCCTATTTCGGTGCGCTTAAATTCAAAAGGGCTTTTTGAAATTTTTTCCGGCGGGAAACTTTTGGAAGAAGTTGCGGGGCCGGTGCATTTTGTCTGTGATAGTGGGCTTTTGGGAGTAACGGGTTTGAAACGTGCGGGTAAGCCTGCGCTTTATCACGGCGCGTTTGAGATTGTAAGGAGCGCAACGACGGGATTTTTCAATCTTGTTAATATGGTTGAGGTTGAAGAATATTTGAAAGGTGTTGTACCTAACGAAATGCCTGTGAGGTTTGGGCTGGAAGCGCTCAAGGCGCAGAGTGTTACGGCGCGAAATTATGTTTTGACGCCGAGAGTTAAAGCTTCACCGAATTATGACGTTGTGGATTCTGTCGCAAGTCAGGTTTATTACGGGGCTAATACCGAAAAAGATATCGCGACACAAGCGGTGAAGGAAACTGAAGGTATTGTTGCACTTTACGGTTGGGATATGATTTTGGCCCAATATAGCTCGACTGCCGGTGGGTATACGGAAGACTTTGCGTACGTGTTTTCGGATCCCAAAACGAAAGAGTTCCCGTCAGTTGTCAAACCATATTTGGTTGCAAAACCTGACATCCCGGAGCAAATTTCGCTGGAAAATGAAGACGATGCGTTGAAATTTTATAGTACTGTGCCGGATTCGTTTGATTTGAAGTCTCCTTATTATCGTTGGACGCGTGAGTGGACGGCTGAGGAGTTGCGTGCAAATTTAGAGTCAACTTTGCCGGCGCAAAGTTTGACAGGGTTTGTGACACCTGAATTTAAAAAAGGGGAAAAGCTCGGTAAAATCGAAAATATTGTGGTGAAACAGCGCGGCAAGTCAGGCAAAATTATTGAACTTGTTGTTTTTACCCCGAATACACATTATCACGTTTATAAAGAACTTGTTATTCGTCGTGCGTTTATAAAAGACGGAAAGGCGCTGCCGTCGGCGAATGTTGTATTTGTGCCGACTTTTGATGAGGACGGAAAACTTCTTTCTGTCAAAGCATTTGGTGGTGGTTACGGACACGGCGTCGGGATGAGTCAGTTTGGGGCAGGATTTATGGCGCAGGAACTCGGGAAATCGTACAAAGATATTCTTTTCCATTATTACACGGATATCGTTCTTGCAACAAAACCGATTACCCTTTCTAAAGACAATGACTTTGTGGGGCAAACGTTTTATTATGAAGGCGGAAAAGTTTTTCTCGTGGTAGATAATTCTCAAAAAGCCGAAAGCCTGATTGTTAATATAAACGGACGTGATAAGGTTTTTGAACTTGAAAAACAGATTTTCGGTGACGGCATGAATCGTTTCGATATAACGAAATTTGTCAAAGAGGGTAAAAATAAGGTTGTTTATATATTTTCTGATGCGGATGGCAAACTGAAAGGCAAGGAAGTAAAATTATTTGTGGAAGTAGGCAGGGCAAATGGCGGAAGTTATAGCAAATAAAAAAGATTTTTCAACAGGTGTTTTGAAAGCGGCGTGGTTGATTGCGCTTGTGACAATTTTCAGTAAGTTAATCGGGTTTGTGCGCGATATTGTTATTGCGAATTGTTATGGAACTTCATTAGTGTCAGACGCGTATTTTTATGCGTACCAGATTCCGGCGCTCGCAATAATCCTTCTGGGCGGAGTTGGCGGGCCGTTTCATAGCGCTACTGTTGCGGTTTTTTCAAAAATTATTCCTGATTTGTCGGCAAAGCCGGGTGAAAATGTAAATAAATTGTACAGTACCTTTATTACTGCAAGTCTTTTGCTGTTTACTTTGCTGGGTGTTTTGTTCTTTGTTTTTGCTGATAAAATTATGGCCTTGATTATCTCGGAAAGTAATCCGGCGTTAGTTTCTCTTGCCGCAAAACATTTGCAAATTATGACGCCGGTGTTTATTATTGGCGGGATAATCGGGATTTATTACGGGATATTGATTACCTATAAGAAATTTATGTTGCCGAATATTTCACCGATTTTAATGAGTTTGGCGATAATAATTATGATTAGCCTTGTCAAAAATGATTCATCGGGAATTGTTTTGGCTTGGGCAACGACTGTTGGAGCGGTGGCACAATTTTTATTACAATTTCCGCAGATTAAAAAGTTGGGTTTTAGGTTTAAACCGTGCCTGGAGATTAGGGGTAACAAGAATTTTAAGGACCTGATGGAACTTCTTTTTCCGGCGGCATTGAGTTCTACTGTCGGGCAGTTGCACGTATATGTGGATATGTTTTTTGCCTCTTGTCTTGTCGCGGGTGCGTGGACGGCGATTGGTTATGCAAATAGAATTTTTCAGTTTCCTGTAGGTATTCTGGTGACGGCGTTTTTGGTTCCGCTTTTCCCGATTTTTTCAAGACTTGTGGCGGAAAAGGATTTTGAGGGGATAAGAAATTATTTTAACAAAGGCGTTGGCGTTTTGTTCTTTTGTTCAATCCCGATTATTATTGGCATTTTGACTGTTGGGGAGGATTGTATAAGGCTTGTGTTTGAACGCGGAACATTCGACACTCAATCCACCAAAATGGTTACGGAAGCTTTGTTGTTTTTGTCTTTGGTTATTGTTCCTTATGTTTTTCGCGACTCGATTACTCGTGTTTATTATGCGTTTAATGATTCTAAAACTCCGTTTGTGGTTGCGTTTTCGTCTATTGTTCTCAAGTATTTGGCGAACTTTTTGTTTATAAATGTTTTGGGGATGCAAATTAGCGGGATTACATTGTCTCATGCGGTTGTAACTTGTTTTAATGCCGTGCTTTTGGGTTGGTTAATTAAGGATAAAATCGACCTTGAGTATGGAAAATTGTGGCAAAATTCTTGGAAAATGATTGTTGCGGGGCTTGTCTCCGGCGTGTTGTGCTTTGGTGTTGTTATGTTATTTAACGGCGATACAAAGTTGATTTTGGCCTTAAAAGTTCTTGCGGTTTCTGTTGTGTGCCTTGTTTCGTATATTGGTGTGAATTTGGCTTTGAAAATGGAATATTGCGAAATTCTTTTTGACAGATTAAAGGGAAAGGTTTTAGGCAGTGTTAAAAAATAAAGATGAAATCATAAATGTTTTGAAAAATGATGGTGTGATTGCGTTCGTAACCGATACCGTTTGGGGTTTGGGGTGTTTGCCGGAGAGTGAAAAAGCGGTGAAAAAAATTTATGAAATAAAAAAACGCGAGGCGCAAAAACCGTTGATTTTGATGTCGAATGAGATCCATCATTTGTTGAAATATGTTGAAATAATTCCTAAAGTCGGACAAAAACTGATAAAGAAATATTTCCCGGGTGCATTGACTGTTGTAACTAAAAAACATGCGGCCGCGACGCCTGATTATATAACTTCCGGCATGATGACTGTTGGGATAAGGGTTCCTGATAATGAGGTTTTTCGCGCTATATGCGAAATCGTGCCGGGGCATGTTTTGGCGACGACGAGTGCGAATTTATCACATCAGCCGAGTGCCAAAAATTATGCGCAGGCACTTGAAAACATGTCGGGGCTGGCGGATTTGGTTATTGAAGATTATGGGTTTGAATGTAAGGGCCTGGAATCGACAGTCGTTGGGATTGTGGATGATGAAAATTACAAAATATATCGCCAAGGTGCTGTAGAGGTGGAAATTTAGTTATGGACAAGGAGTTGTTACAAAAGTTTGCGAATAGAGTTAAAGAATTGCGTAAGGAACGAGGGCTTACTCAAGATGATTTGGCATTCCAATCAGATATTGCGCGTTCGACTTTAGGTAATATTGAAACAGCGAAAAATGATGTTGTTTTGACGAAGGTAAATCAAATTGCTAAGGCATTCGGCTTGTCGTTATCTGAGTTTTTTGATTTTTAAATTTATTAAAACTAAAAAGCAACCGTTCAATCGGTTGCTTTTCTCTCTAAAATCTTCCGGTTTCGCCGTAGTTTGGTTGGCCGAAGTTCCAGTATGTGTTAATCCAGCTTGAACCTTCGTTGCGTAAGCGGAAACGTTTTTTGCCTTTTACGGTTTTAGTTACTTTTTTTGTTGTCGTAACTGTTTCGCCCGTGGTCGCTTGGCCTTCTGCGGTGGTATTTTTTATCGCAGCACTTGTGTCAACTGGGATTGCTTGATATTCAGGGGTTTGTGTGTAGTCAAAATAGTCTCTGTCTAACGCTGCAAACGCATATTGGGTTAGGCACAAGGCGCAAATTGTAAGTAATACTTTTTTCATTATTCTGGTCTCCTACAATTATAATATTACTTTTTATTAAAAAAATCAACTTTTTTTGCTTTTTGATATATAATTCTTCATATATATGGAGGTTTTGTTTTGACGCGAGAAAGATTACCTGAATTTTTAAAACGACCGATTATTGATACGGAGACAACCAGAAATGTTCGTAGAGTTTTGCGTACCCATTGTTTGAATACTGTTTGTGAAAACGCGCGTTGTCCGAATAAAAATGAGTGTTATACCAAAAATACGGCGACCTTTTTGATTATGGGTAATGTTTGCACTCGTAATTGTCGTTACTGCAATATTTCTTGTGAACGTCCTAAGCCGCTTGATGTGGATGAACCTTTGCATGTTGCAGAAGCGGTTGCGGATTTGGGCCTGAAGTATTCGGTGATAACTTCTGTTACGCGTGATGATTTGCCTGATGGCGGGGCCGAACATTTTGCGCAGTGCATTGCACAAATAAGAAAACTTTCTCCCGAGACTAAAATCGAAATCCTGACGCCTGATTTTCGAGGCAAACAAGACGCGCTTGATAGAATTATTGCGGCACGGCCGGATGTGTTTAATCATAATATCGAAACCGTTGAGGCGGTATTTAAGACCGCTCGTCCACAAGGGAATTACCGTCAATCGCTTGAGGTTTTAAAGTATATCAAAGAGAATTCTGATATAAAAACTAAGTCCGGCATGATGATTGGATTGGGCGAAACATTTGAGCAAATCGAGGCGACAATGATGGATTTGCGTGCTGTCGGATGCGATATTTTGACCGTTGGGCAGTATATTCAGCCGTCTAAACAACACCTCGAAGTGGCAAAATATTATTCGCTCGAAGAATATGAGGAACTTAAAGCGCTTGCGCGTAAATGTGGGTTTAAAAACTTCCAAATCGGGCCGCTGGTAAGAAGTTCTTACCTTGCGTCTGAAATTTGCCAATAAGGGTGATACCGTTTTGGCGTTTTTGTATTAGAATATTTGTATGAAAAGAATTTTGTTTGTATTTGGGACGCGTCCCGAAGTAATAAAATTAGCGCCGTTAATTCTGGAATTGCGAAAATTCCCTGAACTTTACGACGTTAAAATATGCAATACTGAGCAGCAAAAAGAGCTTTCTAATCAGACGCTCGCGTATTTTGGACTCGAAGCTGATTATAATCTCGACTGTATGAAGCCGAATCAAACCTTGTTAGAAGTTCAGGCACGTTTGTTGAAGGCTTTGGATGAGGTTTATAAGGGTGAAACCTTTGATGCTACGGTTGTTCAAGGCGATACTATTACTGTTTTAAGCGGTGCGCTTGCAAGTTTTTATAATAAAGTGCCGGTGTTGCACGTAGAGGCAGGGTTGCGTTCATACGACTTGTTCGAGCCATTTCCCGAAGAGGCGATGCGCCAAATGACATCGCGTATTGCGACGTTGAATTTTTGCCCAACAGAAACGAACAAAAACGCTCTTTTGAAAGAAGATATTTCATCAGATAAAATTTTTGTTACGGGAAACACTGTTATCGACGCGCTTTTTTGCCTTACGGATGAAACTTTAAGCGCGGCCGGCGAGTTTTTCGCTCAATGTGGTGTTAAAATTGATGACAAACTTGTTTTGATTACTGCTCATAGGCGCGAAAATCATGGCGAAAGGCTGGAGAGAATTCTTGAGGCAATAGAGTTTTTAGTGAAAAAATACGCTGATCATACTTTTGTCATACCTGTTCACCCAAATCCGAACGTGAAAGATAAAATTTATTCGCGTCTTGAAAAGTTTGAAAATGTGAAGCTTCTTGCTCCGCTTGATTATCCGAATTTGGTTTATCTGATGAAACATGCCAAATTGATTTTGACGGATTCCGGCGGTATTCAGGAGGAAGCGCCTTCATTTGCGTGCCCGACGATTGTTTTGCGTTACGAAACCGAGCGCAAAGAGGGAATTGATGCAGGTGTTTCGATTCTTGTCGGCGCGGATTACGACAAAATTATTTCAGAAAGTGAGAAGATTTTGCCGTTTGAACGTTCTCAAACCCGCTTGCAGGCGCAAAATCCTTATGGAAATGGAAAATCTGCCCAAGTTATCGAGCAGATTATTCGTGAAAGGATTTAAGTTTTTGTGTTTTGGCATTTATTAAAGATTTCTATTGAAGTATAGATTCTTTTTGCAGGGTATTTATTGCGTATTTATATCCCGGTTTGTAGTTCATACTAGGTAATTTAGCTTTGTAGAATTCTATTTCTCTGTCGCGAAGTTCTTTTCTTTGACAAACTTTTCTGGTTCTTCTGTTAGTAGAATAAAGGATTATTCCGGCCAAAGTCAGGACAGTAAGTGTCCAGTTCATTTTTTCTTGTCCGAATCTTTCGCCAACGAATATTGGTGCGGAATCCGGCGTGTTAAACACGATGTTTGCGCCGGCAATATTTGCGCCCTCAATGTGGAGTTTTAACTCTTTGTTGCCGATTGTTTCAACAACCAGTGGGTTTATGTTGTTGGTATTTTTATAGATTGTGTTAATGTTGTTTGCCGAAGTTATACCTTTTAGAGTGAGTGTTATTTTGTCGCTACCGTGCGTAGATTTCTTTATTTTTGCTGGTGCATCGGTGCGAAGAATAATGTTGTATTGACCTTCGGTATTGTCAAAAACGACAGAATTCAAGAAGTTTTGCGCTCCAAAGCTCATCGGTGCGAATGTTCCCAATACTATTAAAAGTGTTACAACTAATCTAAACATGTATCCCTCGTCTTACATTTTTATACTACTCGCTTTGGAGTTAATGGTCATCAACCAATAGATTTATATTTGTAAGTCTAAAGGTTGAAATTGATACGCCGCAGGCGAGGTTTACCGAGCCGGAAAAGTTGAATGGATGTGGATAATTGATAATGTTAATAAGTTAATAAGTTAATGTGAAGTGTACCCGAAAACCTGGACAAGCGGCTAGGAAGTAGTAAAATAAAGAAAGAGGTACACCAATGAAATTTAGTAAAGAAGAAAAAGACCGTTTACGTTCTAATCCAAACGTAAAAGAAGTTTACCAATCAACTATC
>JAZUCM010000007.1:0-3048 GCA_045639085.1 Candidatus Gastranaerophilus bacterium
CTATTAACCTTTTAACATGTTGCGCCTCTTCACAAACTCAAAAAATACGGTATGATGAAATTATGATATTCAAAACTAAAAAAATGAGAAGTTCAATAGGGGGGGGGGGCGCCTCAACAGCCTGATTATATCTGGCTTTGCGAGTCATGTTTTGCCAAAATCTCCGACCCTTGCGAACGCAAGATTACGGAGGTAAACATGAACGAAAAATCAAACATTACACACCAAAATTGCTCAACGCTGGTACTGCGCCTCGCGTTAAACGCCACCGCTCGTGCTTGCGCGAAAGAGCGCGGTCTTCCGCGTCGCGCGCTCGTCTCTTCGCAAGACAAGTCTTGCTCCGTGGCTCTGCTCGGCTTGGCCTTTACGATGGCTGAAATATTGCTGTCATTGACAATTATTGGCGTTGTCGCTGCAATTACGCTGCCATCTTTGATGGCCAACATTAACGAACGAACTTGGAATACGCAACGTAAAGCGCTTTACGCCCGCATGAGCCAAGCCATTGCAATGATGCCACAAGTTGGCGGATATGGAACGTTGACAGAAGACGAAAGCGGAAGCGTCACGGCTGATACCGCCGCGGAAACTTTTTTGACAGAAGGTTTAAGCAAAGTTCTCAAGATAAATAACATTTGTGACAGTGAACACCTCGCAGATTGTGGTGTCCCGACGTCCTACACAAATTTGCTTGGATCTGCAATTTCTTGGCCTAAAATGCTTAGTGATTGGAATGAACAATTCGTAAATTTTTCATTTGTTGGTAGCGGTTGGGCCGCTGACGGTGGGGATGCTCATTATTCTTATTCACAAATAAATACTAAAGCTGCGGCATTTGAAACATTGAATGGTGAAAGTCTGGCATTGTATTATAATCCTAATTGTAAAAATAGTTATGATACAGTGTGGCTTTATGCTCAGCCTCACATGTGCGCAAATTTTATTTATGACTTGAATGGAAACAAAGGACCTAATACAGTTGGGAAGGATATTGGTTTTATAACAACGTTGTATAATACTGATCCTAATATAGTAGCTCCATTGCCACTAAAAACAAATTCTGCAAATGGTGCATACATTGCTCAGACTGCTGCTAGTGCTGCTTGTACAGCTCAGGATTCAGAAAGTAGGTTGCCTACTATTGATGAATTAACAGCGATGTATTACAACAAAGTACTTCTTGGTATTACGTCCGGAAGTTATTGGTCGGGATCTGTTGAGTCAGCAGATAGCGCATGGTTACAATGTTTTGCGCCTGGCCATCGCCGTTTTACTACGCGTTCTTTGCCTCATCATTTAGTCCGCTGTGTTAAGCGTTAAATTTTTGCACGGGTCGGTCCAATGTATAGAACCGGCTTAGCCGGAGGCAACAAGTTAATCTTGCAGTCTTGCCATTTCTCGGTACGAATATAGAACCGGCTCAGCCGGAGATGATTTCTCCGTGAATTTGGCCGTTGCGGACTTCGGTGAGTTTTACACGCTGGAGTGTGTTGGTCAAGTTCAGGTCGGTCGAATTCGTTACTACCGTTAAATAATTTTCACTAACGCCTTTAAGTAGCCCTGTGGCTTTTTGAGGGCGTTTTTCGATGTGGATTTCGCGGACTGTGCCGAGGTTTTTTTGTACAAATTCGTCAAACTTTTTCTTCGATATCGCTTTTATTATGTTTGCGCGTTTTTCTTTTATGTTGTCGGGAAGGTGGCCGTCACGGCTTGCGCCGATTGTACCTTGGCGGATTGAGTATGGGAAAGTGTGAATTTGGGTTAGGCCGGATTTTTCGAGGTTTTGGCGGGTTGTTTCAAAATCTTCTTCGGTTTCACCGGCAAAGCCCGCGATGATATCACTTCCAAGAAACGGCAAGTCGAACATTGAATTTATCCGTTCGATTTGGTCAAGGTAGTATTCAACAGTGTAAAATCTGTTCATTGAGCGTAGGGTTTTGTTGCAGGCTGATTGTAGCGAAAGATGGAAATGCGGTGCAAATTTTTTGGATTGAGCCAGAAAATTGAGCATTTCGTCAGTGATTTCGAGAGGGTTAAGCGAGCCCAGCCGATAGCGGTGGATTTGTGTTTTTTCTTCGACTTCTCTTAGAAGGTCGAGGAGTTCCAGGCCCAGGTCTTTGCCCCATTGGCCGATGTGGATGCCGGTGAAGACAATTTCTTTGAACCCGTGGTTGGCAAAATTGTTTATTCCGTCGATGATGAATTTGCTGTCAGCGCTACGACTTTTCCCGCGCGCGAATGGGATTATGCAGTAGGAGCAGCGGTTGTCGCAACCGTCCTGAATTTTAATACTGGCGCGAGTTTTTGTCATGTCGGACAGGATAACTTTGTTGAAATCGTGTTGATTCATTATATCGCCGGCGAGAACTTTTTCGCCACGTTGAAGATGTTCGGACAGATTAAGTTTTTCATCGTTGCCGATGACAAAATCAATATAGTCTTTTTTTAGAAGTTCGTCTTTTTCTACTTGAGCGACGCATCCAGTCAGAACATTGGTGATATTAGGGTTTTTGTGTTTAGCGTTGCGCAGAAGGTAGAAAGCTTCGTTGTCACTTTTGTGGGTGACGGTGCAGGAATTTAGGACGAAAATGTCCGCTTCTTCAACCGTTTTAACTTGTTTTAAACCGTTTGACGTGAGGTTTTCAATTATTATAGAAGATTCAAATTGGTTGGACTTGCAGCCCATTGTGTGGATGTAAAAAGTTTTCATACCTCTTATAATAGCACAAGAATGGTTATTTGATAAAGTAAATAAGTTAATATCGAAGTGAATAAGGCAATAAGTGAATAAGTGAATAAGTCGTTATGCCGCCTGCGGCGTGTTAAAAGGTTAGATGGTTTGTAAAGAACGAATAAATCAATATGATGATTTAACGATGGGTGCACATGTTGGAAAATTCCCATAAAGACTTATTGAAGTGTACCCGAAAACCTGGACAAGCGGCTAGGAAGTAGTAAAATAAAGAAAGAGGTACACCAATGAAATTTAGTAAAGAAGAAAAAGACCGTTTACGTTCTAATCCAAACGTAAAAGAAGTTTACCAATCA
>JAZUCM010000008.1:0-17364 GCA_045639085.1 Candidatus Gastranaerophilus bacterium
GTTGCGTTTTATCATTGTTTATTTTCTATAACCCCATTTAACCCTTTAACCTACCTACCTTTTAACACGTTACGCAATTTTCATTATGCACAAAATTATTACGCCCCCCTTGACAAACCCCTCACAATAGTGCATAATGAAAATATGATTATGATATTACAAAATAAAAGTATAAAAAGTTCAATAGGGGGGGGGGGCGCCTCAAAGTTCTGATTATATCTGGCTTTGCGAGTCATGTTTTGCTAAAACCTCCGACCCTTGCGAACGCAAGATTACGGAGGTAAACATGACAAAAACAAATTTTGTCGGGTTAGTAAACCCGACCTACAACAACGCATTTACTATGGCCGAAATCCTATTGTCATTGACAATCATCGGCGTGGTCGCCGCAATTACGCTGCCATCTTTAATGGCAAACATTAACGAACGAACTTGGAACACCCAACGCAAAGCGGTTTACGCGAGATTAAGCCAAGCAATTGCGATGATGCCACAACTGAATGGTTATGGCGAATATGAAGGCACAAACACTGACGGTTCTGTGACGGCAACCAAAGACACTGCAGCCGAGGCATTCCTCACAGAAGGTTTAAGCAAGGTTCTTAAAATCAACAACATTTGCGACGCAACCCACCTCGCTGATTGTGGAGTTGCAACATCTTATACGGATATGGCTGGGGCAACGAAAGTTTGGCCAACAAAGTTGAGTGAATTGAATAGTTTGTTTACGGACAGTTTTGATAATACTGCATATGATGGGACAATTTATGAAAATCCACAAAAAGATATTGATACAAAGGCCGCAGCTTTTGAAACTCAAAATGGTGAAACTGTAACGCTGTACTATAATCCATATTGTACGGCATATACTGAAAGCGGTGTTTGGCATAATTCTCAGCCTAAAATGTGTGCCAATTTTGTTTACGATTTAAATGGTAATAAAGGCCCTAATACTGCTGGTAAAGATATAGGGGTTATAACTGCATTGTATCCAACAGATTCAAATATTGTGGCACCAATACCTACTGCTGTAACTAGCCTAGGTTCAATGGCTCAATTTGAGGCATCTGCGGCTTGTACTGCGCATTATTCAGAAAGTCGACTTCCAAATCGTGATGAGTTAAGCGCCCTTTTTTATAATAAAGAATTTTTTGGATTTCCTGTATCTATTGGGGGTTTTTGGTCTGGTTCGGTTATATCTTCCGGCACATCTGGCAGGGCTTGGGATCAGAATTTTCATACAGGGCGTCGCCATCAGGCATCGCGGGAGACAGAAATAGATGTTATGTGTATTAAACGTTAAAAAAAGCCCGACATTGTCGGGCTTTTTGCTATAAGTTTTCCAGATGTGTGACGCTCGTTTTGCCAAATTTTGCAGATAAATTATCCAGTAAATGAATTAAGTATAATTCGTTTTCGAGATCTTTTTCGTTCAAATCTATTATTGCACCCCAGTCTGCGCGGCCGTGGTGGGCGGCTATCATTCGGGCAATGTTTGTAAATCCTTGGCTCATACATAGCGTAAACCCGTATTGAGAGTGGGTTATCCAGGTTTTTTTGAAGTTTTCGTCGTAGTCGATTAGTCCATTTTCTTCGTCGAATTTGTATTCAAAAATTTTGCCGATGTCATGCAGGATGCAGGCTGCCATGATTTCGTCTTTGTTTACTCTATGGCGGAAAAGTGGGTAGTTTGCGTCTAAAAATTCCAGGCATTCCGTTGTGTGGACCAAAAGTCCGCCGATGTAATTGTGGTGCATAACCTTTGCGGCAGGTGCCGGCTTGATTTTTTCTTCGTGTTCTTTGAAAAAGTTTAGGAGAAAATCGCGAATTTTTTCGTCGTTAATCTCGGAAAATCGCGAAACTAAACGGTTAAAATATTGATCGCGTTGTGCCGGTTCCAGTCCGATTTTGGCCTCTTTGATTAAGCTAAATGAGGTTATTAGGCAGTTGTTGAACTTCTCGTTAAAACTCGCGGTAACGATTTTTATTTGGTTGCCGGTTCTGAAAACTTTGCTGTCCATTCTGTTTAAAGTTTCTTCCCAGAGGATGCAATTTAGGGTCGTTTGTGTGTTGAGGTTTTTCAACTGCATTTTACCCATTTTTGTGCCGGCTTTTGTGTCGCCGATTGAAAACGATTGGATTTCATATAAATCTTCTGTGCTAAACATATCTTCCTCAATTCTTAATTTTTGTTTCTGTCAATAATTCTGTTGTTGTTCCATACGAACGTTGAGCGGATTGTTTCGCCGACCTTTTCGATTTCGTGGTTGCGGTTGGCGTCACGCAGTTGGTTGAATTTTTCAGCGCCTGTTTGCATTTCTGTTAAAAATTCGTCTGCAAACGCTCCTGATTGAATATCTTTTAAAACTTCTTTCATTGCGCTTTTGACGTTAGCGTCAATTATTTTCGGGCCGCGAGTCATGTCGCCGTATTCAGCGGTGTTTGAGATTGAATATCTCATATCTGCGAGGCCGCCTTGGTTGATTAAATCGACGATTAATTTCATTTCGTGTAAGACCTCGAAATACGCCATATAAGGGGAATATCCGGCCTCGACCAGGGTTTCAAATCCCGTTTTTATCAGTGCACTAATTCCGCCACAAATGACGGCTTGTTCGCCAAAAAGGTCTGTTTCGGTTTCTTCTTTGAAGGTCGTTTCTAGGATTCCTGCTCGTCCTGCACCGATTGCGGCCGCGTAAGAGAGTGCGACATCTTTTGCATCACCTGTGACATCTTGGTAAATCGCTATTAATGACGGAACGCCTTTGCCGGCTTCGTATTCGCTTCTGACTGTGTGTCCAGGTCCTTTTGGGGCAACCATAATTACGTTTATGTTTTGAGGCGCGATAATTTTTTTAAAATGGATGTTAAATCCGTGCGAGAACATTAAATATTGGCCTGATCTAAGGTTTGGAAGGATTTCTTTTTGATAGACTTCGGCCTGAAGTTCGTCGGGGATTAAAATTTGGATTATGTCTGCGGTTTTTACTGCATCTGCAATCGGCATTGTTATAAAACCGTAGTTGCGTGCTTTTATGTCGGAGTTTCCGCCTTGTCTGAGGCCTAAAACCACATCGCAGCCGGAATCTTTGAGGTTCATCGCTTGTCCGTAACCTTGTGAGCCGAATCCGATAACCGCAATTTTTTTGCTTTTTATAAGTTCTTTGTTGATGTCTTTGTCTAAATAGATTTTTAATCCGTCCATTTTTATTTCTCCTGTCTTGAGAATATTTTAGCACAAAAAAACAAGCGTGCCAGACGCTTGTTTTTTTATTAAGTGATTAAGTAAATAAGGCAATAAGTGAATAAGTCTTTATGTCGCCTTCGGCGATGAATTATATTCTATTCTTCCAGACTCCGCCGTTTCTGTCTACAACTGCGTCGTAGCAAGACCAGATTCTAAAAATTCCGGTAAGACCTAGTAGAGCGTGTGTAATAACTTTGTCGTCTTTTTGATCATTAACGATTTGTCCCAAACCCGGCCAGATGAATAATGATAACAGACCAGCTCCGACACTTTTGCCTGAAACTTCACCGTTTACGCCGTGAGTTCCTGCCAATGCCATTGGTGCTGAAGATGTGATGATTGTCAATAAGACTAAAGATGCTAAGATTTTTTTCATTTTTTACACTCCTGTTTTGTCTAATGCTTTTCTAACTTCCATAATAACTTTTTGTGTCGCTTCTTCCGGATTAAGGTTTTCCATTTCGCCGGTTGCGCGAGTTTTGAATTCGACGAGACCATCTGAGATGGTTTTGCCGACCGTAATTCTGAACGGAAATCCGATGAGGTCCGCGTCTTTGAATTTAACGCCTGCGCGCTCATCGCGATCGTCGATAACGACTTCGATTCCTGCGTTTTGTAATTCTGTATAAATTTTTTCAGCCACTTGCATTTGAAGTTCGTCTTTTGTGCTGACCGGGATTACGATGGCTTGATATGGCGCGATTGCGATTGGCCATTTGATACCGTTTTCGTCGTAGTGAGCTTCTACTGCCGCAGCTGCTGTTCTTGAAATACCGATGCCGTAGCAACCCATGATGTAAGGCTTTGTTTTGCCGTCAACGTCGGTGTAAACCGCGTTCATCGGTTTTGAATATTTTGTGCCGAGTTTGAATATGTTGCCGACTTCGATTCCTTTGGTTACGAAAAGAGGTTTGCCGCATTCCGGGCAAAATTCACCGGCTTCTACGAGGCGGATATCGGCGATAATTCCAGGCATTTCAATGTCAGTGCCAAAATTTGCTCCGACCATGTGTACATCTTTTTTGTTTACGCCAACGACGAAGTTTTTCATTGTGCGAATTGTTTCGTCAGCAACGATTGTAACATTTTTCATTCCGCTTGGTCCGATGAACCCTTTTTCAGCATCGAAACCGTTTTCGAGCATTAATTCTTCGATTTCTGCTGCGGAAGCGATTCTGATATCTACTGCACCGACTGCGTTCATTAATTTTGTTTCTTCGACGGCTTTGTCTGCTCTGATAAGTGCCAAGACAGGTTTTTTGTCCGCGATGTAAACGAGGGTTTTTAATATTAACGTCGGCTCGATTTTTAGGTATTCGCAAAGTTCTTCGATGGTGTGTGTGTTAGGTGTGTCAACGATTTGTGCTTTCTCCCAATTACCGATGGTGTTGGCAGTTGGTAAATTTGAGATTGCGTGGTTTGAGTTTGCACTGTAATCGCAAGCATTGCAGTAGAAAACGTCGTTTTCACCGGCGTCAGTGTCGGTGATAACCATGAATTCGTGCGAAACGCTTCCGCCGATGGCGCCGGAGTCGGATTGAACCATTTTTGTATCAAGTCCGCAGCGTTTGAAAATTCTTGTGTAAGCACGCGCCATATTTTGATATTCTTTGTCGAGCCCTTCTTCAGAGGTGTCAAAGCTGTATGCATCTTTCATAATGAACTCGCGGCCTCTGAGAAGTCCGTAACGTGGTCGAACTTCATCGCGGAACTTTGACTGGATTTGGTATAGGTTAACCGGCATTTGCTTGTAGGATTTGAGTCCGTCGCGTGCGATTGCGGTTATAACTTCTTCGTGTGTTGGACCAAGACACATTACGCGGTCGTGGCGGTCTTTAAGTCTCATAAGTTCTTTGCCGTACGCGTCCCATCTGCCGGATTCTTGCCAAAGTTCCTGTGGCTGAACGAATGGCATAAGGAGTTCTTGAGCACCCGCGTCGTCCATTTCTTCGCGCACGATTGTTTCGACTTTTTTTAACACGCGCCACATGAGCGGTAGAAAGTTGTAAACACCGCTGGTTAGTTTTCTGATGTAACCTGCGCGAGCCAGCATTTTATGTGAAATAACTTCCGCATCGGATGGAAATTCTCTAAGCGTTTGAACAAATAATTTTGACATTTTCATGACTGCATAATCCTCTATTATATTTTGTACGTATAATATAACATGAATGCAATCCAAAAGTCAAAAGAGTAAATTTTGTATTGACTTTTGCGGCGCAGAGATGTTCTTTACTTTTAGTTATTGGTTTGGTATAATGCACGTATGGGTGATAATTTTCAAGACGATTTTATTTCTACCGTTAGCCACGAGCTTAGAACTCCCCTAACTTCAATACGCGGGTTCTCTCAGACATTGTTGAATTCTTGGGATAGGCTCGATGATGAAAGCAAGAAAAAGTTCCTAAAAATTATCGAAAATCAGTCCAATAGGTTGATACATTTGGTTGAAAATATTCTTGCGGTGTCGAAAATTCAAAATCAAGGCGAAAAGTTTTTGTTAAAAGAAGTTGCACCACGAACGGTTATTGATATGGTTGTAACACTTGTCAATGCTCAATATCCAAATAAAAATTTTACTGTGGTTCAAAACAAAAATGTGCCGACAATACTGGCTGATGTTGATAAGTTTCAACAAGTGATGATGAATATTGTCGAAAACGGGGCGAAATATTCTCTCGATAATACTGAAATCGAAATAACTCTTTCTCTCAAGGGCAATTTTGTTTCTGTCTGTGTGACAGATGCTGGTGTTGCGATTGATGAAAAGGATTATGAACGGATTTTTGAAAAATTTTCTCGTCTCGATAACCCTTTGACAAGACAGGTTCAGGGAAATGGGTTGGGGCTGTTTATTACTAAAAAACTGGTTGAAAGTATGAACGGAAAAATTTCTGTGGTATCAAATTCCGATAAGACAACGTTTGAAGTACTTTTACCCGTTTACAACATCGAAAGGCAGGCTGGTTCAAAATGCGTACAGTAACTTTGATTATCGACAAAAGAAAAGAACTTTCGACAAAATATAAAAAATTGCTTAAAAGCCGCCATAATGATTGTTTTGTTACCAAAAATTTAATTTCCGCAATGAAAACTATTCAGGACTATGAGCCTGATTTAATTGTGGTGTCCGACAGTATTGACAGTGATTTGTCGGATTATTGCAAGAAAATTCGAGCATTAACGTACGACACGCGGCCAATTATTGTTGCGATGTCTAAATCAGATGATATTGTTGACAAGTTGGATGTGCTTAGGAGTGGCGCCGACGATTTTATCAGCGAGCCGGTGAATTCCGAGGAGTTTGTTATGAGGATTAGGGCTCATTTGAGACGGGAGTTTGAGTCTAATCTTGATGTTAAAAAGGGTATTCCTAACCGAAATTACTCTATGCGAGCACTCAAACGTGTTATCTCGTCCGGCTTACCGCGGGCGGCGTTGCTGATTAGTATCGATAATTTTTTCAACTACAAGGAAAATTATACGGAACTTGCGTCTGACAAGTTGATTCAAACTTACTGGGCGATTATCAAGTCTGCGATTGAGGAAGACGATTTCTTTGGCGCGATAAAGGAAAATGAATTTCTTGTTATAACCGAGCGCGAAAAAGCTGAGGCCGTGGCGAATTATCTGATTTATGCGTTTGAAACTGTTTCTGCAAAATTCTACTCTGTTGAGGATAATAAGCGTGGTTATATGATGATGAATGGTGACAATCAAGCCGGTATGCGTTCTAATTTTGTCCATACAACAATTGGTGTTGTGACAAACGAGTTTGTTACGTTTAAGGATTCTGCGCAGCTGTTTAGCGCGCTTGTGCGGGTTCATAAGTTGGCCAAACATCCGTCAAAATCAAATTATTTGGTCGATAGACCTCAAATTTCCGGCGAGACTGTTGACGTTTGCGGGGTTAATAATCGGGTTTTAATCTGCGAAAGTGACGAGGCGTTGACGATTTTACTCAAGACAATTCTTGAGTTACAAGGGTATAAGCCTGAGGTTTTCGACAGTGCGAAAGAGAATCCCAGCTTGAACGAGGCACCGGCATTGGTTATTTTAGACGCAGGAGAGGTTGACACTCTTGAAGGGATTGAGAAGTGTCGAGAGTTGAAAAATAACCCAAATTTTACGTCAACAAAAATCATAATGACTTCGGTATTGCATGACAAGGAGATGGTTTTGAGTGCCGGCGCGGATTTATATTTGCCAAAACCGTACGAACTTTCGACGTTGATAAAATGGGTGGATGTCTTGCTGCGCGAAGGGTAGGAAAGTAAGAGAGTTAATAAGTTAATTGGTGCGACTATGTCGCACAAGTTGATAAGGGTTAAATTGATAAAGTTAATTAGTAACTATGATTTAAAAAAGACCCACCTGAGTGAGTCTTTAATTTGCTCCAGGCCAGACTTGAACTGGCACCGAGATTGCTCCCGATTGGATTTTAAGTCCAACGCGTCTACCGATTCCGCCACTGGAGCGCGGATATTAAATTGTCATGCTTCAGCGGAACACAAGTTACGGCCCACTGGAGCGCGGATATTTTGTATGAGAAAATTCTATGATAAACACGCACGTTTGTCAATATTAATTTTTGATACAATTATTTTAACATCTCCTTGACTCCCTCGTTCATTTGGATGATAATCAGAGAAAGAGGCAAAATGTTACACGTAATTTTAACATACTTCTATATACAAACTATTAGTTAACCGAAAAAGGGGAAAGTTCTTACTTTCCCTTTTTTGTATATCTACTAAATTATAAAGGACAAAAATGACTGATAATAACAAAAAACTTCATACCGGCATCGTTGAACAAATTGAACTCGTCGCAAACGATATGTTTTTAATTTCGTTCAAAGTAGAAAAGGATTTTATCTCTAAACCCGGACAGTTTGTTTCTATTTTGTGCGGAAGTCACACCATGCGCAGACCTTTTAGCATTATGAATTTTGAAAACGGGCAAATCAGCGTCTTGTTTAAGAAAAAAGGCGACGGAACTGCATTCATTTCAGGGCTAAAAATTGGCGATAAAGTTGATTTTATCGGCGCAATGGGAAATGGTTTTTCTTGCGAAAACGTGAAGACACTTTGCGTCGGCGCAGGAGTCGGTATCGCTCCCGTTTATTACCTGAAAAAAGCGTTGGGGGACAAGGCTCATTTAATCGCCGGGTTCCAAAATGAACACGAAATTCCAAAAAATTTACTTAATGAAATTGATTTTTTGACGACCGATGATGGCTCCGGGAACATTCAAGGCAAAGGCAGCATCGTTAATTATCTGGAACAGCAAATCAAAAATTATGCGCCTGAGAGAATTTGCGTTTGCGGCCCGCATATCGTGTTAAAATTGGTTTCTGATATCGCGCAAAAGTACAATGTACCTTGCGAAGTGGCAATGGAAAAAACAATGGCATGCTCCATCGGAGTTTGCCGCGGTTGCGTGATTAAACTTATCAAAAACGGGGTTGAACAAAACGCCTCTGTTTGTAAGGATGGGCCTGTATTTTTAGGGCAGGAGGTTGTATGGTAGATTTATCCGTCAAAAAAGGTAAATTAAACTTAAAAAATCCAATAATGACGGCATCTGGGACATTCGGTTATGCCGACGAGTTTGAAGATTTTATGAATGTTTCAAGACTTGGCGCGGTCGTCACAAAGGCAATTTCACTCAAGCCACGCCCGGGCAACAGCTGGAATCGAGTCATTGAAGTAACTTCCGGCATGATAAATTCTATCGGACTTGAAAATGTCGGGATTGAACGTTTTATCAGTGAAAAACTTCCTGTTTTAAAACAAAAAAACATTGATTTTGTAATGAATCTTGCAGGCTCAGGCTTAGATGAGTATATTGAATTGGCAAAAATTTGCGAAGCAAATAAAATTCAGGCAGTAGAATTAAACGTTTCTTGCCCAAATGTGAAGTCTGGGTGTTTGGAATTTGGGACTGACGCGAAAGTTCTCGGGGAATTGGTTAAATCCGTGCGCGCAGAATACAACGGCTGCTTGATTGTAAAATTAACCCCAAACGTAACAAGGATTGAAGATATCGCTCTCGCCGCTCAAGACGCCGGAGCCGACGCGGTTTCCGCGATTAATACGCTCAAAGGCTTGGGGATGAAATTAACATTTAGAAACGGTAAATTCACAAAAGAGCAAGTTGTCGGCGGTTTTTCAGGTATGGCAGTAAAACCTGTAGCTCTAGGTGTTGTCAATCGTTTAAAACAAGTGCTAGACATCCCGATTATTGGTCTGGGCGGAATTGCTTCAATGCAAGATGTTTTAGAATTTTTTGCTGTGGGCGCCGAGGCGGTTCAAATCGGTACCGCTAATTTCACAGTGCCAAACATAGCAGAAAAAGTTATTGACGAATTATCATTTTTTATGGATAATAATGGGTTTAATACGTTGGAAGAATTAAAAGAAAGATTAAGAGGAGTATAATATTATGTCAAATGAAGTGTTGGAATTGTTAGAATCTGCCGAAGGAGTTTTAAAAGGCCATTTTTGCTTGACATCAGGGCTGCATTCGGATATTTATTTTCAGTGCGCGAAACTGTATCAATATCCGCAAATTGTTGAAAAAATTGCAAAAATGATTGCGGAAAAGTTAAAAGATGTTGAGTTTGATACTGTTGTTGCACCGGCTATCGGAGCGTTGATTATTGGCTATGAAACGGCCAAACAAAGCGGAAAAAGAAACCTTTTTGTCGAAAGAAAAGATGGAGTTATGCAACTTCGTCGCGGATACACCTTGAAAAAAGGTGAAAAAGTTGTTATTATGGAAGATGTGATAACAACTGCAAAAACTATTCACGAAACAATTGAGGCGTTGAAAGAGTTTGAAGTTGAAATCGCAGCGGTTGGATGTATTGTTGACAGAACTTGCGGAAAAACCGGTTTGAACATAAAATCTTTGTTGCAAATCGAACCTGTAACGTATGATCCGGAAAATTGCCCGCTTTGCAAAGAGGGTCTACCTCTTGTAAAACCAGGTAGCAGAACAACAGTAAAGGCGGTATAAATGAAACATCTTATTGACATTAAAAGCATGGACAAATCTGAAATCGCACAAATCATTTCGTTTGCGAGAACTTTCAAACTGGGCAAGCGTAAGCCTTCCGTTTCGGGTAAAACCGCTTGTTTAATGTTTTTTGAAAATTCAACAAGAACAAAAGCGTCGTTTGAACTTGCGGCACAAAAATTAGGAATGAACGTTCTTAATTTTGACTGTTCAACGTCTTCTCTTTCTAAAGGCGAAACAATTAGAGATACCATCGAAAATCTTTATGCAATCGGGGTCAATAACTTGATTGTGAGAACATCTGATAATAATTTTTTCCAGCGCTATAGAGATGAGGTAAAAGTGCCTGTATCATTTATAAACGCCGGTGCCGGCGAATCTGCGCATCCAACGCAAGCATTATTAGATTTTTTGACAATGTTGGAAAAATTAGCAACTGTTAAAAACAAGAAAATTTGTATAATTGGTGATGTTGCGCATTCACGTGTTGCACGTTCTAATATTGAACTTTTGACGCGTTATTACGCAGATGTTCATGTCGTTGCGCCGGAATATTTTATGCCTGACGACAAACGTGACGATGTTACGTATCACACAAATCTTATTGACGGAATAAGAGATGCGAGCGTTATTATGGCGTTACGTATTCAAAAGGAACGTTTCGACGAACTCGATGGTTGTGATATTGAACACTTTATCGAAAACTATCAATTGAATTCCGAACTTATTCAAGAATATTGCGAACACGCGATACTTCTTCACCCAGGGCCTGTCAACCGCGATGTAGAAATTACATCTGAACTTCTTGACAGCCACAAGGGCAGAACTATTTTGGAACAAGCTCAAAACGGAACGTATATTCGAATGGCAGTTCTTGAGATGTTAAACCTTAGGGGGACAAATTGATTTTTGAACTTCGTGGAGAAAAGCTTATAACAAACGGGTTTGTGGAATTGCATTGCCACTTGCGTGAACCGGGTTTTGAATATAAAGAAACCGTTGCGACCGGCATGATGGCAGCAAAAAACGGCGGCTATGGGATAATTTGCCCGATGCCGAATACAAAACCCGTTTGCGATAATGTTGAAACTTTGCGTTTTGTTCAAGAACAAGCCACAAAAGTCGGCGGAGTTAAGGTTTTACCAGTTTGCGCCATGACCAAAGGATTAAACAGTGACGAACTTGTCGATTTTGAGGTGTTACATCATGCCGGAGCCGTTGCGTTTTCGAATGATGGGCGCCCGGTAGAAAATATGGAAACTTTTCGTCAGATTTTATTAAAGGCCAAGGAGCTCGGGCTTGTATTGATGTCGCACGCGGAAAATACGGACTTTTCGCCTTATGACAACCGTTCTGAATACACTGCGGTTGAACGTGAGTTGAAAGTTCTTGAAGAAACAGGTGGTCGACTCCATTTTTGTCACATATCAACAAAAGAGTCTTTGGAATTAATTCGACAAGCAAAGAAAAAGGGGGTAAATGTTACTTGTGAAACCGCCCCGCATTATTTTATTTTGTCGAAAGATGATATTATAAATAATGAGGCAAGGTTTAAGATGAACCCGCCTTTACGTTCAGAAGAAGACATTATGGCTGTAATTGAGGCTTTAAAAGACGGCACAATTGATGTTATTGCAACAGACCATGCTCCACATTCTGTTGATGAAAAGAGTTTACCGTTTGACAAGGCGCCGTTTGGCATAGTCGGACTTGAAACCGCGTTTGCTCTTGCATATACGCATTTGGTCAAAAAAGGACATCTCTCTTTACAAGAATTGTTAAATAAAATGATTACGAATCCAGCCAGAATTATCGGTGTTAATCCGTTTGGCAGGGTTGAAATAGATTTAGAAAAAGAATGGTGTATTACAGCGAATGAGTTCAAAACTAAAGCGAAAATTACGCCGTTTGAAGGGATGAAAGTATTTGGGAAAGTCGAAAGGTGTGAATATGTTTAATATAAATCCTAAAATTAAAGAAAAAATCGTTTTAGCATTGGACGTTGACACGGTCGAAGAGGCTAAGGCACTGATATTAGAGTTGAAAGATTATGTCGGAGTGTTCAAGATTGGCTTGCAATTTTACACGGCGAATGGCGGTGAAGTTTTTGATTTTATGAAAGAAATCGGCGCGGAATTTTTCTTTGACGTTAAGTTGATGGATATTCCGAACACTGTTAAAAAAGCGTCAGAAAATATAATTAAGTCCGGGGCAACGTTTTACAATCTCCACGCACTGGGCGGATGCGAGATGATGAGGCAGTCTGCACAAGGTGCGCGTGAAATGGCGGCTAAATTGGGCGTCAAAGAGCCAACCATTTTGGCGGTTACTGTTTTGACAAGTATTAGCGATGAAGTTTTGACAGATGAATTAAAAATTAATCAATCCGCACTTGAATATGTCGAAACTTTGGCTAAGTTGGCCAAAGATTGCGGTTTGACGGGTGTCGTGGCATCAGTTTTTGAGGCTAAAAGAATAAAAGAAGTTTGCGGAGCGGACTTTAAAGTTCTTTGTCCGGGAATTCGTCCTGAATGGTCCGTGAAGGGAGATCAAAAGCGCCTTGCAACTCCGGCGTTTGCGATTCAACAAGGGGCTGATTACCTTGTTATCGGCAGGGCTGTCACGGCGGCAGAAAACAGGCTTGAAGCTATGCAAAAGATTTATACTGAAATAGAAAGTGTGTTATAAGAATGGCAAAATTATTACTAGACAATGGGGAAATTTTTGAAGGCAAGTCAATAGGATATGAAGGTTCAGCGTTTGGTGAAATTTGTTTTACAACATCAATGGCCGGATATCAAGAAATTTTGACAGATCCTTCCTATGCAGAACAAGTGGTCGTTATGACATATCCGGAAATCGGCAATTGCGGAATAAACAAAGACGATTTTGAAAGCTCAAAAGTCCACGCGACCGCAGTCATTATGAAGAATTTTTGTGAAAATGAGAGTCATTATCTTTCGTCTGCGAAATTGGATGAGTTTTTGAAACAGAAAAAAGTTGTTGCACTTAGCGGGGTTGATACCAGAAAATTAACCAGCATAATTCGTGACAACGGCGTTATGAATTGCCTCGTCACAACTGATAATGAAATAAGTGAGGAACTAAAAGAAAGTTTGAAAAATTACGTTACGGATAAAGATATCGTAAATAAAGTTTCGCGCAAAAATATTGAGGTTATAAAAGGTACATCCAAAAACAAAAAAATCAAATTGGCGGTTATTGATTGCGGGATGAAGAACAGCACGGCAGAAAGCCTAAAAAACTTGGGCTGTTCATTAAGTATTTTTCCGGCAAACGTCAAGGCCGGCGAGATATTGAGCGGAAAGTTTGATGCTCTGTTAGTTTCTGACGGCCCGGGAAACCCTCAAGATGCAGTGCAAATTGTGGAAACGGTTAAATCTCTTGTCGGAAAACTGCCGATTTACGGTGTTTGTATGGGATGTCAAATTTTAGCACTTGTATTAGGAGCGAAAACATATAAATTAAAATCAGGACATCGCGGAAGCAACCATCCGATTATCAATCTTCAAACAGAAAAAGTTGTTATTAGTTCACAAAACCACGGTTTTGCTGTTGATGCGGAAACATTGCCGGAAAATATTATTGTTACGTATAAAAACCTTAATGACGGAACTATTGAAGGATTTGAATGTCCAAGCCTTAAAATAGTGGCTATTCAATTCCACCCGGAAAATGAAAGCAATCTATTCAATTCTTGGATTGAAAATATCAAATCAGGAAAAAAAGATAAGAATTTATTTGGAATTATGCGAAAATTAGGAGGCAAAAATGCCAAGAAATAAAGATATAAAAAAAGTGCTGGTAATAGGTTCAGGGCCAATTGTTATTGGCCAAGCCGCAGAGTTTGATTATGCCGGAGTACAGGCTTGCCGCGCACTTGGGGAAGAAGGAATTCAGGTTGTCTTGGTAAACTCTAACCCGGCAACGATTATGACCGATGAAAACATTGCGGATAAAGTTTACATTGAACCGTTGACGATTGAAGCTTTTGAAGATATTATTTCGCGCGAAAGACCTGATGGTTTATTGGCAGGCTTGGGCGGTCAAACCGGGCTTAACTTGGCAATGGATTTACATCATGCCGGAATTTTGGAAAAATATGGCGTTAAACTTCTCGGAACAACTATTGAATCAATTCAAAAGGCTGAAGATAGAGAACTTTTCAAAGAATTAATGCTTGAAATCGGAGAACCGATTCCTGAAAGTATTACGGTTTCGAACCTTGCTGATGCGCAAAAATTCGCCGATAAAATCGGTTTTCCGCTGATTATCAGACCGGCATTCACGCTTGGAGGTTCCGGCGGCGGTATTGCTACTAACCAACAGGAATTTGAAGAAATTGTACATAGTGGACTTTTGAGAAGCCCTATTTCTCAAATTTTGGTTGAACGCTCGATTGCCGGATTCAAAGAAGTTGAATACGAAGTTATGCGTGACGCTAACGATACAGCCATTGCAATTTGTAATATGGAAAACATTGACCCGATTGGCATTCACACTGGGGATAGCTTTGTCGTTGCGCCGACTCAAACCCTTACGGCCAAAGAATGCAATATGTTAAAACAATCCGCGTTAAAAATTATAAAAGCGTTAAAAATCGCCGGCGGATGTAATGTCCAGTTTGCACTGGATACTTCAAGCAATCAATATTACGTAATCGAAGTCAACCCGCGAGTAAGCCGTTCTTCTGCGCTTGCCTCTAAGGCGACAGGTTACCCGATTGCAAAAGTTACAACAAAAATCGCTATCGGTTATCATTTGCACGAAATTCCAAACTCAATTACAAAGAAAACGGTTGCAGCTTTTGAACCTGCGATTGATTACGTCGTAACAAAAATTCCTAAATGGCCGTTCGACAAATTTGATCAAGGCGACAGACTTTTAGGCACCAAAATGAAGGCTACCGGCGAAGTTATGTCAATCGGTAGAACTTTCGAAAGTTCGTTCAAAAAAGGCATTACGTCGATGGAAGACAAAAATACCGGGCTTGTTCGCCGTCAATATACAGCCTTTAGCGACGAAGAATTGAAAGCGCTTTTGTCTGTTCAAGATGACAGAAGAATTTTCCGCGTCGCAGAAGCTCTGACTCGTAGAATTTCTGTTGATGAAATTAACCACATCACAAAAATTGACAAATGGTTCATCCACAAAATTAAAAATCTTGTAGATTTTGAACTCCGTCTGAAAGAAAAAAATCTCACGCCGGAACTTTACCTTGAGGCGAAAGAAAAAGGGTTTTTGGATTCTGAAATTGCGGTATTTGCGCGCAAACGACTCGCTGATGTTGAAGCATTGAGAAGAGAAGCGAATATCAAACCTGCGTTTAAAATGGTTGACACTTGCGCAGGTGAATTCAAAGCCGGGACTCCTTATTATTATTCGACTTACAACGAGTTTAACGAAAACATCGTTGACAATACGAAAGAAAGTATTTTGATTTTAGGCTCCGGGCCGATTCGTATCGGACAAGGTATTGAATTTGACTACTGTTCAGTCCATGCCGCTTGGAGCGTTAGAAACAACGGATATCAGTCTTTGATTGTAAACTCTAACCCTGAAACGCTTTCTACCGATTTCGACGTAGCAGACAAGTTGTACTTTGAACCGATGAATATCGAAAACATTATGAATATTATTGAACAAGAAAATCCGAAAGGCGTTATGGTTCAATTTGGCGGACAAACAGCTATTAACTTGGCGGAAAAGCTTCACGAACGCGGAGTTAATATTCTTGGCACATCAATTGATGCGATTAGAAAGGCTGAGGATAGAAAACAATTTGAGGCGTTGTTGAAAGAACTTGGAATCCGTCAACCTCAAGGCCGCGCGGTACGAAAACAAGAAGAAGCGATTGCGGCGTATCAGGAACTTGGATTCCCGCTTTTAGTTCGTCCGTCTTATGTTATCGGCGGTCGCGGAATGCAGGTTGTTTATAACGAAGAAGAACTTTTGACATATTTCAATTCTGCCTTGAAGTTCTCCGATGAACACCCTGTTTTGATAGACCAATATATCGAAGGCAAAGAGGTTGAATTGGATGCGATTTCTGACGGTGAAGATGTTTTAATTCCGGGGATAACTGAGCATATCGAACGTGCCGGTATTCACTCTGGTGACAGCATGGCGATTTATCCGACCCAAAAGGTTAAGCCGGAAGTCATAAACACGCTTGTTGAATATACTGAAAAAATCGCAAAAGCCTTAAAAATTAAGGGCGTGATGAATATTCAATTTGTATTGAAAGACGATATCGCTTACGTAATCGAAGTAAATCCGCGTGCGTCAAGAACTATGCCGATAATGAGTAAAGTTACGGGCATTCCGATGATTGATATCGGGGTTAATGCAGCTCTGGGTAAGACGATTAAAGAACAAGGTTACGGAATCGGACTTGCACCGACAACAGATTTAGTTTGTGTTAAAGTACCAGTCTTCTCTTTCCAAAAATTGAATCGTATCGATCCTGCGCTCGCACCTGAGATGAAATCAACCGGCGAAGTTCTTGGTGTTGACAGAGTTTACGAAAAAGCGCTTGTTAAAGGCTTTTTAGCTGCGGGTTACATATTCCCTGAAAGGCGCGGCGATGTGATGCTTTCATTGAACGATCATACAAAATCTCAATGTGATGATATCGCTGCAGATTTTGCGGCGCTTGGCTATCGTATAGTCGCAACGACAGGAACCCATAAATATCTCAAATCCAAGGGTATTGAGTCGCGCGAAATCGCTAATTTTGATATTGAAAAAATGCAGGCTCACATGAAAAAAGGTCAGTTGTGCTTTGTTATCAATACACCGACCACGAACGGAAACTCTGCTCGTATTGGCTCTGAGAACCGTGGATTTTTGATAAGAACAATTGCGGAAATGTATTCAACTCCTTGCTTTACGTCATTGGATACGGCGCGCGCTTATTTGAAAGCTATGAAATATTATATGGAAAATCCTCAGCTTAGTTATGACGGTATTTCTGAATACAAAAAAAGTCTTGTAAAAGCGTAAATTTTATCGCCTTAGGCGAGGTTAGCCTCGCCTAAGGCGGGTTAACTTTCGTTCCCCCTCTTGACAAA
>JAZUCM010000009.1:0-8874 GCA_045639085.1 Candidatus Gastranaerophilus bacterium
AGTTGATTGGTAAACTTCTTTTACGTTTGGATTAGAACGTAAACGGTCTTTTTCTTCTTTACTAAATTTCATTGGTGTACCTCTTTCTTTATTTTACTACTTCCTAGCCGCTTGTCCAGGTTTTCGGGTACACTTCATTATGAGGTTATTTATCTATATTATTACCCAACGATAAATTTTTTTTCGGATTAATTTCCCCTTAATGACTTATTCACTTATTCGCTTATTCACTTATTGACTTTAACAACTCATTAACTTATTAACTCTCTTGACGAACTCCTCGCCTATGGCAAATCCCCATATCCATGATATAATGCAATCATAAGGAGTATTAAAAATGGAAAAACTTAAAATTTTTAACGATACAAATGAAGAAGAACTTTTTCAATATGAAGTCATAACCGGCGACACTCTCAGCGCGAAGGCGCTTGGCGACCTGAGCGCAATTACAGATATTTTGAGCGAGTTTTATGATGTTCCGGCTTGCACTTTCGCGAAAAACGGCGTAATTTTTGCAACCGCACTTGGGAAAAGCACAAACGATGCCTACCTAAAAGCGTTCGATTGTGACCCACTTAGCACATTCTCAGCAAGCGTCGGATTCTCATCAACCGTCGATTCTGAAACCGCAAAACACTTGAAATCCTACGCAATTCCTATGGTTATTGCGCCTGATTTTGACGAAACCGCGGCAGATATCCTTACCCAAGACTCCGAAACAATTTTGGTTAAACTCAACTCACCATTAAAAACATACAAGACTTTTCAAAACGAAAATATTCACCTGACGCCGTTTGGAGCAATTCAAAAACCAACAAAAAATCGTCTGGAACTCAACAAAGATACCTTCAAAGTCGTCACAAAAACAAAACCAACAACCGAACAACTTGAAGACGCGATTTTTGCCTGGAAAATTTCAAAATACCTTGCGCCGATTAACGTCGTTATAGCAAAAGATTTTAAAACAATCGGAATAATCCAAGCCGGCGCAAATGCACAAGCCGCAATCGAATATGCACTCAATTTCGCTTGCGATTGCTCAAAAAACGCAATCCTGCACGTGAGCGAAGAAGCACTTACCGAAGGAATTCTCCACGCAGCAGCACAAGGACGCATCGGACTTATTATTTATTCCGGCGGCGAGTTCACAGACATTAAAATCAACAACCTTGCAGACAAGTACAATATCGCAATTTTAACTACGGGAATTAAATTCTAAAAAGGGAAAAATATGATTAGCTGGGAAGAATATTTTTTAGATTTAGCAAAAACCTGCGCAAGCCGTTCAAACTGTTTGCGCGCACAAGTCGGTGCTGTTATAGTTGGCGAAGACAAAAAAATTAAAGCAACAGGCTACAACGGAACCCCCTCAAAAGTCGAATCGTGCTATGAGCGAGGCGTTTGTTATCGAATGAAAAATGACATCCCGTCAGGCACCTGTTACGAAACTTGTCGTTCAATCCACGCAGAACAAAATGCAATAATTCAAGCCGGCCAAGACCGCTGCATGGGCGCAACGATGTACATTTGGGGGCATAACTTCATTTGTATTTTGTGTAAACGTTTCATCCTTCAAGCCGGTATCGAAAAAGTTGTTCTAAAAAAAGACGAAAACACGCCTGTTGTTGTAGTAACGGCCGACGAGATCCGTGCAGAATTAAATGCGCAATATTAGCATAAGTAAATAAGACAATAGGTCAATAAGTTAATAAGTTCGTTATAGAACAAATAATGATATAATCGTCGCAATAAATAATTAATAATTTTGTTAATGACTTATTACCTTATTGACTTATTAACCTATTGACATATTAACCCAACAACATCTTTAGCTGAAATTTTCAAACAATCCAAGGTTTCGCAAGACGTTTGACGCCTTTCCCACAAGCACGGTTTCAACGGACATTTATCATCCGCCTTGACCGCCACAACGCTTGGCGGAATCAGTTTTTTATCATCAGTCGGCCCAAAAATTGCATAAGTTTTAACACCCAATGCAACGGCAACATGCAACGGCGCCGAATCAGAGCACAAAAACTTTTCTGCACTCGAAATCAACTGAGCCAATTCTTTCAAATTCTTTGTTGTGCCGTATAAATTTTCAAACTCGACGTCCTTGCAGAGTTCCAATATTTTTTCAATACAATCTTTATCATCAGGCCCACCAATCAAGCGAACTTTTTTACCGGCTTTCGCCAATTCACGCACGACTTCCGCCCAAACCTCAGGCCGGACAGTCTTAATCATGTTTTTTTCAACACTAATTTTACTCACTCCAGGATGAATTAAAATCGAATTTTCCACAACAGACAAACGTTCAACATCAATCTGTGGCAACTCCGTGCGCACTGATGTCAAAGGCGTAATCAAATCGTGATACATCGCTGCCGCATACTGATTTTTATTTAGCGAAATCGCCTTAGTCAAAAGAATTTGGCTTAATTTTCCACTTTCGTACCCATAACGTTTTTTAATCCCCATGCCAGCAAGCAAAATCGGGATAAACTTGTTTGCGCCTGACGAAACAACTATGTCGTATCGTCCGCCCCAAACCTTAAAAACGAGTTTCAGCAACTCAAAATATTTATTACCGCGCTTTAGATCAACCAAAATCAACTCATCAATTTTATCGGTCAAATCAACAATTCCACGGCTTCTGGGCTCCAACGCAAGCGTAATATGAGAATTCGGATATTCTTTTTTTAACGAAATTATTGTCGGAAGAAAAAGAATTTCATCCCCAATCCCGCCAAAATTTATTATTAGTATCTTTTTAGACATTTAATTTACCTTTTTGTGTTGTTAAAAGGTTAAATAGTTAATAGGTTAAAAGGTTCATTATAAATATAACAATGGCTCTTTCGCTACGATTTACAATTATTTATTTCCTTAATCCCATTTAACCATTTAACCTTTTAACTGTTTAACCAATCAAATACATACAATCGCCGTAACTGTAAAACCGATATTTATTCGCAATCGCCTCTTTGTACGCATCGAAAATAAAATCTTTACCCATCAACGCGCTCACTAACATTAACAACGTCGATTTTGGCAAATGAAAGTTCGTTATCAGATTGTCAACCACTTTAAACTCATACGGAGGGTAAATAAACAATGTAGATGCGTCCTGACAGGCCTGAATTTTTCCATAAATTTTGTAAGCTGTTTCGAGCGTTCTGACAGTTGTCGTTCCTACAGCAACAAGTTTTTTCCCTTGCGCTTTTGCACGGTTAATAAGTTGTGCAGTTTCCTCAGAAATCTCAAAGGTTTCAGAATCCATTTTATGTTCTAAAACGTTTTCACACTTAACAGGTCTGAAAGTTCCCAAACCCACATTTAATGTGACATAGCCAATTTCAACGCCCTTAGCGCGCAATTTATCCAACACGTCTTCCGTAAAATGCAAGCCGGCCGTGGGCGCCGCAACAGAACCCTCATTTTGTGCATAAACAGTCTGGTAACGTTCAAAATCAAGTTTTTTAAGTTCATCAGACGACATTTTTCGCTCAATATACGGCGGTAGTGGAATATTCCCCACACGGTGTAAAACCTCAAAAATATTCCCTTCATACTCAAGCTCTACAAGCCATTTACCGTCATCTTCCAACGGGTCCTTGACAACAACCGACAATTCGTCACTAACCTTAATCCGTGTTCCCGGTTTAACCCTTTTGGATGGTTTTATAAGAACTTCCCAAGTTTTACCCTCTCGCGCCTTCAACAAAAAAATCTCAATTCGCGCACCGGTACCTTCTTTTTCTCCAAACAATCTTGCCGGAATAACTTTCGTGTTATTCAAAATCAAAACACAATTTTCATCCAAAAAATCAACAATGTCATAAAAATGCTTATGTTGGACAGACCTATCGGTCTTATCCAACACTAACATCTTAGAATTATCTCTTTTCTCACAAGGGAATTGCGCAATCAACTCTTCAGGCAATTCATAATCAAACTCGGACAACAGCATCTGCCTAATTTTTTCCTTCTATCTTTTTAGCACCGCGCAACTCATCGTCGCTAACTCTGCCTTCTTTTTTCTCAAATTCCGCGTCAATCTGTTTATTAACTATAACAGTTTGAACAATCTGAATCAAATTACTTGTTACCAAGTAAAGTAAGACACCCGCAGGGATAGGGATTATGATAAATGTTCCGATAATCATAATCGGCATGAACGTTCCCATGGATTTTTGAATAGCTTGTTGCGTAGGGTCTGTATTTTGATTTTTCTGCGTTCCCATCATAATTTTTTGTGATAAGAACATCGTCAACCCAAACAGAACAATCAATGCCATTACATCCCAGTGGAAAGTGCCTTCATTTGTAACAGGTTTTGTCGGAACAGAAGCCACCAGAAGATTTTCAAACTTCTTCTCAAATTTAACATTTTCAGATTCTCTGATATAACGTTTATTTACTTTGCCGCCACGATAAGCTGCACCAACGTTCATTACCGGGATTTCTGCACCCTCAACATTGCCAATCTCATCAAGTGCAATCTTGAAACTGTCAACATTAATCTTCAAGCCCAAAGCCTCGCCCGGCTTGACTTCGCCCTGAACTTTCAATGCAGTTTCAGGGTTTTCAATCTTAACTTCCTGAGTAGTTCCATCCGTCAAGTAAATTTTTGCGTTTGCACCGGCAACAAAATGATCATTAGGATTAACCTCAAAACTGCCGTCGTTTGAAACCCCAACCGTGCTAATACCACGCAATGTCGTATCCAAACGTTTTACAAACAAGAATTGGCTATCGCCTGCAATCTGAATAAATTGAGGACTCATCAATGCCGTATAAAGCAAAATAAAAATAGGCATTTGAATCAACAACGGCAAGCATCCACCCATCGGATTGAACTTATGTTCCTTATAGAACTCCATCATTTTCATCTGCATTTTTTGCGGATCACTTTTGTAACGGTCCTGAATAGCCTTCAATTTCGGCTGCAATTTTTGCATTACGCGCATAGAACGCTGTTGAGAAACGTTCAATTGCCACATCGCAAGCCTGATAAAAATGGTCAATACAATAATCGCAACGCCATAGTTACCAACAAAATGCGTTATTCCTTTTAATAATTCAATAGTTAAAGTTGTAAAATCCAATTTCCCTAATCCTCATGATAAACTAATATAATATAAAGCCCTGTCTAGGCTCCAACCATAATACCACGAACACAACGAAATGCAAAGGGGAGTAAAATAATCATTTTAAATTTTCTAATATCTTATCAATATTAGCGCTGAACGAAGGTAATTTATCAACAATTGTTTTCCAGACAATTTCATAATCAATTCCGAAGTAATCATGAATCAACTTATCTCTCATGCCCGCAACTTGACGAAAAGGAACTTCCGGGTATTTCGCTCTAAAATCTTCCGGCAAATGCTTTACAGCTTCTCCAATTATTTCAAAATTACGCTCTACTGCATCCCTCACCAGCTCATTAACCACAAACTGCTCGTAAGACAAGTCATTTGTATACTTAAATATCTTATTCAACGAAACCTGTATATCTTGCAAAAAGAAAACAATATTCTTTGTCATAATGCAATCAATTCCTTTAAAACCGACTCTCGAACAAAAGACTTTAAACTGTTTTTTGTTCCTAAATCAACCTTTTTATTAAAAAGACGTGAAAGATATTCCTGCAACTCAACGAAATCAAACATGTCAATAGGCTCACTAAATTCTACCAATAAGTCAATATCACTTTGTGCAGTTTGCATATTTTTTGCATACGAACCGAACAAAAAAAATGCATTCGCAAAAAATCTTTGCGCAAAAAAATCCTTTTGCTCACCCAATACTTGCCTTATTTCATCAATGGAATATATTCTTAAACTATCTGCCATATTGCTATTATAACACACCATTATAATTTTGTCACCTGTTTAAACAAAACTTCAAAAAGCATACAAGAGAGTATTATATTTTTCCGTCAGATGCTCTCAATTTCAACTGTACGATTTTTTCGTACAGTTGCCCAAAAACCTCTTCATCCACGAGTTTCGAACACAAAAAACACAATAAAAAAGAGCCCAAAGGCCCTTTGCAAATGGTCGGGATGACACGATTCGAACGTGCGACCCCCTCGTCCCAAGCGAGGTGCGCTACCAAACTGCGCTACATCCCGATTTATTATTCAGTTGCTAGATGCTTGGCAGCGCACCTACGGTGCTTCCCCTCTCGCAAAACAATTCACTGGATTGTTTTGCTCGGCAGAGTCAAACTGCGCTACATCCCGAAGACAATACATTCAGTCAATGTCATGTCATCGACATGATTATCATACTACAAAAAAAAATCTCGTCAAGTAGATGGATTGAAATTTTTTGAAAATATGTTAAAATAATATTACAGACTCTGAATAGCGAGGATATTTTATGAACTTGGGAAGAAAATTCGCATTTACACTTTCTGAAGTTGTCGTCGTAATGGCGATAATCGGAATTCTGCTTGCTGCATCCGCGCCTGTTGTTACAAAACGCACTGGCTTAACTAACAAAAATATGCACAGAAATTTCACAATTAACATCGGGCACACAGGGATTTATTATGGAACGACAGGCGATAGCAAAACCGTTGTGATTGGCGATAACAATATTGATGACAATTACTTACCTAGTGACTCTCGCCCTAAGTTACTATTATTCAGCAAAAATAACTCTTCTCCTCAGTTAATACTTGGACAAAAAACTACTGAAACCTCCGGCTCCGGGACAGCCTCAACCAAAACAAGGTATGGTGGCTACATCTTAATGGATGACAATTTCAACACTGTCATTGGTGGACCGTTTGACAATACGAATAAAACACCTTTAATGTATTCTTCTTCACCCCAAAATGGCACAATCATTGGCAGCAATGTTTTTGGTGGGACAAACCCCAGCATAGCAAATATTACCGCCATTGGCGCAAATTCTTGCATCAACGAGAGCAGTAGCAACTCAATCCCAAGCGACAGCGTCTGTATCGGATATGGTTCAGGTATTACAGGCAGCACAGAAATAACCAACTCAGGAAACCCTATGATTTTCATTGGCAATGGTGGCTGGGAAAGCCCAGGAAACGTTGTGTTTGGTAATGATACACTCCTCGATCATATAAACTTGACCCCATCCGATATCAGACTAAAAAATCTCGGAAAAGAGTTCACCGACGGAACAAACAAGTTAAATCAACTTACACCTTACAATTTCACCTACAAACGTGACACAAAAAAAGAGCCTAAAGTCGGCGTAATGGCACAAGATTTACAAAAAGTTTTTCCGCGAGCCGTAAAAAAGAACAACGATGGATATCTCTACATAAGAAAAGATGAAATGCTTTATGCCACAATAAATTCAATAAAAGAATTGTTCGAAAAAATGGCAAATAACAAAGAAAAAATAAAAACATTAGAAGCCAAAAACGCAACACTCAAAAAACAAAACAAAGAACTTCAAGAACTTTATGTTGAATTGGCTAACAGAGTTAACAAAATTTAAAAAATAATGAGGATATTAATATGAAATTTAAAAAGACACTCGACAATAAAACAAAAGCTTTCACACTTGCAGAAGTCGTCGTTGTAATGGCCATTTTAGGTGTTATGATGGCTGCGTTCGCGCCGGTTATAACAAAACGAAATCTCGCAGGTGGTGGCATATTCAAAGATCTTGAGGGCTCAGCTGGTATATACTACGGTACTAACGGCGAAAGTAAAACTGTCACCATTGGCGACAATGGCGTAAATTATGACACAATGGCTACAGGTATTAGACCCAAACTGCTGGTTGTGAGCAAAGACAACAGTACACCACAAATTATTTTAGGCAGAACACAAAGTGGGGCAGATCCAGCTCCAAAGTATCTTGGAATAATTCGAATGGATAACAACAAAAACATAGTCATTGGAGGACACCAAGATTCATCCGGGAAACTTAGCATAAATAATAATGTTTATGATACCTTTGGAGGCTCATACGTCGATGGTGGAACCGGGAATAACACCATAATTGGGTATAACACACACCCAAACACCACTGACACTGACACAGTTGTCGTTAATACATCTACCATAATTGGCTCTAATGCTTGTAGTCAAGCGACATCATTACATAATACAATATGTATTGGTTATAATTCTGGCGGTGTATCAGGCGCCGTAAGCGGAAGAATTTTCATTGGCAATAGCGCCAGAGAGTACCAAGCAAGCGATATTTTCTTTGGCTCCAGATCTCTTTCTGACATGATAAGCACAACAGCTTCCGACATACGCTTAAAAAATGTTGGCGAAGAGTTCACAGGCGGAATTGATGAGTTAAACCAACTCAAATTCTATAATTTCACATACAAAGATGACGAAAAGCAAGAACCTAGGGTCGGTGTTATGGCCCAAGATTTGCAAAAAGTTTTCCCTAACGCAGTTAAGGAAAAACAAGACGGGTTTCTTTATATAAGAAAAGACGACATGTTCTACGCGGCTCTCAATGCAATCAAAGATTTATTCGCAAAAATTACAGATAACTCCGAAAAAATTCAAGCATTAGAAGAAAGCAACGCACTAATTGAACAACAAAATAAAGAACTCCAAAATCTGTACATTGAACTTTCACAAAGAGTTGAAAAACTCGACAAAAAAAAGACAAAAGGAAAATTAACAATCATTCCTGATAAAGAGGTGGAAGAAATCCCTGAAACAGAAATTCAGGCGGAAGAAACCACTGGGGAATAGTTATCAATAGTTAATAAGTTAATAAGTTAATTTGAAGTGGTCCCCAAAACCTGGACACAAATTAAGCAGCCAATAAAAAATCTCTGTATCTGCACGGAGACAGTTTATTTTTGTTCCACTGTGGCCTATTGTTATAGATTAGCACGTAT
>JAZUCM010000010.1:0-3539 GCA_045639085.1 Candidatus Gastranaerophilus bacterium
TTTCCTTTCCCTTTTCCTATTGATTTCCGACGACATTGCAAAATGTCGTTTTTTTTGCCTGCTGCGCAGAGCCACGAAGCAAGCTCGCTTGCGGAGAGACGAGCGCGCGACGGACGAAACCGCGCTTTCGGCCGCAAGCGCGAGCGGTGGCGTTTAACGCGCAGCAGGAGGATTTTGGCAATAGTGGAACGGAGCGGACAAATTTTGAGGCAATTAAGTATTGCCGATAAAATTTGACAGGCGGAGCTGAGCGAACAGAGCCACGTTGGAACGCGGAGCGTTCCGAACAATAAAAAAGCCCTCGATTTCTCGAGAGCTTTTCATATTATTTTCTAAACCTACACTTTTTTCAAAATGATAGTTGCGTTTTGGCCACCAAACCCAAACGAATTGGATAATGCAGCTTTGACCTCGGCTTTACGCGCCTTGTGAGGAACGTAGTCAAGATTTGCAACATGTTCGTCTTGATTATCAAGGTTTATGGTTGGCGGAACAATACCGTCAGTGATTGACTTGATACAAGCAATCGCCTCAACAGCACCCGTTGCACCCAACATATGACCGTGCATACTCTTTGTTGAGCTTACCAACAAATGTGGGTTTTGCGTTTTATCGCCAAAGACTCTTGCAACCGCCATTGATTCAGCAACGTCACCAAGGCCGGTACTTGTGCCGTGAGTGTTGATGTAATCAATGTCTTCCGGTTTCATGCCTGCATCTTTAAGTGCGAATTCCATTGACTTAGTCGCGCCATTACCTTCCGGACAAGGTGCAACAACATCATAAGCGTCCGCAGATTGACCGTAACCAACGATTTCCGCATAGATTTTTGCGCCACGTTTTTTAGCGTGTTCGTATTCTTCCAACACCAAAACGCCTGCGCCTTCAGACATTACAAAGCCATCGCGATCTTTGTCGTAAGGTCTTGACGCCTTAGTCGGCTCATCGTTACGACGTGATAGCGTTCTTGCAGATGCGAAAGCACCCAAACCGACGTCGCAAATAGTGGCCTCAGCTCCGCCAGCCAAAATTATATCGGCGTCACCATACTGAATTGATCTGAACGCGTCACCAACAGAGTGTGTGCCGGTTGCGCACGCTGAAATAACAACTTTGTTAATACCTTTAAACCCGTGCTTAATTGAAATTCTACCTGATGGCATGTTAACAATCATCATCGGGATAGTAAAAGGTGAACATTTATTTGGACCTTTTTCAATAATACGTTTATGGTTTTCCTCAAAGGTAATGAACCCACCGGCAGCGGAACTAACCATAACGCCCACGCGATAAGGGTCAATGTCGCCCAAATCTTCCAACTTAGCGTCCTTAACCGCCTCGTCAGCCGCAACCATTGCAAACTGAATAAATCTATCCATTTTCTTTGCGTCTTTCGGGTCGATATAATCTTCCGGGTTAAAATCTTTAACCTCTCCTGCAATCTTCACGACGTGCTTATCAAGATTTACAGCATCAGGAACACTTATTCCGCTATTACCTTCCACAAGATTAGACCATAACTTATCAACACCAACACCATACGGTGAAACGACACCTAACCCTGTGATTACAACTCTTTTCTTAGTCATCTTAATACCTTTTTAATATTAACGGCTTTTACTTAATGTGAATATTGGGGGCAAAATTCACCCCCAATAAATCAAAATCAAAACTATTTATGAGCTTCGATGTAGTCAACAGCATCTTGAACTGTTTGGATTTTTTCAGCTTCTTCATCAGGAATTTCGCAGCCGAATTCTTCTTCCAAAGCCATAACCAATTCAACAGTATCCAATGAATCAGCACCCAAGTCGCCAGTGAAGCTAGCTTCTGGAGTAACGATTTTTTCATCAACGCTCAATTGATCAACTACAACTTTTTTTACTTTTTCTAATGTACTCATCTTTTCTTTCCTCTTAATTAAAAAATAATAAACTGTGTTATCACACTTAACCATTATACCCGATAAAAATTTTTTGGGCAAGTTATCACAAATTGTGTAACTTTTTGTTACACACAAGCCCGCAAACACATCAATGGTATAATCACTTTAGGGGAGAAACCAAAACAATGAAAAAAGGTTTATTTATAACATTCGAAGGCTGCGACGGCTGCGGAAAAACAACACAATTAGAGCTTTTGGCAAAGTTTTTGACCGAAAAAGGCTACGAAGTAATCACAACACGCGAACCCGGCGCCAAAGGCCTTGGCACACAGTTGCGCGAAATTCTGCTGAACTACGACGGCGAAGTTTCATCCCGTTGCGAATCATTCCTATTTTTAGCAGACCGCGCTCAACACATCGACACAATCGTCAAACCTGCAATCGCTTGCGGGAAAATAGTACTTTGCGACAGACATACCGATTCAACCGTTGCGTATCAGGGCTACGGCCGCGGGCTGGATTTAGCGCAAATAAACTACCTCAACGACCTTGCCACAAACGGACTAAAACCCGACTTAACCCTACTTTTTGACGTCGATACAGAAACCTCAATGCAGCGCGTCGGCAAAAACCAAGACCGCATGGAAAGCGCAGGCATAGAATTTCAAGAAAAAGTCCGCCAAGGCTACCTGCAATTGGCAAAATCCAACCCCCAACGAATAAAAGCCTTCGACTCACGCAAAACCATCGAACAACTTCACCAAGAAGTGATTGACGTAATAAACAAAATTCTATAAAATAAAAGCCGAGGCTTAAACCTCGGCTTTTTACACATTCAGATACATTCTAACGTTTAACACAACGCCGGCTGAGCCGGTCCTATATTCGTGCCGAAGAATGGCAAGACTGCACGTTTAACTTATTACCTCCGGCTGGCGCGAGCGAGCTGAGGCTGGAGCGTTTTTGCCAAAGATTGCAAATCTGTAGGCAAAACGCGAAATTGCCGTTACTTGCGAGTCGAGCAAGACAAGCCGGTCCTATACATTGGACCGACCTGTACAAGATTTTAACGCTGCACGCAACGCACGGAGTAGGACTTGGACCGCGTACTCGGGCCACAATCGCCCGTGTCGAAACTCTGGCCCAAAGCCGAACTAGCAGAAACAACGGAGCCGGACCAAAAGTGACCGGACGAGATACCAACAAGGTTCTTATTGTAGTACATTGCGGTTAACTCGTCAATGTTTGGTATTCTTGAATTAGGATCCTGTTCAGTACACGCAGCACTTGCGGCAGTTTGAGCCATTGTTGCTCCGCTTTTCGCATTGGTTGAAAGTGGCATTGGTGCTACAATATTTGTATCATTGTTGTATAACGCTGTAATGAAACCTATATCTTTTCCGACCATATTAGGACCTTTATTTCCATTTAGATCATAGACAAAGTTTGCGCACATTTGAGCTTGTGCATAATGCCATACCTCGCCTGCGCTATCTTTACAATTTGGATTGTAATAAAGCGCGATTGTTTCTCCATTCTGTGTTTCAAATGCTGCAGCCTTTGTGTTTGGCTGGGAGTACGAGTAGTGTACATCTGTGCCACCTGCACCCCAACCACTACCCACGAATGAAAAGTTTACAAAATGGTCATTCCA
>JAZUCM010000011.1:0-2961 GCA_045639085.1 Candidatus Gastranaerophilus bacterium
CAACATTGTTTATTTCCATAAACCCTTTTAACCATTTAACTTTTTAACCTTTTAACTCGCCGAAGGCTAAAAACTCGTTGAAAACGAACAACCGTTTACCCCGCCGAAGGCGGAAACTACTTATTCGCCAACTCGGTAACCTCAGAAATTCGGTACTGCAACGCTTGCATTAAATGTTGTGCCTGGATGTTTTCACTGCCGTCAAGATCCGCAATCGTGCGCGCAAGTTTCAATATCCTGTCATATTTACGCCCGGACAACTGGTACTTTATTATCGCCGATTTAAACAAAACTTCGCACTCTTTATCCAATCGGCAGTATTTACGAATACGCTTTGTATCCAATTCTGAATTAGTCAAAATTCCTTCATCTTTGTAACGTTGAGCCTGAATACGACGCGCTTTGACCACACGAGCACGAATATCGGCCGAAGTCTCTTGTGCCGGTTGCATAGACAAAAGTTCATCCGAAGTTAGCCTTGTAACATCAACCTGCAAATCAATTCTATCCAACAGCGGGCCGGAAAGCCGCGACAAATAGCGCTGAATTTGGAACTCCGAACACGTACACTGTTTATCTTTATCGCCTAAAAAGCCACAAGGACACGGATTCATCGCGCCAAGTAAAATGAATTTTGCAGGATACGTAATTGATTGTTTTGCCCGCGAAATAACAATCTGAGCATCTTCAAGCGGCTGACGCAAAACTTCTAACACCTGACGCGGAAACTCTACCATTTCGTCTAAAAACAACACACCTCGATGGGCCAACGTAATTTCACCCGGTTTAGGATTCGAGCCGCCACCGATAATCCCGTTAGCCGACGCGGTATGGTGCACAATTCTAAACGGTCTTGTTAAAACCAAAGGATTACCAACCGTCAAAAGTCCGGCGATACTGTATATTTTGGTCAACTCAAGCGCCTCTTGCCGAGTCAATGGCGGCAAAATAGACTCAAAACATTTTGCCATAAGAGTTTTACCGGCACCGGGAGAACCTACCATCAACATATTATGCGCACCGGCTGCCGCGATTTCCATCGCACGCTTGGCTTTTTGTTGACCCTTAACATCCTTAAAATCAAACGGGAAATCACATTCTGCGACTTTTTGCAAATACGCATCCAAATCGACAGCCGTTTTTTGAATAGGTTCATCAATAAAATGATGAACAACCGTGTTCAAAGAATCCGCGCCGTAAACATTTATTCCGTCAACTAACGCCGCCTCTTTAACATTATCAATCGGCACAATGACGTTCTCAATACCAAAACTTTTCAGCCCCATCACCAGAGGCAAAACCCCACGAACACCATGCAATCCGCCATCAAGGGAAAGTTCACCCAGAAACGCATAGTTCTTTAATTTATCTTTCTCGATAACTTCTTCTTCGCCCAAAATTCCGATAGCTATCGGCAAGTCAAAATGAGTCCCGACTTTTTTCAAATCCGCCGGCGCCAAATTCACGATAATTTTCTTATTTGGATAGCAATACCCCGAATTTTTAATCGCCGACTTGACGCGTGATTCGGCCTCTTTTATGGCCGTATCAGGCAAACCGACAATCACGACATAAGCCTGTTGCGCAGTAACGATATCAATCTCGACATCAACCTTATATGCCTCTAAACCAATTACGCTCGCCGTATTAATCTTAATTACCATACCCCAATTTTACCCTAACCCAACTTTTTTTGCAAGTTAAACCAAAAGCTTTCCACAAAGGAAAGCTTTTGGTTTTTTGTTGATAAATAACTAATTTAACGTTTAACACATCTAGTTAAATGGTCGTTTCCATTGGATACGCGAGTCAAGACTCGGCATCCTGAATACATAGATTGAACCCAATTTTGTTTTACTCCCCACGCGATAAACTTTTTAGACGTTAAAAGCCAACCACTTTGAGAAAAATCCGCAGCAATCAAAGACTTGTTTACATAAATTGAAGCAGCCTCTTCTGCGTTAGGAAGACGGTATCCTGAATCCAGCGTAAGACAATATGCTGCGCCTTCATCAACAGACAATCCTGTTTTACCACTATCTTTGTGTAAATCCGGCGCGACAACAAGACTTTCTTTAGGATAAAATACAGTCATAAACCCCATATCTTTACCAATCGTGTTAGGTCCTTTATTCCCGTTCATATCGAAAATAAAATTTGCACACACTCTAGGTTGCATGAAAACATATACCTTCTCAGAATTATCATCTTCTATACAGTAAGGGTTATAAAAAAGAGCAACAGACTCTCCATTTCCAGTTTCAAACGCTGCAGATTTTGTATCTATTTGTGAATAAGAGCCAGTAGACGTAGCATTGACAGAATACCCATCAGAAATCATTCCCGGATTGAGTCCCTTTAATGATTTAGGGAAAGCTGAAAAGACAGAGCCAGCCATTGTATTAAAACTAGCCGGAAGTCCACAATCAGCCAAATGAGCATTGTCACAAATGTTATTTATCTTGAGAACTTTACTTAAACCTTCTGTCAAAAAAGTTTCCGCAGCAGTATCAGCCGTGACGCTTCCGCTCTCGTCTTCTGTCAAAGTTCCATATCCACCAACCTGTGGCATCATTGCGATGGCTTGAGACATGCGGGCGTAAAGTGCTTTACGCTGGGTGTTCCATGTGCGTTCATTAATATTCGCCATGAACGATGGTAATGTGATTGCGGCGACAACGCCGATGATTGTGAGGGATAATAAAATTTCCGCCATTGTGAATGCACATTGCGTCATTGCGAGCGAACGGATGTGAGCGCGGCAACCCAGCCGATTGAGCGCAGCGAAATCGGTCAATGTCGTCACGCTGGCTGACTGCCCTCGTCTGAACTCGGTCAGCTGGTTTGCTTCGTCACTCACTGCGTTCGTTCCTCGCAATGACGCATGTTTTTTTAATGTTTCTGTCATGTTTACCTCCGTAATCTTGCGTTCGCAAGGGTCGGAGGTTTTGGCAAAACATG
>JAZUCM010000012.1:0-20830 GCA_045639085.1 Candidatus Gastranaerophilus bacterium
TACTTCAGGCATTAAATGAATTGTATAACGTTTAGGTTTCAAAACATTAGGCTCATCACTCCAATGTTCAAGCTCACCTAGTTGAACATCAGATTCCATACATTCATGCATATAATCAAACAAAGCAATGTTGAATAAAGCGTTACGGTTTAGATAATTGTATGCAACTCGGCGTTCAATTTCATTTGCTGTGAAGTTATCCACATTAAACGAAATTTGCCTTGTTCTATGTTGTTCTTCTGGTGGCGTGTTGCTAGATTGTGCTGGCTTTGGCACAGCTAATGAACGCCTTTTGTTAAATAATTGTTTAATTTTTTTAAACATGGTTTTTCCTTTCTATCCTTTTGGATAATTGCGTTTCCGCATAACAAATAAACCTGTTTGCAAGAAACATAGTCATATACGTTTATTGGAAAAGGTTATGCTTAATTGTTGGAGTTAAAAGTTAGGCACAAGTTTTGCAAATATCTTCTACCGCTACAATATATCTTACAATGTCATTAACAATAACCTCTTCTGATGGAGTATCTGCCAAGTCAAGATGTACACATACTTTTTTAGTATGCTTGCCCTTTCCGATATCGAAAGTCCATACATCTTGCTTTAGCATTTATGGTAACCTTTCTACGTGTCCTTCACGTTCTTGTATATGCATTTGCACAGAATCTCACTAATTTTGGACACAAAAAAATAACCCCATTGGACTTGGTTGTAATAACTCACAACCTTATCTTTAAAGGTCAATAGCTGGAAGCTATCAACTGGTGATTACCATAACATGCCATAAGGCTATTTAATTGTATCGTTTAAGGTTTTTTCAACCTTGAACAATTACATTGTAACATATATCTTTTTTCTTGTCAACCCCAAAACCCTTGTCATCACTGCGTTTGAGGCGAGATACTATTATATATAACTTGTTAATTTTGTCAACCCCTTAATTTTACAAAAGTCCTTCTAATCCTTTTATGACTTGATTTTATGCAAATTAATAAGTAATATTGAGATATTAAAGAGGTGGTCAATGAGTGAAGTATTAAAAAACGCTGTAAGCTATGTGAGAGTGTCGTCAGACGAGCAAGCAAAACATGGATTTAGTATTGGTCAGCAAATAACAAATAACATGAATTTTGCTCTACAAAATAGCTATAAAATAGTAAAAACTTTTAAAGACGAGGGTATCTCAGCTAAAAACTTAAATAGACCTGCCCTACAAGACCTATTGGCTTACTGTATGGATGAAAGCAATGATGTAAAAGCTGTTATTGTTTGGAAGTTAGACAGAATTTCAAGAAACGTAGCAGATTACACAGCAACATTATCCCCATTCTTTGCTCAAAACAATATTCAGTTATTAACTGTTACTGATATAAATGGTGAAGGTCTTGATGTTGAAATGATGAGACAAATATCTATGGTGTTTGCTGAACGTGAGCGTAAAATGTCTGCAATGAGAACAAAAGAGGGTATAAGAGGCAAGGTTGCACTCGGTCAATTCCCATATCATGCACCTATTGGTTATGAAAATATCGAAATTAAAGGTTTTAAGTATAAGAAGATGATTGTTGATGAAGAAAATGCCTTCTTTGTACGACAAGCATATAATATGTGTTTACAAGGTGATTCTTTGAATACAATAACCTCAAAACTTTATAAAATGGGATTCAGAAACAAACATGGCAACAGACATCCTAAATCAACAATAGAGTACATATTACACAATATTGCCTACACTGGTAAATTTTACTTTGAAGATATATTAATTGAGGATACAGACTATCCGGCATTAATCAAAGAAGCTACATATTATGCTGTTCAAGAAAAGCTAAACAATCCAAGCAAAACAAGACAAAATCACACAGAATTTCCATATAATGAGTGCATGACTTGTGCTAAATGTGGCTGCCAATTAACTGGGGAATTAAAGAAGAAAAAGTCAAAGAATGGCACAAAGGAATACATCTACTATCATTGCACTGGTAACAGAGGCGGAGACTGTAAAAAAAGTAGTTATATACGCCAAGAAATTATAGATGAAGCTTTTTCAAGTATTTTGAAATATATAACAATTCCTGAAAGCGTACATGAATTAGTTATTAAAGGCTTAAAAGAAGTTCATGAACAACACAACCATGATTTTGAACAACAAAAGAAATCTATCAGAAAACGTATTGATAAAATAGACAAGACCTTAAAATCAGTATTTGAACATGGTTTTGATAGTCATGATGAGTGTATGTTGAAGAATATTGAAGAGTGGAAAATTGAAAGAAGAACACTCATGCTTGAAGAACATGAATTACTAAAAGCAACCGAGACCTTTTTCTTACAATCGAACTCTTTATTGGAGTTCTGCAAAAACGCTCATAGAGCTTTTTTAGAGGGTAATGCTCAACAAAAACGAAAAATTGTAAAAATTGTGTGTTCGAACTTTTCTTATGATGGGGAAAAGATAGACATAGTGCCTAATACAGTGTTCAAAGTTCTTATAAAAAACTCTTTAAGCAATAAAAAACTCCCCAGGTTGGACTCGAACCAACAACCTACCGGTTAACAGCCGGTTGCTCCGCCATTGAGCTACTGAGGAATTTCTCTATATTTCTATATTACAACAAATATTTTTTTTGTAAACCCCCTTTTATTAATTTATTGTTAATTTTTTTATTTTTTTATTCTTATGCGCTATAATATCTTTGGTAGTAAAGGAGTTTTTTTATGAATCAAAGAAATTTTAAAAACAATTTGCCGGATAGAGCTGGTAGCAGCCCCGCTTTTAGGGCGGAATATTTGGAAGATGTTATTGATGTCCCTAATGGCGAAATCATGACGGTTAGCGGAACTATCAACAAAACTGCGATTAGTTTGTTTTTGGTCCTGCTTGGCGCGATGTTTACCTGGAATCTCTCTGCTCAAGGTTTCGGCGATATGGTACAACTCGTTTCCGGGATTGGCTTTTTTGTCGCTTTAATTTTGGGGTTCGTGATTATTTTTAAGCGTCAATCTCAATCTATAAAATTTCTTGTGCCAATTTATGCCCTCGCTGAAGGTGCTTTGTTGGGCGGGATTTCTTATATTTTCGAAGGGTATTTCCCGGGAGTTGTGCATAGAGCCATTGAAGCTACTCTTTTGTGTCTTGCTTTGATGCTTGGATTATACAAAACGGGGCTTATTAAGGTTAATGAGACTTTCCGTTCTGTTGTAATTCTTTCCACGTTTACCATTTTCGGAATTTATTTAATTGATTTGATTCTTCATTTCTTTGGAATTAGCGTTCCGATGATAAACACGGCAACGCCTTGGGGGATTGGCTTTAGCATTCTGGTTGTCGCCATTGCCGCGTTTAATCTGCTTTTGGATTTCGATTTTATCGAGCAGGCAAGTCAAAGATTTTTGCCTAAGCATACTGAATGGTACGGCGCGTTTGGGCTGATGGTTACTCTTGTATGGCTGTATATTGAGTTGCTTAAACTTCTTGCTAAATTACAACGTCGCGATTAGTTTTTAAAAAATAAGGGAAGGGCGCAGCCTCTGGCTGCGCCCTTCTTCTATTATTCTATTCTTCATCCAGACTTAAAACGGCCATAAACGCTTCTTGTGGAACTTCAACGCGTCCGACGGATTTCATCCGTTTTTTACCACGTTTTTGTTTTTCTAAGAGTTTACGTTTTCTGGAAATATCGCCGCCATAACATTTATCAAGAACGTTTTTGCGCATTGCTTTGATGGTTGTTCTGGCTATTACGCGACCGCCGATTGCAGCTTGGACTGGAACTTCAAAGAGTTGTTTAGGGATGATTTCTTTTAGTTTTGCCGTGAGTTTTTGGCCGATGTAGTACGCGTTGTCTTCGTGGCAGATGACGGAGAGCGCGTCGACGACTTCGCCTGCTAAAAGTACGTCTAGTTTGACAAGTTTTGAGCGCTTGTAGTCGTGGAACTCATAGTCTAAACTTGCGTAACCTTTTGTTCGTGATTTTAGTTGGTCGTAGAAGTCTGTTATGACTTCGCTTAATGGCACGTGGTATTCAAGGTTGGCGCGAACTTTATCGATGTAGGTCATGTTGATAAAAATTCCGCGTTTTGTTTGGCATAAATCCATTAATGTTCCGACGTAATCGTTTGGAGTGATAATTTGCACTTTAACGTATGGTTCTTCTATGTAATCGCGAACTTGCGCCGGTGGTAGGTTTGCGGGGTTATCGATTTCTACCATTTTGCCATCTGTTGTGTAAACTTTGTAGATTACTGATGGTGCAGTTGTGACAAGTGCCAGATTGTATTCGCGTTCAAGTCGTTCTTGTGCGATTTCCATGTGCAACATGCCTAAGAAACCGCAACGGAAGCCAAACCCTAGCGCGCTTGAGGTTTCCGGCTCAAATGTAATACTGCTGTCATTAAGTTTAAGTTTTTCGAGCGCCTCTTTTAGGTCGTGGTAATCCTCATTATCTACTGGATACATGCCCGAAAATACCATTGGTAAGGCTTCTTTGTAGCCATCAAGCGGTGCGCTTGCCGGGTTTTCGACGCTTGTTAGGGTGTCGCCTACAAAACGTGTTAGTTCTTTGATTGAACCGGCAAAATATCCTACGTCGCCACAGGTAAGTTCATTGACTTGAACTCTGGCCGGTGTTTGATATCCTAGTTCGACGACTTCGTATTCTTTGCCGGAAGCCATGAAACGGACTTTTTCACCAAGTTTCATTTTTCCGTCCATTATTTTGAAACAGCAGACTGTTCCTAGATATTGGTCATAGGCGCTGTCGAAGACTAATGCGCGCAGCGGTTTGTCGGAAGTGTCTTCTGGAGGCGGAACGAATTCAACAACGGCTTCCAGGACGTCATCTATGCCGATTCCGGCTTTGGCGCTGACTGGAATTGCCATTGATGCGTCTATGCCTAAAACTTCTTCGATTTCTTGCTTGACGCGTTCGATGTCGGCTGATGGCAGGTCGATTTTGTTAATGACCGGGATTATTTCCAAATTTTGTTCGATTGCAAGGTATACGTTAGCAAGTGTTTGCGCTTCAACTCCCTGGGTTGCATCGACGATCAAGAGTGCGCCTTCGCACGCAGCGAGCGAGCGTGAGACCTCGTATGAAAAATCTACGTGGCCTGGAGTATCAATAAGGTTAAGAACGTAATCTTTCCCGGCTTTGGATTTGTAATTCATGCGAGCGGAGTTGAGTTTGATAGTAATTCCGCGTTCGCGTTCTATGTCCATTGAGTCTAAAATTTGGTTTTGCATATCACGTTGAGCCACTGTTCCGGTTGCTTCTAACAATCTGTCGGCAAGTGTAGATTTTCCGTGGTCGATATGCGCTATAATACAAAAGTTTCTTACATTTTCTCTAAATTTTTTCATAATATTAATTATATTAGAAAAATTGTAAAAGACAATATCTTGCCTTAGGCAGGGGCTTGACAAACGTAAAAAATACGATATCATGATAATATGAATTATACAAAATACAATAAAAAAATGAAAAGTTCAATAGGGGGGGGGGGCGCCTCAACAGCCTGATTATATCTGGCTTTGCGGCACATGTTTTGCCAAAACCTCCGACCCTTGCGAACGCAAGATTACGGAGGAATTTATGACAAAACAATTTTTTGTCGGCTTAGTAAAGCCGACCTACAACACCGCATTCCCTATTGAGCATACAAGCAGGTCAATTTCCAAAAACGACTTGCTCACTTGGTCACTTGATCACCTGGTCACCTCGAAACCGCGCCGCGGTTTTACGATGGCTGAAATATTGCTGTCATTGACAATCATTGGCGTAGTCGCAGCGATTACGCTGCCAAGCTTGATGGCGAATATCAACGAAAGAACTTGGAACACTCAGCGCAAAGCTTTGTACGCTCGCATGAGCCAAGCCATCGCAATGATGCCACAATTGAACGGTTATGGTGAATACGAAGGCACAAACACAGACGGCGTTGTAAGCACAACAAAAGACACCGCCGCTGAGGCATTTTTGACCGAGGGACTTTCAAAAGTTCTAAAGATGAATAATATTTGTGACGCAGAACATTTAGCGGATTGTGGTATTGCGGCAAGCTATACAAACCTTGCCGGCTCAACAAAAACTTGGCCGACAAAAATGAGTGAGTTAAACCCAATGTTTGTAACTACTTATATAACTACGTCAAGTGATGAATTTATAAATCCTCAAAAAGATGTTGATACAAAAGCGGCAGCGTTTGAAACACAAAACGGTGAAACCATTGCATTGTACTATAATCCATATTGTACGAGTCATGCTGAAGGTAATGTATGGCACTATGCTCAGCCCAAAATGTGTGCAAATTTTATTTATGATTTAAATGGTAACAAAGGGCCAAATACAGTCGGAAAAGATATTGGTTTTGTAACAGCTTTGTATCCAATAGATTCTAATGTTGTTGCTCCTGTTGCATTAGCGACCGACGCTGCCGGCGGAAGTTCGATTGCCCATACGGTAGCGAGCGCAGCTTGCTCAACACAAGACTCTGATTCAAGGCTTCCTAACATTGATGAACTCAGTGCAATGTATTACAACAGAGATCTCTTAGGCATTGTTACCGGGGATTATTGGTCTGGATCTCTCGCTTCTTTTGGTGATTCCGGAACGGCTTGGCATCAGGCTTTTATAGTCGGTTGTCGCAACCTGAACTCTCGCTCGTTTTCTCGCTATGTCAGATGTGTCAAGCGTTAAAATGATTGTACACGTGTGATTTTCGGCGAGTTTTTTGTGGCTCGCCGAATTTTGTAAATTTTTTATCATCCCTCTTGCTTTTTTTCACGACTTATGTAATAATGTTGTTAACCCTAAGACAGTTTATGGAACATTGTTCTATATGGTAGGTTTTGCTTGGGGCAAAGGATGATATGGCTGGCGAAGAATTTAACTACAAACTGGTAAAAGAAAAGGCAGGCGCAGGCGCTTGGCGCAGAGGTTATGAACTTTATTCCAAGGATATGCTTTTAGAGACGTATCCTGAAAAGAATTTCTTTATGGGTAAAGTTAAGGGGAATTTCCAGGCCTCTTACAATACGGATTTGATTTTTAAGAAGAATAAAGTTGAGGCGCGTTGTAACTGCCCGCTTAAAGATGAATGGTGCAAGCACGCCGTTGCGGTTGCGATTAAGGCTATTAATGACCACGCTTATGAAGACTGGTTAGAAACAAAGTTTGGCATTGAAACGGACTATCCTGATGAAAATACGGCACTCACCGAAGAGCCGGACGGAAGTTATATTTTCCATTTTAACTCTAAAAGAAAAGTCAATTTTTTCTCTGTGCTTGTTCGTTCAAGGGAAAATGGCAAAATTGTTCGTCAGATAGAGGGGCTTTTACGTGCGTTGATTGAGGCGCAGCGTCAAAACCCGGATTTTGAGCTGAATAATTCGCAAAAAGTTGAAATCGCAATTTTCCAACAGCTTTTAACCGTTGCTCGCCAAGACAAAAAAGCCGGTTGGTACGATATTCCGATAACGAAATTCGGCCCGATGTTTTCACTTTTGGCCAAAGCTGATGAGGTTTTGGATGAGAAGACAAAAGAACGCTTGAAGTTTGTTGATGACGAATGGCAACTTGAACTCTCTGTAAATGCCGGTCAAAGTGGAACATTATTGTTGGCGTTGGAGTGGCATAGACCTGATAAAGATGAGATTTACCCGTTTGAGGAAGTCCGTTATTTTTCAAAACACTTAAAATGGGGACGTTATAGAAACATTATTTTCCCGACCAATGTTGCGGTGCAGTCGTTGCCGGCAAATATTATTAAGTCTTCTTTCACGGAATTGAAAGACGCTGAAGGTGGTAAGTTTATACACGAAGATTTGCCGGAACTTCAACAGATTATGAAAGTTGAAATCGCGGAAAATATTTCGAAATTGATGTTGGAAGAGCGCCCGCCGTTAAATATTGTGACGCTCGGGATTGATTATGACCAGTCATTGAAAGCGTCTCTGGAGTTTGAATATGACGGAGTGCGTGTTCCATACTCAAAAACTACCGGCGAAAAATTGCCGTATATTACTATTAAAAAACCGAGTGAAGATTTGGTTTATTGGGTTAAACGCAACGCAAAACACGAACAAGAGGCTTACAACATGCTTCTTGCGTGCCGATTTGTTCCAATGCAAACGAACAACCTCGCGCTTGAAAAAGAAAATGCAATTGATTTTTATAACTACCATATTCAACAAGCCGATGAAAGTTGGAAGTTTATTGAAAAAGACGATATGAATTTCTTCAAGGTTTTGGATTCTCCGTTTAAACTTTGTGCGGATATTGATTTCTGCACAGAAACAAAAGATTCGTTTGAAATCTATTTGTATGGTCGTGCGGGTGAAGAAATAATTAGTTTTGAAGAAATTTATGAAACGATTCAAGGCGGTGAAAAATACAGCCGTATTAGAAGTTTGGGCTTTGTTGAGTATCCGGCGCAAGATATTTACGGTTTGATGCGTGCGTTTAACTCGTTTGACGTTTATCGCAATGATGAAAATAAATTTATCGTAAAAACTTACCGCGCAGGTTTGATTAATGAATTGAAAAACTTGCATGTAGAAACTATCTTGAGTAAAGAGTTTGAGGAATTTTGGTCTCAAATGTCAACATTCTCAACGGCTGATTCTACAGAATTGCCAAAATCAATCAATGCTGAGTTTCGGGAATATCAACAAAAAGGTTTTGGCTGGCTTTGGTTTATGTACAAGTATGGCTTAAACGGAATTTTGGCTGATGACATGGGACTTGGAAAGACTCTTCAAGCTTTGACGGTTATCCAAAAAGCAAAAGAGGTTGACGGGCCTATGCCGACATTGGTAATCTGTCCGACCACCGTCGTTTTTAACTGGGAGTCCGAAATCCAAAAATTTGCGCCGGAACTTTCTTGCTTGAAGATTTCCGGAACTGAGCGCAAGAGTTTGTTCAAGAAAATTCCTGAGTTTGACATAATTATAACAAGCTACGCGCTAATACGTCGCGACATCGAAAAACTCAAGGAATATAATTTCCGCTATGTTGTTTTGGATGAATCACAAAACATAAAAAATGCCGGCTCTCAAACGGCGCAAGCGGTCAAAAAACTTCAAGCGTCTCACAAATTGGCACTTTCAGGTACTCCGATTGAAAACAAACTCGAAGAACTTTGGTCGGTGTTTGATTTCCTCATGCCGGGATTTCTATTTGATACGCACGAATTTAATTACCGTTACGTCAATCCGATTATGGAGCGCGCAGACAAAGTTGTGGAAAAACGGCTTAAACTCCAAATTTATCCGTTCATCCTTCGTCGTATGAAACGTGACGTTGCAAAAGACTTGCCGGATAAAGTTGAAAACATTGCGTACTGCGAGCTTACCGATGACCAAAAAGACTTTTACTTACAGGTTCTTGATAGTACCAAAGAAGAATTGTTCAAGTCTATCGAACAAAACGGTATCGAAAAAAGCCGACTTTCAATCTTCTCTGCATTGCTCAGATTACGTCAAATCTGTTGTCACCCAAGACTTTATGACAAAGAAAACGTCAAAAATATTATTTCTTCCGGCAAATTCGAAAAACTTAAAGTTATGCTCGAAGAAATTATCGCAGAAAAACATAGAGTGCTTCTCTTTAGCCAATTCGTCGAAATGCTTGATTTGGTTAAAGATTGGCTTGAAAGGGTTGGAATCCCGTATTCTTACCTTACTGGTAAAACAAAAGATCGTCAAGCTGCGGTTGAGAAATTCAACAACAATCCAAGTATTCCGATTTTCTTGGTCAGCTTGAAAGCCGGCGGAACGGGTCTGAACTTGACCGGCGCCGATTATGTTATCCACTACGACCCTTGGTGGAACCCTGCCGTCGAAGATCAGGCAACCGACCGTGCTTACCGTATCGGCCAAACTAAAAAAGTTTTTGTCTACCGTTTGATTACCAAAAATACGGTTGAAGAAAAAATTCAAAAACTCAAAATGTTTAAGCGCAATCTCGTCGACAGCGTAATTTCCGTCGATAGAAATATCACAAAATCACTCACGATGGACGATATTAAAGAAATCTTTAGTATGGACTAAGATGAGGCGATAAGTTCGTAAAATACTCTTTATGAATTATTGTGTTTGTAGAGGGTTTATGAGATATTAACTTTCGGGTAAGCCTATCACATCCTTTCACTGGTGTTTTCAGCATCCGAGTTCTGAAAGGGGGTGATGCAAGATGATCTTCGCAGCAAGCGAAAAAGCGCTGATAATAATCTTGTTGATTATCATAGCGCTAAGATCAAAATAATGGGCTTTTAAAGAGAGGACGGCAATCCTCTCGCCCAAATATATTATTCACTATTTTTCACTGTTTGTCAAGGGGTATATGCAAAAAGATTGGAAAAACTTAATATTTTCGCTTCTTGATTGGATTTACAAGAAAAAATGTTATTTTTGTCGCCGTTCGCATGAGAGCGTCAAGATGTGTTCGGATTGTTACGACAGTTTGGAATTTTTAAACTACGGAAAACATTTTGCGGTCGAGGGTGTTGGGATTTATTGTGCCGGTGTTTATGAAAAGAATTTGCAAAAACTTATTCGAGGCTTGAAATATCATAACCAACGTGATTTAGCGTTTTATCAGGCAAAATTTATGTATGAATATTGGCACAATGTTGCGCCGGATGGGGTATTTGAGGTTGTCCCGGTGCCGCTACATAGGGAGCGTCAGGCAAAACGGCATTACAATCACATGGAGCTTGTTGCGCAAGAGTTTTGTCGGTTGTCGGGGTATGTATTGAACACAAAATTGATTAGTCGCGTGAAAAATACAAAACCACAGTATAAGCTTAGCCCGGCTGAGCGTGCGGAAAATCTTTCTGGAGCCTTTAGGGTCGACAAAACGGCTTGGGGTGGGGCGAGAATTTTACTGTTAGACGATATTTGTACGACGGGTTCGACTTTTGCTGAGATGGTGAAAACCTTGAAAAATTGCGGTATTAACGATATAATTTGTTTTGCGACGACAACCCCGAAGGTTTAAATTAAAGATGATTTTGAGTGAATTTGCAAAATATATACAAGAGAAAGATGACGAGATTGCGGCAAATGAGATTACGGCGGTGAATGTTTTGACTGACTGGATAAGAGAAATTATTTCTCGGCCGGCATTGACGCATGTGGAGAAAATTATTCATGCAGAACTTCTTGTCGCACAAAACAAGTACAACGAATTTTTAATTATAGGCAAGTCAGAAAGCGGTCGAACACTTATGAATGCACTTTACAATTATGCATTGAGTTACGAGCATTATGTATTGGCAAAGAATTTGGAACAAAGCGTTTTAGTAGATTCCGAAGAATCTTTTGATGCTTGAAGTAATTCTTTCGAGTTTTGAGTTGTAGCCGTGGTCGAAGTTTTTTTGAGTGCTGGTGTATTCAATATGTCGTCTTAATTTTGCAGCGTTTGCTTCAATGCCGTTGTCGATTTTTTCGGTGTGTACGATGCGAGTGTTTTCTTCACGGCCGGTTGTTTTTCCGATTGATTTAAAGCTCGATACGAAAACCAGAGCCGGTTTTTGTTCTTGTTTTTTACCAGAAAGTCCAACACGAACATCAAAAGTTTTGCGGGCTAAAAGTTGTTCGTTTGTAACACCATTAATTGGGTAATTGATAACTTGGTCAATAAAAGCCGAAGTTTTATCGCCCTTGGCTTTGGGAGTTTTAATAAATCTGCCTTCAAAATTAGTTGTATTAACGGGGGTTATTTGCATATCTATACCTCTTTTACTGTGTGTTACCAGTATAGCATAAATATTCCATATTAAATTGTAAACATTTGTAACAAAAATAGAAGTATATAGCAATTATATACAAGAAAAATACTTTATAAATATGTAAGACATAAGACAAACGAAAAAACAAAAAACGCATTAAATACACACGAGATTTATAAACTAACACACACTACCTACTACACACTAACCTTCTACACACATGAGGAATTAAAAAAGAATATTCCAAATGAGACCTATCATCCGATAGGTTTTTTTTTTACATGCGTAAGCCGGTGTAGCGCCGGTGTCGACACGCGTTGAGCGTGGCGAGCAGGGCGCGGAACACTACGTCACCGCCGTTGCGACAGAGGCGAAAGCCGTCGGAGCGAACAAATTTTGAGGCAATTAAGTATTGCCGATAAAATTTGTCAGGCGGGATTGAGCGAGCAGAGCCACGGAGCAAGCTTGCTTGCGGAGAGACGAGCGCGCGACTAATTCAACGACTTTTGCGCAGAAGTTATTTTTGTGCTACGATTTTCTTATGGAAAATGACAAGAAAATTAAAATAGGACTTATTGGCTTGGGAACTGTGGGTTCCGGCGTGTTTAAGACTTTACGCGATTTTAAACATGTTGAGATTGTTAAAATTGCGGTTAAGAATAAAAACAAGAAACGCGATATTGAGGGGCTTGATGAAAGTATAATTACAGATAATCCTTATGAGGTTGTGAACGACCCTCAGATAGATATTGTTGCAGAACTTGTCGGCGGGATTGAGCCGGCGTTTGAGCTGATAAAAACGGCGATAACGAACGGAAAACACATTGTTACTGCAAATAAGGAACTTTTGGCTAAACGTGGGGAGGAACTTTTCCGGCATGCCGAGGAGAATAATCGCGTTGTGCTTTATGAGGCGGCAGTTGCTGGCGGAATTCCTATCATCATGCCAGTAAAAACAATTTTGGCCGGAAACAATATTTCTAAAGTCGCTGCGATTTTGAATGGGACGACTAATTATATTTTGACCAAAATGGATGTTGACGGTGCGTCTTATGAAGAAGTGCTGAAAGAGGCGCAAAAACTTGGATATGCGGAGGCAGATCCGACGAGTGACGTTGAGGGGCTTGACGCGGCGTATAAGATTGCGATTTTGTCATCAATTTCGTTTAGAAAGCGCATAAATATCGAGAATGTTTATAAAGAAGGCATTTCAAAGATTAAATCGCAAGATATAAAGGCGGCGAACGATTTAGGTTATAAGATTAAATTGGTTGCACTTGCTCAGTTGTTGGCAGATGGTCAGGTTGATGTTCGTGTTCATCCGATGTTTGTTCCTGAAGATTCGATTTTGGCACATATTAATTATGTTAAAAACGCGATAAAACTTGATGGTTATCCGATAGGTAGTATTGCATTATCGGGCGCGGGAGCGGGTGAGTTTCCGACGGCGAGTTCTGTAATCGGCGATATATTGGCGATTGCGGATGAATTGGGTACAACGGATTATCTTTTGCCGATGATGCGTTGCAAACACACGGAAACTGCCCAGATGATAAATATTTTGGACACAAGTAATAAATATTATCTTTCGATTAATGCCAGAAACGAAAAGGGTGTTATTGGCCGAATCGGTTCGATTTGCGCGGAGAATAATATCAGTCTTGCGAGCATAGTTCAACGTGGTGTAGAGGAAAACAACACGGCAGATATCGCGGTTATTACGGAAATGGCCCAGGAACGTGAGGTTCTGCAAACGATTCAACGCTTGGAACAAGACGAGGCAATAAACGCAGTCACAAGCTTTATCCGGGTTTATGTGTAACCGGCGAGGGTAAATGAGTTTAAAAGGGCAGGAATTAATTCCCGCCCTTTTGATTTAACGTTTAACACACCTGACATAAGTTGTGTTTGTTCGAGGAGCTAAGTTGCGCCAACCGACTGTGAAATTCTGTGTCCAGGCTTCTTCTGGAGATATAGCGGAGCTTGACCAGTGATGATGCATCTTTATATCTATGAGTTCCCGATTATAAAACATTGCACTTAACTCATCAATATTTGGAAGGCGAGATTCGGGGTCTTGTGTTGTGCATGCAGAACTTGCTTCGTTTTGCGCAATAGTTGTATTTTCTCTTGCGTTACTTGATAGTGGCATTGGTGCAACTACGTTTGGTTCAAAATTATATAGGGCTGTGATAAAGCCTATATCTTTACCCACTGAATTTGGCCCTTTATTTCCGTTCAAATCGTAAATAAAGTTGGCACACATTTTAGGTTGGACGAGAATATATCCGGTTTCTTCTTTTTTGTTATCACAATATGGATTGTAATAGATTGTAATGGTTTCGCCATTTTGAGTTTCAAATGCTGCAGCTTTGGTGTCGATATGGTTTTGCGTATTGTGAAATATGTTCCCCCCTTCAGCTGAACCGTTATCGTCATAATTGTCCGTAAACATTGCATTTAATTCTGATAGTTTAGTTGGCCAGGTTTTGTTAGAACCCGCAAGTGTTGTGAATGATGCAGCGACACCGCAATCGGCCAGGTGTTCACTATCGCAAATATTGTTTATTTTTAAAACTTTAGAAAGTCCTTCTGTTAAAAATGTTTCGGCCGCGGTGTCAACAGTTGTAGTTACAACGCCGTCGGTGTTCGTGCCTTCGTATTGTCCGTATCCTCCAAGTTGCGGCATCATAGCGATGGCTTGTGACATGCGCGCGTACAAAGCTTTACGTTGGGTGTTCCAAGTTCTTTCGTTAATATTTGCCATCAAGCTCGGCAATGTTATCGCCGCGACTACGCCGATGATTGTGAGGGAGAGCAGGATTTCGGCCATAGTAAACGCGTAGCGTTTACAAGGCGTTAAGGCGATAGGGCGATAAGGCGATAGGGCATTATGGGAATTTAACCCGTGTGAGTGCGTCATGTTTGAATTTTCGTTAATGTTGCTCATTTCTCGCAATGACGCATGTTTTTTAAATGTTTTTATCATTTCATCCTCCGTTTTATCCAGCTTTAGGATATGTTTTCATGCGAAAAAAATTATACTATAGTATGATTATACACTATCGCTATATAAATTTCAAGTATTTATAGCACAATGACCGATTAAAATATTTGTTTCTTTGGCGATAATAGTGTTATGTCTAATATTAAAAAATCTTTAGGTTTAAGAATTCGTGAATTAAGAAAGTCCAAAAAGCTTACGCAAGAGAAGTTAGCGGAGCTCATTGGCATTGGGACTGCGAATATTAGTTATATTGAGACGGGACGTTTTGCACCGTCAGTGGAGACGCTTGCAAAGCTTTCTGAGATATTGGGTGTCTCGCCTCATGAAATTTATATGTTTGAACATTTGAAATCTGTTGACGAGCTTAGGAATGAGATTATCGACGCGCTGAATAATAATGATAGATTGGTCAGTGAGATGTATAAGTTTTATATGGCTGTGAAGTAGCGTCTCGATGTATTTTTGCCACGACTTGCCAAAAGCTTTGGTTTATAATATTATATAAAAATGAGTTTAGATAGCGTAATTGATAGTCTACTATCACCGATAGCCGATAAGATTTCCAGCCTTATATTTTGCTCCGTAACTATTGGGGGAGTAAAGGTTGAGTTACTTGTTGCGTTGTTAATTACGGCGGCTCTGTATTTTACTTTTAGACTGCGTTTTATCGGGATTTGGGGGTTCAAACACGCTGTGCGTTTGATTGCTAAGCGTTATGAACATAAGGATTCTATAAAGCGTAAGAAAAAGGGTGAAGTTTCGTCGTTTCAGGCATTGACGGCAACGATTTCGGCCTCTGCCGGTATCGGAAACGTCGCTGGTTCTGCGGCTGCGGTTTCTATTGGTGGGCCGGGCGTAATTTTTTGGATGGTAATCGCCGGGTTTTTCTCGATGGCGCTAAAGTTTGCAGAAGTTTTGCTTGGCTTGAAATTTCGTAAGTTTAAAGATGACGGGACGGTTGCCGGTGGGCCGATGTATTATATTTTAGGCGGGTTAAAAGGAAAATATCTTGCACCTATTGCTCCGCATTTAGCTAAAATCTATGCGCTTTGCTGTATTTTTGCAATGATTGGCGGGTGGAATTTATTCCAAATTAACGCTATGACGGCGCAAATTACCGAGGTTACGGGCGGAGAAAATAGTTTCTTTGCCGGTCAAAGTTGGGTTTTAGGTTTAATTGTTGCGGTTATAACTTTTGTGACGATTATTGGCGGAATCAAAGCTATTGGAAAATTTACCTCAAAGGTTACGCCTGTTATGTGTTCGCTTTACGTTTTATCAGCGTTTATAATTTGTTTGGTTAATATTCACCATGTACCTGAAACTATTGTTATGATTGTAAAAGAGGCGTTTCAACCTCGTGCAATTGAGGGCGGAATGTTTGCGTGCTTACTTTGGGGGTTCAGACGGGCCATGTTCGCTAATGAGGCAGGTTTAGGCACTGCGCCGATTGCTTTTTCTGCGGTAAAAACATCAAAACCTGTTGCGCAAGCTTTTATTGCCATGCTCCAACCATTTGTCGATACGGTAATCGTTGGCTCTGCAACCGCATTTATAATCGTTGTTTCGGGTGTTTATCTGCAAAGTAATGGGCTTGCCGGAATTGAATTGACGTCTAAGGCGTTTGGAAGTGTTTGTCCGTTCTTCCCGATTTTCTTAACATTTATGGCAAGCTGTTTTGTCCTATCCACAATGCTTTGCGGCTCGTACTATGGTGTGAAAAGCTGGACTTTCTTGTTTGGCGATACAAAATTGACAACTCGTACTTTTCAGGTAATATATTGTATATTCATAGTTATTGGTTCTGCTATGAATTTCAAAAGTATCATCAATTTGTCTGATGCTTTTACGTTATTTTTGGCAGTACCTAATCTATTTGCAGTATTTTTGCTTTCAAACCTTGTAATTAAGGAACTAAAGCGGTATTGTATAAGATATAACATAGGCATATATAGCAGTAAGGAGAGACTTAATGATGAAGAAAGAATGTTTGGAGATAGTAGAGAAAAAATGTCAAAGCTGTAAGTCTTGTGCTTTGGGCGCAACTCGTACAAATTTAGTTTTCTCTGACGGAAATCCTGAAACCGCAAGAATTGTTTTTATCGGTGAAGCCCCTGGCGAAACAGAAGATTTGGAAGGCAGACCGTTTGTTGGCCGCGCTGGTCAATTGTTAAATGAATTTTTGGCTGAAGCCGGAATCTCAAGAGAAGAAGATTTGTATATTATCAATACCGTAAAATGCAGACCGCCTGAAAACAGAGTTCCAACCGATTTGGAAAAAGCATGCTGCAGCAAATTCTTGAAGGCTCAAATTGATATCATTAAGCCGCAAGCTATTGTTCTTTGTGGTGCAACAGCTTTGAAATCTTTCGTTGAGCTTGACAAGAAAACAACTATTTCAAAAGTTCGTGGCCAATGGATGACAGTAAGCGTTGATGGCGTTGATTATCGCGCAATGACAATTTTCCACCCATCTTACTTGTTGAGAAACCACTCTATGGAAGAAGGTTCTCCAAGAAGATTGATGCAACAAGATCTTGCGGAAATTAAAAGCCAAATTTTAGGTGACAAAACCTGGTGGGCACCTGAAACTGAAATGGCAAGCGTGTAATTGATTATTTGAAAATATATAAAGTAACGGCGGAGATTTGAAAAAATCTCCGCCGCACTTTTTCAAATAAAAACCTTAGGAGAAAGGAGGATTGAGCCTAAGGTTTTAAGTGAAATTTATTTGATAATAGAAAGGATAGATAGTTATCAAAGATTAAACCATTGTGGTTTTCTTTTGTGGAACTGCGCCCGGAATTGATTGCCAGTTTGCAGCCATAATTTTTTTGAATGATTTGAGTGCGGTATCTTCTAACTCACCGAGTTCTTCAGCTTCCATGATTAATTCTCTCAAAGGAAGTAAGGCTCTTTGATCGCGAAGAACGCCCAATGCTGCGGCAGCGCCTGCTCTGACCAATTCGTTTTCTGAACGGTTTTTCATAACGTCAATTAACGCAGGGACAGCCTTGATATCGTTTAATTTGCCCAATGATGTTACCGCGTAAATTCTAACGTTAACCCATTCGTCGTACAACATATTAATAACCCTGTCAACAGCTTTTTTATTGCCGATTTCACCCAAAGCTCTGGTAGCATCGCATCTTACATTGACTTTTTCGTGGTCCAAAGACTCGATTAATGCGTCGGTTGCAACGTCGCCGATTTCGATTAATGCATCAGTTGCAGTGATGCAAACTTGAGAGTTTTCGTCATTTAAAGCTTCAACCAATGGTTCAACTACGATTGCGCCGCCTAAACGACCAAGTGCGCGTGCTGCACGAACGCGAACGTCGACGTTACGGTCTTCTCTTAGGGATTCAATCAAGTGAACGGTTGCTTTTGAGTCGCCTAATTCGCCGAGTGCGCGAGCCGCGTAAAGTCTTACAGAACCGTTTTTGTCATTTTTTAATACGTCAATTAATGGTTCAACAGCCTTTGAATCGCCCATTTCACCAAGGATTCTGGCTGCGTTATATCTAACTTTTTCTGAATTGCTTGTTTTTAAGTCTACCAATAATTCGCTGAAAGTTTTTTTAACTTGTTTCTTTTTACTGTTCACACTAATTGTCATTAAATTTTCCTCCGACACCAAATAAACTATTCACTACACACTCTTTTATAAAGTTTTTTTGAATAATTTAATTGCCTTCTACTAATATAATTGTTAATTTTTTGTTACACTGGGTTACATTTTGGAATAGTGTTGTGTTTTTTAATAAAGGGTAAAACAAACACTTTATACCAATAGTGTAACATTTTTCATTGAACATTTCTAGTGCTTAGAAGAATAATTCAAAAATATTTTAAAATTGTTTTTATAAATTTAAGGTTTATTTAATCATATCGGGGAGGATAGAGTGAAACATTTTGTTACACTTAGTACTATCGGTTGATAGTAATTGTGAAACATGTCCCTTGGCCAACCTCACTGTTTACGCTAATTTCACCCTGGTGTTTTTCTATAATTTTCGCGCAAATAGCCAATCCCAGGCCGGTTCCGACCCCAACACCTTTGGTTGTAAAGCCGGCCGTGAATATTTTGTCGATTTTGTCAGGTGGAATTCCGCAGCCATTGTCTTTGATTTTTATTTGAATAGAGTTTTCCAGCGCAAACGTAGTTATATCAATAGTTCCGTCCCCTTCGATAGCTTGGCATGCGTTTATCAAAATGTTTGTGAAAACTTGGTTAAGCATGTTCGGATAGCATTTGACGGGTGGTAAATTACCGTAATTCTTGACGATTTTTATCCGATTTTTTGTTTCGTGGCGAATCAAATCGAGTGTTAAGTCGATTTCGCTGTTGATATCGGCCTCTTGGAGTTCGGCCTCGTCGAGTCGGACAAATTTTTTGAGTGAAACAACGATGTTATTAATCCGATTGATTGCTTCTGCATCAAGAAGATTTATTTCTTCTAAAGTGTCTGAAAACTCGGTTTTATCAAGCTTTTGGATGATTTTGCGAATGATTGTGTTGTTAGATTTTATAGACGCTACGGGAGTATTTATTTCGTGCGCAACTCCGGCGATCAATTGACCAAGAGAGGCCATTTTTTCTGAGTTTATCAACTGAATCTGGGTTTCTTTAAGCTCTTGTAGTGTAGTTTTTAGCTCATTTACCGTCTCAATATTTTTATTATACAACTCTGTGCGCACGATTGCGTTTGCAAATTGAGCAGATATTGCCTCAAGAAGTTCATTTTCTTCTTGGCGTTCGTGTCTTTTGTGTGACAGTAAAGTCAGCACACCTTTGAGATTGTTTAGATGAAATACGGGTACAACTATTCTGACAGTAGGCTTTTCGGTCTGGGGCGCGTTGACAAATTCACATAATTTATTAGTTATAGAAATCTGTTTATTTTTAATAATTGTTGTTGTTTTTTCGTCGAACTCTATTGCTGCAGGGTAGTCAAAACTATTGCCCTGTACGGCTTTAGGGTGGAATTTGTTATTGTTAAATTCCGCATAATAAACTCTATACGCTCCAAAAATCGTTAATAATTCGTGCAGTGCGGAGTTCAAAATTTTTGGTAAATCAAGCGACTCTGAAAAAATATTAGAAACTTTGTTAATCAGCGCAATTTTTATTGCTTGTGCCTGTGCATCAGATTTTATTTTGGCAAGTGAGTTGTTTTCGTGCTCTAATTTTTGGCATGCTTCTTGCAAATTTTTCAATTTTATTTCATTTGTAAGTAATTTGACTTGCGCAGAAATATCGTTTAGGAACAGAATTGTGTACTTTTGTTTCTTAATTGTTGAGATTTCGTAATAATTATTTGTAGAATTTTCGCCTCTGTAAGTTGCGTTGGCGGTGAAATTTTCTTTTGCGCAAGCGGCTTGAAAAATTGGCGAGACGAGTTCAATATTTTCTGTATCTAAAAGGCAGATGTCAAAATTAAATCTGTGCGCAAAACGTCTCATATCAATGGTTTTGCCGAATGTGCGTTTGAAAGAATTGTTGGAAAACAGCACTTCTAACTTGTCGTTTAAGACAAGTACGGCATCTTTATACTGGTTAAAAATACTGAATTTTTGCATATCCCAAAACAATTATAAACTAAAATTTTTCATTAATCAAACCGTAAATTTTAAAAAAAGACTTGCACAAATTTTAAATTCATATATAATGAAAGAGTACATGAGAAAAGGAGTTTTATTATGAACAAAGAAGAATTAGTACAAGAGATTTCAAAAAAGACAAAAGTTACTCAAAAAGACGCTGCAGAAGTTTTGAGCGCTTTGATTGAAACTATTGAAACATCTGTTGCTAAAGGTCAAAAAGTTACTTTGGTTGGATTCGGAACATTTGAATCTCGCAAAAGAGCAGCTAGAACTGGTAGAAACCCACAAACTGGTAAAGAATTGAAAATTCCTGCTAGAACAGTTCCTACATTCACAGCTGGTAAAAAATTCAAAACTGCTGTTAACGGCAAATAGTTTTTGAATACTTGAAGAATTAAGCGACGGGTTTACCCGTCGCATTTTTTGTATAAAGTTAATAAGTTAAAAAGTTAATAAGTTAATGTGAAGTGGTCCCCAAAACCTGGA
>JAZUCM010000013.1:0-9118 GCA_045639085.1 Candidatus Gastranaerophilus bacterium
CCCCCCCCCCTATTGAACTCTTTATACTTTCATTTTCATTTAACATATTATCATGATACCGTATTTTTTGAGTTTGTCAAGGGGGGGAACGAAAGTTAATGAGTTAATAAGGATTATGAAAATAGACCCGGATAAAGATTAGACGTTGGGTTTAATTTTTGTTGAAGAATAAACAAAAAGTTTAACGTTGCGAACAGATTAAGATTAATAAACGTTAATCCTTATTAACTAGTGCGACAATGTCGCACGAATTAACTTATTAACTCATTAACTTTATCCATTATTCTCGCCTTCGGCGAACAACCCTTGCACCCAAATAAATTTTCTGGTATTATCACAATATGGAAATCAAACAATTATTAAACGAAATAAGCAAACGATATAATTCAATCAAGGAGTGTCTTTGACCCCACCAATCTCCAAAAGGAATTGAACTCCTTAGAAGAAGAAATGCAATCTCCCAACGTCTGGGCCGACAAAAACAAATCTTCCCGACTGGGTGCAAAAATTAAGGATTTAAAAGAGACTCTGGGGTATCTGAGCACTTGGAACCAAACGCTTGATGACGCAAAAATCGCGCTTGAAATTGAAGATTCCGAACTCCTTGCTGAAAGTGAAGTCGCTCTCTTAAAAACCCAAAACGAAATCGAAAAATTTGAAATTCGCCAAATGCTGAACGGCGAATACGATGATGCCGACGCAATCATAACAGTTATTGCCGGCGCCGGTGGCACAGACGCGCAGGATTGGGCAAGCATGCTTTTGAGAATGTACCTGCGCTGGGCGGAACTTCGCGGCTGGAAAACAGAACTCCTCGACAAACTAGACGGCGAAGAAGCCGGCATAAAATCCGCGACCGTAAAGATTTCGGGCAAATTCGCTTTCGGTTACGCAAAAGCTGAGCGCGGAGTTCACCGTTTAGTCAGAATTTCGCCGTTCAACGCAAACGGCAAGCGGCAAACAAGTTTTGCGTCGCTCGAAGTTTCACCGATAATTGAAAACTTTGAGAAAAATATTGTCATCCCGCCCGAAGACATCGAGTTCGAAACGATGCGCTCAGGCGGCGCTGGCGGCCAAAACGTTAACAAAGTAGAAACCGCAGTGAGAATTCTACACAAGCCAACCGGCATCGTTGTCAAGTGTCAACAAGAACGCTCTCAACTCCAAAACCGCGAAAACGCAATGCAAATCCTCGTTTCTAAACTTCTTGCGATGAAACAAGAAGAACACGAAAAAAAACTTGCTGAACTCAAAGGCCAAAATTTTGACATTAATTTCGGCTCACAAATTCGCTCGTACGTCTTTCACCCGTACAAAATGGTCAAAGATCACCGCACGGGATTCGAGGTCGGAAACGTGGATTCAGTAATGGACGGCGAACTCGACGGATTTGTTGAGGCTTATTTGAGACAGGAAATGAAATAGAGAAGTTCAGGGCGGCAGCGAAGCTGCCGCCCTGTTTCAACAAACAAAATCCCTTTATGAAAAATCTGGAATTATATCTTGAATATTTATCTTACGAAAAAGGGCTCGCGCAAAATACAATTATGGCGTACGAACGCGACATAAAAGCGCTACTCAAACATTTTGACGGGAAATCAAACGAAATTACACGCCAAAATATCAATTCATATATTTATTTTTTAAAAGAAAACAAGTATACTGCCACCAGCATTGCGCGCAAAGTGGCGTCATTTAGGGGATTTTTCCGCTGGGCAACTCTCAACGGCCACCTCAAAAAAAATCCGACAGAATTCATTGAAAACCCCAAATTGCCACAAAAATTACCAAAAGTTTTAACAACAGAAGAAATAAACAAGATTTTTTCAAACGACCTTAACACCACTGAGCGCCTAATTCTTGAGTTACTCTACGGTTGCGGGTTGCGAGTTTCAGAACTCACCGAAATCAACGCAAACAATATTGACATTCGTTCAAAATATTTACGTTGCTACGGTAAAGGGTCGAAAGAACGTATTGTACCGCTAAGCAAGCACTCAATTAATGCGCTGGAAGAATACAAACAAGAGCGCGAATTTATTATAAACAAGTTCAACCTGAAAACCAAACGCCTTTTACTGCGCGAAGACGGAAAACCATACACTCGCCAAGACATTTGGTATTTCATAAAAAAAGAAGGAAAGAAACTTCAAAAAACGATTTCGCCGCACACACTTCGGCACAGTTTTGCAACACATCTGCTTGAAAACGGAGCAGACTTGCGCGTTGTACAAGAACTATTGGGCCACAGCGATGTCGCAACAACTCAGCTTTACACACATATCAGTAAAAAACGGTTAAAAGAAGTCTATTTTGGAATAAGTAACGATTAGCGTTTTACATTTCTGTCTGCAATAGCAATTTTTGAAGCCAAGCCAACACCGACTCCGGCCAGAACGTAAGTCATCCACGCCAAGAAATAGTTCTTTTTCAGAGCACCCAATTTTGCACTGTTACCAAGCGTTTTCTTCGCGGCATTTATTCCACGGATTGAGGCCGCGGCTTCTTCAATAATTGTCGGCAAAAAGGCGCAAAAACCAATCGTTCCGGCATTACGTTCCCAGAAATTCTTTTTACCGTCGCGACGTCCGCCGGATGCATCATTCAAGAACGCAATCGCTGCAGGCGCAAACGCACCGACAACACGAAGTTTTTGCATTCCTTTCATTATTTTGCTTTTTTCAAAATTCGTTGCGTGCCCAAGTTCGTGCAAAATTAACGACGGTTTTGACTTAGGCGCAACGACAAAATTTCCTTGACTTGTATAAAACGCGTTTGCCCCATTAGCAACGGTATCCAGCGATTTTGCCAACTGAGGAAACGCCGATTTTAATGCGTTTTTGTTAGAATTATCAATGTAGTGAATGTTAGCACTCAGTCCATTATTCGTCTTCATCGCATTAGCAACTTTTTTGACATCTTCTGCCGGTGCAAATTCCTTGCCGGCCATCAATGCTGCAGCACAGGCACGAGATAGCATTTTTATCCCCCAAGCCGCAAGCCCTAACCCTCCAGCCGTTGCCACTGCAGAAAAAGTATTACCTTGCTGTTGAGTTACCGGTCGAGGAGAGGTATACAACATAACCCTTTGTTCGATTTCATCCTTCGTCATCTGTCGACTACAAAAGCTAATATTCTTATTAGAGAAATTCTGATTAAATACTACGTTATACATAAACTACCTCGAGCATTAAAACAACAGTAAACACCGCAAATTGCTATTAATATATAAATTTCGTTACATTTTATTACAAACGTGCCAATGTTTTTCTATCAAAATAATGCAAATCAGCTTTATTGATACGGATTTCAAAAGTCTCGCCAACCTCAAAGCTTGCCTCGACCTTGGCGCAACATCTATTTTCACCGATTTTAAAATACACAATCTTTTCAGAGCCCAAAAGTTCGACAGAATCAACGTCAACGGTTAATTTCAAATCCGTCCCGCCCAGCATTTTTTCAGGACGAACACCCAAAATCAAGTCATCATGCCCGAAAAGTTCACCGTCGATGAAATTCATCGGCAGTGAACCGATAAAACCGGCGACAAATGTATTGGCCGGTTTGTTGTAAACATTTTCCGGCGTATCGAACTGTTGAATTTTTCCGCCATCAAGAACGCAAATCCTATCACCCATCGTAAGCGCTTCCGTCTGATCGTGCGTAACGTAAATGAATGTAGCCTGTAATTTTTCGTGCAATTTTTTGATTTCAGAGCGCATTTGAACTCGCAATTTTGCGTCCAAATTGGAAAGTGGCTCATCCATCAAAAAAACTTTAGGGCTTCTTACAATGGCGCGCCCGAGCGCAACACGCTGACGCTGACCACCTGAAAGTTCACGCGGACGACGCTCCAAATACTCGGTCAAATCTAAAATTTCTGCGGCCTCTTGAACTTTTTGCGCAATAACATCTTTTTTTACCCCACGCATTTTCAAGCCAAAAGCAATATTCTCTCTCACCGTCATGTGAGGATAAAGCGCGTAACTTTGAAAGACGAACGCAATGTCCCTATCTTTTGGCGAAACATCATTAACCACGTTTCCATCGATAGAAATCTCACCTGATGTAATTCCCTCAAGCCCCGCAATCATGCGCAGAATCGTAGATTTTCCGCAACCTGATGCCCCAACAAGAACCACAAATTCACGGTCTTTAACCTCGAAACTTACATCGTCTATAACTTTTTTCTTGTCGTAAATTTTTGTAATGTTATTTAAGACAACATTTCCCATAAAATAATTTTATTCCTTTACTATCGGCAAAATTATTGTAATAACGCAGCCCTGCATAACTTCTGAACGTATATTAATTGAACCGCCAAGCGCCTTAACTGCATTTTGCACAGAGCCCAAGCCAAAAGTCCTTACTAAATTTTTGCGATTAGAACGATTCATGTGAACATAAGGCTCGAACAAATCCTCTAAATCAGACTCTGTATAACCAACCCCGGTATCAATCACAGAAATCTTCAAGAAGGAATTTTCACTTTGATTTTCGTTTACAGAAATTCCGCTTTTTCGAACTTCAACAAGATCCGGGTAAGACATTTTAATATCAATCAACCCCAAATCCGTCAACTTGACAGATGCCTCAATTATATTTTGCAAAATAACTTTCAAAAGATTTTCATCCGAATAAATCGCACGTTTTGTAATTTCTTCCGCATCAAAATTAACCTTAATATTTTTCATATTAAACAGGTCATCGTTAGATTTTATAAGATTTTGGGTGAAATTAACTACATCAAAAATCTGCAAATTTAACGGTACACACATAGATTCCGTTTGCGCAAATTCAATAAATTTATCCAAAAAATACAAGTAATCAACGGCATTTTTGCTGATAATTCTCGCGTATTTTGCCTGTTTTTCGGTCAAATCGCCACCCAAACCATCAAGCAAGGCTTTAGAAAAGCCCTGAATAGATTGAATCGGCGATTTCAGCTCGGTCGTCAATCTGTAAATCATTTGATTTTTGTCTTTGTTAAGTTTTCCTGACTTTTCCGCAGTAGACAAAAAGCTCGTAATCGCCGTCGTATCGCTGATTGTAATATAATATTTCCCCGCGTCTTCAGTTGCACTAACCTCAACAAAAAATTCCTGATCCGTAAGCGAAATCGCAGCGGTCGCAACGGATGAATCCTTCGAAGCAGCACTCTTTACCGATTCAAGCCCATTTATCACAAGATCATCAAGTTTATGTTTTCTAACAGCACTTTTCGTCCCTTCAAAAAGCGCGGCAAAATTCTCATTAAGCCAAAGAATATTTCCCTCTAAATCAGTAATCACAAGCGCTACAGGTAAATGTTTCAGTACAATATTCGGATTAAGTTTAGCCAAAAAATTAAAATTATTCATACGGTTGCAATACTTTCTTGTTTACTGTATTATCCATAATGATGATATCATGAAAAACGTTAAATAAGAATGAGATTATAAACTTTTGTAATTTTTTCTTAACAAAGTAGCAAAAAAAAATTGTCTTGGGTTTTATACACATGGTGCAAACAGGGGTCCGCATTTTGCAAGATGACATTCAAAGTAAAATGGCTGTGCGGGTGTGCCCGCAAAAATCCCTCAAAACACCGCGATTACAAAGGATGAGGATAGAAAAATGACAGAGATCAATCCAAACTTAAATCCGGTTCAACAACAAATGAAAGCGACGAATGAGCCTGCAACAAGCCAGCCGGCGCAATCAGATGTTAAAGTTTCCGAACAGCAAATGAACGAATACAGTCTTGCCAACATGCCACAAGCAGCAATTGGCCAGTCACAAGTTCGTTTTGCGGGAAACATCAATGCTGATGTTCAAGAATTTATGAACAATCCGCAACTTTGTGCACAAGCAATGGAAATCGGCGACATCGCAGAAAACAACTACGCAGCTCAAGGCGATGCAGAAGCTCCGCTTAAAGCACTCAACGTTGCTAAAGCTTTTACCGAAGAATTTGCAAAATAACGTTTGTTTATGCTAAAATCCCATTATAAGTCTAGTTATGAGGATTTTTTAATGAAGTTTTTAGTAATAAACGGGGTTAATTTAAACCTTCTCGGCACCAGAGAACCCGAAAAATACGGTTCCCTGACACTTAAAGATTTAGAAAAAAGTTTGTATGCTTATTCATTTGATTTAGGAGTTGACTTGGAAATGTTCCAAAGCAACTTTGAAGGTGAAATAGTCGAAAAAATACATTCAGCCCTTGGCAATTTTGATGGAATTGTAATAAATGCCGGTGCCTACACCCACACCAGCGTCGCTATACGCGACGCATTGAGCGGCGTAAATATCCCAACCATCGAGGTTCACCTGACCAACATCTACAAACGCGAAGAATTCCGCCATCACTCTTACATAGCGCCAGTCGCTATCGGCCAGATTTCCGGCTTGGGCTTTGACGGATACAAATTCGCACTTTCTGCACTGAAAAACTATATTCAAAAATAAGGAGATTTTATGAAAAGAGCCGTTGTTATTGTAATAGATTCAATGGGAATAGGCGCGATGCCAGACCATGCAGACTTCAACGACGTTGCCGAATGCAACACCCTAAAACACGTTTGCGAGTTTAACAATGGCCTAAACGTTCCAAATCTCGAAAAAATGGGGCTCGGAAATATTCAAGACTTCAAAGGCATTGCCAAAGTTGCAACCCCAATCGCTCAATATGGCACAATGAAAGAAAATGCCCGCGGAAAAGACACCACCACAGGCCACTGGGAAATAGCAGGCTACACCTTGCCGGAGCCATTCGCCACCTTTCCTAACGGCTTTCCTGATGAACTATTGAACGAATTCATCACAAAAACCAACTGCGGCGGAATTCTTGCGAACCGGCCCGCAAGCGGCACAGCAATCATAGAAGAACTAAACGATGAGCACCACAAAACCAAATTCCCAATAGTCTACACAAGCGCAGACAGCGTTTTCCAAATCGCAGTCGACACAGACCTCATTCCGCTTGAAACTCTATATTCCTGGTGTGACACAGCAAGAAAAATTCTCGACGACGGCGGCTGGAATGTTTCGCGCGTAATCGCCAGACCTTACAAAATAATCGACGGCAAACCAACCAGAATTTCAAAAGACCGACGCGATTATTCAATGTTGCCCAAAAACACCATCCTCAACGAAATCAAAGAAAAAGGCGGCCAAGTTATCGGTATAGGAAAAATCGAAGATATTTTCGCAAAATCCGGCATAACCCACGCCATCCACACAGGTTCAAACAAAGAAGGGCTTGAACTAACACTTCAAGCCGTCAAAAACGAACTTCCACTGAAAAAAATCGCATACCCGGATTACACTAATGACAACCCTTTTGCAAGTTTAATCTTCACCAACCTTGTCGACACCGACATGCTTTTCGGCCACCGCAACGACGCAAAAGGCTACGGCAAAGCAATCGAAGAAATTGACACATACTTAACCCCAATAATGAACTCAATGACCGACGAAGATTTATTAATCATCACGGCCGACCACGGCTGTGACCCTTGCGTCGCCGGAACCGACCACACGCGCGAATACGTGCCAGTTTTAGTCTACAGAAAAAATATTCAAGGAAAAGACTTAGGGCTGCTAATCGGCTTTGACCACGTGGCTAATATTTTAAAAGAGTGGTTATTTTAAAATTTTTATTATATAATAACATTGCAGGACAAACCTGCGTATAAAATAATAAGGAGAAAAAACATGTCAGTAAAAATTAACGAAAATTGCATAGGCTGCGGCGCTTGCGAATCAATCTGTGAAGCAGTATTTTCAGTAGATGGTGTAGCTACAGTAAACGAAGACGCAGTAGCAGCAAACATGGACGGTGCTAAAGAAGCTGCCGAAGCTTGCCCGGTAGGCGCTATCGAAATCGCATAGGGTAAATTTACTAAAAAACAATAAAAACAGGCCGAAATTGTGCATCGGCCTGTTTTTATTATCGCCTTACACATAAACCATAAGATGCATACGTTCGAACCTCATTCCAAATACCCCCACTATAAAGAGCCATCAACCACGCTCTATTACCCGCAACCTCGGTTGTAGCTGTTGTCCAAAAACTCCCAGAGACATTATATAACCCCCAAAGAGACCAATTGACAAACAAAGACATTGCTTCTTCCCGATTTTGCAAGCGAACATCATCACCTTTTTCTTTGCACAACCCTAAAACCTCATAATGCGAACGTGATTTACTAGTAACACCAACATAAATTGGTGACACTACAACAGGATCCGTAGAATATAAAACCGTAATAGCTCCGATATCTTTTCCTGCGGTATTTGGCCCTTTATTACCATTTAAATCATACATAAAATTTGCACACATATAAGGTTGAGATTTAAAATTACCAACAGCCCTTGGATCCTGAACACATTGCGGATTATAATACACCGCAATACTCTCGCCATTTACTGTTTCAAAAGCAGCTGCTTTTGTATCGAGTTGATGATAAGAAAATTTATTTGAGTTTGAATACGAACCGGCAAACATATAGTTATATGCAACTAAACTTTTGGGGAATTTAGAGTACGCAACGCTACCATTACTTGCCAAAACCTTATCAGGTAAACCGCAATCGGCAAGGTGTTCTGAATCACAAATATTATTTATTTTTAAAACTTTCGAAAGGCCTTCTGTCAAAAAAGTTTCAGCAGCAGTATCTTCTGTAACTTCTTGAGTCCCATCAGCATTCAATGTCCCAGTCAATGTTCCATAGCCCGCAATCTGTGGCATCATTGCGATGGCCTGAGACATGCGAGCGTAAAGCGCTTTGCGTTGAGTGTTCCAAGTGCGTTCGTTAATATTTGCCATAAGTGATGGCAGGGTGATTGCGGCAACTACGCCGATGATTGTTAGGGACAGTAAAATTTCCGCCATAGTGAATCCAAGATTTTTACTCATGTTATGCTCCTTTTCGCTTGTATCAACAGGGGGGGAAGGCTCGGCAAAACATGAATATTTACCCTCGCAAACCCAAATATAATCAGGCTGTTGAGGCGCCCCCCCCCCCCTATTGAACCCTTTATACCCTTAGTTTGTATTATCATATTTTCATTATGCACTATTGGGTGGGGTTTGTCAACCCCTTCGGAAGTGAATAAGTAAATAAGTGAATAG
>JAZUCM010000014.1:0-8035 GCA_045639085.1 Candidatus Gastranaerophilus bacterium
TATGATCTTTGGGGCATGGGGCGCTCAGTTGTTAGTAACGTTCTAGCCGGAAAGGTTGTTCAGGGCGCAAGTACCATTACTCAGCAGCTTGCTAGGTTGTTGTTCTTGTCTAACGAAAAATCTTTGGATAGAAAAATTAAAGAACTTTTCACCGCGGCTAGTATAGAAAACAGTATTTCTAAAGATAAAATTTTGGAGCTTTATGTAAATAATATTTACTTGGGTTCTGGTGCGTATGGGATTCAGGCTGCGGCGCAAACATATTTTAATAAGCCGCTAAAAGAGTTGACTTTGCCGGAATTAGCGCTTATTGCCGGTTTGCCGCAAGCTCCGTCAGTTTATTCACCTTATAATAATATTGAATTGGCTAAAAAACGTCGTAATCAGGTTTTGTGGCGTATGTATAAAATGCATCATATCAACAAAAAACAGTTTGATGAGGCAAAAAAATCTGAAATTGTTCTCGGAACGATGCCAAAGAATTTGACGACAAATAAAGCACCATATTTTTGTGATTATGTGTTAAAAGAATTGGAAAAACTTGGTTATTCCGAAGAGGAAATTACCAAGGGCGGTTACAAAGTTACCACTACATTGGATTACTCAATGCAGCAGGCTGCAGCCGAGGCAATTCCTAAGCGAATGAAAGAATTCGGTCTTGTCGGAACAAAATTCCAATCGGCGTATTTTGCTTATGACCATACAAACGGGAAAATTTTGGCTTACGTTGGCGGAAAGAATTATGTCCAAAGTCAGTATGACCGCGTTACTCAAGCTGTAAGGCCGCCGGGGTCTGCGTTTAAACCGTTTGTTTTTGCGGTTGCGCTTGAACAAGGGTACTCGCCAAACGACATGCTTGTTGACATGCCGGTAACGATTGGTGACTGGTCGCCGCGCAATTACGGTAATAAATATCGTGGTGAAATTCCGTTTTACACTGCCTTGATGGTATCTTCAAACGTTTGTGCTGCAAGGCTAATCGCGGATGTTGGCGTGCGTTCTGTTATCCAACTCGTGCGTTCACTCGGCATTGAAACGCCAATTGCGTATGACCATACAATTGCACTCGGCTCCAACGGTGTGAGACTTTTTGAATTTACTCGTGCGTATAGTGCGTTTGCTAACGGTGGGTTTGTGACTCAGCCTTATTCCGTACAAAAAATAGAGTCGCCGCGTGGAAAAATCCTGTATGAAGCGCCGAAAACCAGAATGTATCGCGAACTTAATTACCGTACGGCTGCGCAGATGACTGCTATCATGAAAACCGTTATCACCAGCGGAACAGGGAAGGCCGCAAATATTGGTGCACCTGCTGCCGGAAAAACCGGCACGACCAACAGTAACAAGGATGCTTATTTCGTCGGCTATACGCCAAATGTGGTCGCTGCGGTTTGGGTTGGAAACGACGATAATTCTTCATCATCTAAAGGTGTTGTCGGCGGTACCGTTCCGGCAAGAATCTGGCATGATGCGATGTTGCCGGCGGTTGAAAAATTTGGCAAAGATGATTTTTCTTATCCTGAAGTGGCGCTAATGCCGTTTAGTTTGCCGCCTGGCTCGATTATTATCGACAATATAGGCTACACCGAGGCGGAAGAAGAGTTGGAAAAACAACGTTTGTTAGAGCAACAACAAAATCAAGAAACAAGTCGTATCAAGCCATTTGATCCAAAGACATTTGTTTCTCCGTTTGAGATCTTCAAGAACAATCAGCGCAACGCGGAAATTGAGAAGTTGAAGGAGCAAATCAGGCTTCAGCAGCAACAAGTTCAGGAGCAAGAACGTTTGGAACGTGAAAGGCAAGAGGCGGAACGGGTTGTTCCTGCGCCTGCTCCTGCGCCAAGCGCCACACCTTTGCCGGCGGGGATTTCGCCGTAGGTGATACAGTAAGCAAGGCTGCACTGACCATGTGGTGAAGAGAGTTAATGAGTTAAATTGATAAAGTTAACAAGTTAATGAGTTAATAAGGGCAATATGTCACCTTCGGCATGTGTTAAAAGGTTAAACGGTTAAATAGTTAAAAGGTTCGTTAAGGAATAATAAAAGTTTCAATCGCAGCGTTTTACCATTATTAATTTCCATAATCCCTTTTAACCTATTAACCATTAAACCCTTTAACACGCAGCCCCTTGACAAACTCAAAAAATACGGTATCATGATAATATGAATTATACAAAATACAATAAAAGAATAAGAAGTTCAATAGGGGGGGGGGGCGCCTCAAAGTCCTTGCTATAATTGGCGTTGCGGCACATGTTTTGCCAAAATCTCCGACCCTTGCGAATGCATATTTACTAACACCACTTGAAAACAACAAGAAAATATGGTAGAATACGTATATGAGAATAATCGGAGGATTAAACATGGCAAAAAAACTTGGATTTACTATGGCAGAGATACTTTTATCACTAACGATAATCGGTGTCGTAGCAGCCATAACTCTGCCATCGCTCATGGCTAATATTAACGAACGGACTTGGAATACCCAACGTAAAGCCCTTTACGCTCGCTTATCCCAAGCCATCGCGATGATGCCACAATTGAACGGTTATGGCGAATACGAAGGCACAAACACTGATGGTTCCGTTACTGCAACCAAAGATACAGAAGCCGAGGCGTTTTTAACCGAAGGTCTTTCCAAAGTTCTAAAAATCAATAACATTTGCGACGCTGAACACCTTTCAGATTGCGGTATCGCTGCGTCTTACACAGATATTGCAGGGAGTATAAAATTGTTGCCAGTAAAACTTAGTGGCTTAAATTCTTTGTTTACATCTACATATTCTGATTCAACTGGTATTTATGCTAATCCATTGAATTTTGTTGATACAAAAGTCGCAGCATTTGAAACGATGAATGGAGAGAGTGTAGTTTCGTTTTATAATCCTTATTGTACAGCTGATTTAGGCGAAGGGGCTGGTTATTATTCACAAACTAAAATGTGCGTGAATTTTATCTATGATTTAAATGGTAATAAAGGGCCAAATTCAATTGGTAAAGATATGGGTTTTATGACTGCACTTTATGCTTCTGAACCAGTGTTTGTCGCTCCCGTAGCATTGCCTACCGATGCGTCTAACTCTATAGTCTTTTCTGCCGCAAGTGCTGCTTGTACCGCTCAAGATTCAGAATCACGTTTGCCAAATAAAGAAGAGCTAGCTTCTTTGTTTTATAATCGAGAACTTATTAATATGTCTTTAAATCCAGCGGCATCTGGTACTCTTGTTTCGTCAGGTGATGTTGGAGTTTGGAATATAAGCTTTGACACTGGGCGTCATTTTATTGCGCCTAAAAACTCCTTTTTGGGTGTCCGCTGTATTAAACGTTAATTTTTCAAAAATAAACCCGCTCTGTTTTATGGGCGGGCTTTATGCTTTTATATCGACGGTTTTTACTGGTGATTCCTCTTTTTCGCGTTCAAAGCCGAAGAGCTTTAGCGCTGGGTGGACAATCAGGTGGCTGACTTGAGGGGCAAAAATTGCCAGGCCTAAGACTGAACCAACGATATTGCCGAATTCAATCGCGCCTTTTACAATGTGGAATTGTTCAGGTTTATCCTTATTTGTAAGTTCGTTTTTAAGCTCCTCTGAGAACATGTTTTTGTATTTATCTTTGCCCAAAGTGCTTGTCCTGTCTGTTTTTGACATTGAAGCGATTTTTTTGTAGTTTAAATATTGGTCTGCGTTGTTGAATTTTTTGAACGCGTCCTCATTTTTTAGAATGTGGTTTTTGGCAAGTTTAAACGAGCCTTTTTTGAAAATAGGGATAACGATTGCCATATAGGTAGCAAGACAGGTTGCTTGATATAAAAATTCTTTCATTGCGGCATAGCGCTTAGTTTGACGGTCGATTTTATTGTCAAGTAGGATGAATGCGGGTCTGCCGGCTGCTTTCATCCCGGTTTCGAGTGAAACTGACGCGGTTGTGCTTTGTGAAATTGATGATAGGGTTGAACTTGTCAAAATGTTTGTGATGCCGCTTACCATGGTGCACCTACTTTCAGTCCGCCAATTTTAGGCGATGCGTAATTGTTCATGCTTATTGGGTGGAACGGTTGTGTGTATTCGTGTTGGTCATGGATTGAAACGACGTTGATTTTTTCGGGAACTTCATTTTCTTTTATATCCAGTTTTTGTTTTGGTTCCGATTTTTTATCACCTTGGATTTTACTCATAAAAGGCTTGATGGCTATTGATGCCAGGGCTGGGATTACGAACAGCGCGGCTGTGCAAACGCCCATGAACATAAAATTATGCTTCGCCAGTTCTTTTTTCTCTGGGGTAACTTTCATTTTATCGGCAATTTTGCTGGCCATTTCGCCACAGGCCCAGTAGGTTGGAATCGCAACGACCTCTGTTAAGCCTTCACGCAAAGCTGTATATTTTTTTGTTTCGGGTTCTTCGTGTTTATCCATCATTGTAAATGCCGGGCGCGCAATACCTTTAACCAGCGCAATCGCCATTACGGCGTACGTTGGTTTGTTGTTTTTGCCCAAACTTATGCATATTTTACTGAATTTCTCTGTTAAACCCATAATTGCTTTAAATCAAAACATGGAAAAATTTGCTAGTTTCGTAAAATTATGTTAATATGAAAAATGAACTTTTGCAATTGTCGTTCGTTATAGTATTAGAGGACAAGATTATGAAAGATAAATGTCAAAAATATGAAGGCTTATTTATTTTTTCTGATGAGGCAACGTTCAAGGCTCACCTTGAGGAATGCCCGGACTGCCGTGCGGAACACGAGAAAATGCAGAAAATTTCCGGGCTTTTGCAAGAGGTTCGCCCTCATTTCGTGGCGCAAAGAAAACGTTTTGCACAAATGAAGATTGCTTGTGCGATTTCGTTTATGTTTTTGAGCGGAACGGTTATGGGGTTGTTGAATTACAATTCAGATATTACCGAAACAATCAAGTTTGGTGCAGCTTTAGAGGCAGAAGACTATGGGTTCCCGGTAGATGATTACGGATTTTTATTGGTTGAGTAATGGATTTTAACAAGTTAGTCAGAGAAAATAAGAGAAATATTCAAAATATAATACGGTTAGTCACCAAAGAAGACAACGAAGACCTGGAACAAGAGGTTTATGTACGTGTGCTTAAACACGCTGATAAATATGTGGAAAAAGGAAACTTCAAAAGTTGGGTGAGTACAATTGCAAAGAATATTTCAAAAGACTACTTGAAATCCTCTGCGTATAAAGTGCGTGAGGCGGCGACGTCCGAGGATGAAGACTTAGCCAAAATTTCTGATAAACGGACTACGCCGGAACTCCAATTGATTAAAAACGAGCGTCAGCAAACAATTATAAGTGCGGTTAATTCACTCAAACCCAAGTTCAAAGAAGTTGTTTTGATGTGTGAAATTTATGGTTACTCTTATGAGGATTGCGCAAAAAAACTCAATTGCCCTTTAGGTACGGTAAAATCAAGACTTTTTAACGCAAAAAAAGAATTAGCCCTACTTTTGACAGATTTGCTCTAAGAAAGGAACTACTATTATGAACAGTAAATTTAAAAAAATTGCTATCAGTTTGTCAGTGATTGTTGGTGTTTTTTGTGCCGGCTATGGTTTTGCGCAGTCAGATAATACCTTTATTCCACCTGACAAGGGAGGGCTACCACTACAGAACGGGCATGATGCACTGCCGGTTAAGCCATTTGGGCCGGAGCGATTGGATGGTTCTGCGAAAAATATTCGACGTGGCCCGTCGCGAGAGGTTTTTGAGGCGCGTTTAAATCTTACTCAAGAGCAAAAAGATATCGCAAAAGCGCAGCGTGAAAAAAGCATAGAGAAAATTAAGCCTATTATGGAACAGATAAAATCTAAAAAGGCCGAAATTCAAACGGTAAAGATGACCAAAATGGCTCCGAGGGCGATTGATGAACGTGTTACTCAACTCGAAAACGAGATTCGCGAGTTGCGCAAGCAAGCCCATGAAATACGTCGTGAAAATATGAAAGCTTTTGAGGCGACTTTGACCGAAGAACAAAAAAAAGAATTGCAAAAAATGAAGGAAGAAGGGCGTAAGCGTTTTGAACGTGAACGCAAGAAAATGAATCCAAAAGCGATGTAAAGCGTGTCTTGACTTTAAAAAGTCTCTGTTTCGCCTTTGCGACTCTTTAAAATTTTGTAAACAAATTGCATTTTAGTTTGCGTTTGGTAACATTATTATATGAAGAGTAAGATTTTATATTTTGGCGTGGATTTTGATAAGCAAGCCAGATTGGAAAAAATATTTTCATCGGCTGAGTTTTTTGCGTATTCTGATCCGTCCTATGTCGTTGATATTCTTAACGTTGATCCGCCTGATATAATAATCGTTGATGCTGATTTTGAACAAACAAAAAAGTTTGTTAAAAATATAAAATCGCTTTTTGAAAATACGTTTGTCGTGGCGTTTTTGTCCAATGTTACGGATAAAGAACTTTTAAAATATTCTAATGGCTTAATATCAATGGAGTTTTCGGATGATGTGATTGCTTCGACATTAGAGATTTCTTTACGCAGCAAGAAAACTCAAGAAAATTTATACCATACGAACAAGAATTTGGCATCGAGTTTGTACCGCGAAAAAGTTTTGTACGACACGAGTTCACGTTTTTCCGGGACTCTTGATAAAGAAAAATTGTTTGACATTATGATTGAGGGGATGGATAAAGCATTAAGTTTTGCGCTTACGTGTACTCTGTCTTTCTGTAATCCTCAAGAACCTGTGTTGATTTTGAACTCTCTTTATGAGATTTCTGATGAGTTGTTAAGCGCGATTAAATTGCGCACCGTACTCAATTACAAAACTTTGTTTGACGGGAAAAAAGTGCCCTATGACTTGGACCAAAACAATTTAAAAATTATTAAAAAAGTTAAAAACCCATCGAGCCGGTTTAATTTTACGCTGTTTCAATACGACAATATGTTTGCGTCTATAAATCAGGGTGATGAGTTTTACGGTTGCGTGGAAATTTTTAAGGAAGTGCAGTTTACGACGGACGATTCGACCTGTTTTCAGACTATTGCGCGGCAAGTTTCTTTGCCCCTCAAAAGCGCAACACTTTATCAAGAAATAAAAGAAACAAATATTAAACTTGAAAAGCTAGAAAAAATTAAATCCGATTTCATTTCAATCGTTTCGCACGAACTTCGCACCCCTCTTACATCAATAAAAAATTCTGTTGATATTGTGCTGAGTGGTCGTGCCGGTGCTTTGCCGGAGAATATGGAACGTTTTCTTTCGATGGCAAAACGCAATATTGGACGTTTGGGTGAAATTATAAACGACTTGCTGGATATATCTAAGATTGAGGCCGGCAAAATGGATTTCAGTTTTGCGCAAATTGATATAAATTCCGTCATCGAGAATGTGTGTTCCTCTCTTGGCGGTTTGGCCAAAGAAAAGAATTTGGAGTTGAGTTGTGATTGCGCGCCTGTTTTGCCTAAAATTAATGCTGATTCTAAGCGTTTAGAGCAAGTTTTGACAAACCTTGTTTCTAACGCGATTAAATTTACCGAAAACGGCAAGACTATTCGGGTTAAATCAGTTTTGACCGGGGCCGGTTCTATCAATAAAGAAAATCCGTTCCGCGTTGAACTTGAGAAACTTGTTGGGGATTATATTGTTGTTTCTGTCAAGGATGAAGGTATTGGACTTGCTCAAGAAGACATGTTGCGTGCGTTTGATAAATTTGCGCAAATAGAAAATTCGCTTTCTCGCAAAGTCGGCGGAACGGGTTTGGGGCTTCCGATAGCAAAACAGTTGTTAGAAAAACATAATGGTGTTATTTGGTGTGAAAGCGAACCCGAAAAAGGTGCTGAATTTATGTTCGCGCTACCTGTTGTTAAGTAGGGCGTTAGGTTGAATGGATAAAGTTAATAAGGGTTAAATTGATAAAGTTAATAACTTATTAACTCTACATTATGCACAAAATAATCATGCCCCCCTTGACAAACCCCTCCCAATAGTGCATAATGAAAATATGATTATGATATTACAAACTAAAAAAATGAAAAGTTCAATAGGGGGGGGGGCGCCTCAA
>JAZUCM010000015.1:0-6332 GCA_045639085.1 Candidatus Gastranaerophilus bacterium
GATAGGTTAAAAGGTTAAAAGGGATAAACGTTATTATAAATGGCATAAACGCTACGTTTTACCATTATTTATTACGTTAACCCCATTTAACCATTTAACTTTTTAACCCTTTAACTCGTTGAAACCGTTTAACCGTTTAACTCGCCTACGGCGAACAACCTATTGACCTCACGACTTTTTATAATAAGATATAATAAGATGAATAGCTTTCTAAGGAGATATTATGAACGAGCTTTTGAAAAAATCAGCAACAGAACAAAGTAAAGCGATTAGAAATAAAGAGATTTCAGCAGTTGAATTGACCCAAGCGGCTTTGGACAGAATAGAAGAAATTGACGGCAAATTAGGCTGTTTTAACTCAACAACACCAGACACAGCTATAAATACAGCAAAAAAAGTTGATGAAATGGTCGCTAACGGCGAAGAACTTCCACTTTTGGCCGGAGTACCTTTGGCGCTTAAAGACAATATGAACCTTATCGGCTCAAAAACAACAGCGTCAAGCAAAATTCTTGAAAATTTTGTATCGCCGTTCAACGCTACTATCACTCAAAAACTTTTAGACAACTGCGTTCCAATCCTTGGTAAAGCAAACCTGGACGAATTTGCAATGGGCAGCTCAAACGAAAACTCCGCGTTCAAAAAAGTTCACAATCCTTGGAATTTGAATAAAGTTCCAGGCGGTTCATCAGGCGGTTCAGCAGCTTCGGTTGCGGCCTGCGAAGTAACTTTATCATTAGGTTCTGACACCGGCGGTTCAATCCGTCTTCCGGCGTCGTTCTGCGGTATTGTCGGGATGAAACCGACTTACGGACGTGTCTCAAGATACGGCTTAATCGCGTTTGCATCTTCACTTGACCAGATAGGCCCGTTTGCAAGAAACGTCGAAGACGCCGCAAATTTACTCGAAGTAATCTCAGGCTACGATCCTAAAGATTCAACATCACTTAACGTCCCGATTGAACATTACGCAGCAAGCCTAAACAACGACATCAAAGGCAAAAAGGTCGGCGTAATCAAGGAATTAATGTCAGAAGGATTGAGCGAAGATGTTTCAAAAGCACTACAAAAAGCCATTGACGATTACAAGGCAATGGGTTGCGAAATTGTTGAAATTTCACTCCCGAGCCTGAAATATTCAATCGGTATTTATTACATTTTGGCAACAGCAGAATGCAGTTCCAACCTTGCACGTTTTGACGGTGTAAAATACGGCTACAGAACGCCGGATGCTAAAAACTTACTCGAAATGTACACAAAAACAAGAGCAGAAGGGTTCGGCCCGGAAGTTAAACGCCGCATAATGCTCGGAACTTACGCACTAAGTTCAGGATATTACGACGCGTACTACAAAAAAGCGCAACAAATGAGAGCGCTTGTTACCCAAGAATTTGCAAAAGCTTTCGAGCAAGTCGACGTGTTAATCTCGCCAACCTGCCCGAACACAGCGTTCGACCTTGGCGCAAAATCCAGCGACCCGTTAGCAATGTATCTGACAGACATCGCAACAATTTCTGCAAACCTGGCAGGAATTCCGGGGATGAGCGTGCCGGCAGGGTTCGACAAGGACGGAATGCCTATCGGCCTACAAATCCTTGCACCTCAAATGCAAGACGCTAAACTATTGAACTTTGCGTACAAATTCGAACAAGCAAACGATTACCACACAAAATTAGCAAATATCTAATGGATGAAAAATTAGAAAAATATCTTATTCAACACAAAATTCGCAACAGAGAAAAACACTTTGTTGCGAATTTTACTGGCTCAATTCCTCCAGCACAATTCCTTGACGACTTAGCGCTAAATCTTAACAACGGCGCGGATTTGATCATTTATAAAACATCCGCCCCATCAGGAATGTCACTTGAAGTAGCCCAAAAATGCAAACTTTTAGCCGGCGAATTTGGTGCAACATTCCTTGTTTATGACCGCACAGACATCGCATTTCTGACTGACGCAGATGGCGTAATTTTGGACAAAAACGGTATCACACGCACTCAAGCCGAAAAAATTCTCGGCAACGAAATTCTAATCATAGAAGATTATTAAATTTTATTAACCTTTCAACAAAAACTAGCAATAAAATATATTCACAACTCTTGAACAAATCGGACCAAAAGGATATAACGAAAAATGAATATAAAACCAGTACAAAATAACCCTCAATTTAAGGCATACAGCAGTATTGACGCATACAGATTAGAACAAAAAATCGACCAACTTCGCGCTCAACTGGACAAAGATGGCGACCTAAACAGTTTTTATAAGGATTTACCTAAAAGCAGACGGCTCCCGATGCCGTTAGGAGTTCCACCATATGCAATGGCGGGCACGCCTGCACCAATGTACGGAATGCCACCAATGGGCCCAATGGGCATGCAGGGTGGTCCAATGGGTATGCCTGGCATGATGCCGGGAATGCCGGGAGGTTTTGGTCCGATGGGTAATATGTATTCCCCGACAAGCCCTATGCCTCCAATAGCCGCAAACCCAATAACTCTACCTCCAAACAGATTCCCGGGCCAACTTCCAACGGATACCTTCGGCCCAAGAAAAAATTAGATTTATTACAAATTTTTGTTAAATTAGCTTAGAAATTTTCACCCGCAGCAAATTTTATCGCCTCAATCATGGAATCAGGATTAGCAATATTTTGCCCCGCAATATCAAACGCAGTTCCATGGCAAGGCGAGGTGCGCAAAACATCCAAACCAATCGTAACATTTACGGCCTTTTTACCCGCAATTATCTTCATCGGAATAAGCCCTTGATCGTGGTACATCGCAACATAACAATCATAAGGCAACGCAAGTCCTGCCCTATATGCCTCAGCTGCACCGATAAACAGGGTATCACTAGGCTGCGGACGGGTTATATCTATCCCCAACGCGTGTAAATCTTCCACCGCAGGAACAATTATTTCATTCTCCTCAACCCCCAAAATCCCGTTTTCTCCGGCATGCGGGTTTAATCCACATAACGCAAGGCGCAGAGATTTCTTAGGCAAAGCTTCCACCAAGCGCATTATTTTTTCAACAATCATCTTACGAGTGATTTTAATATCCTTTAACGCACAATGCCTTGTCAAAAGCAACACTCTAAAACCGCCAGCAACAAACAACATTTCAGCCTGTTGCCCATCGTGAGCCAAATAGCGTTGTAAAATTTCAGTGTGCCCGCTAAAATTATGCCCGGCAAGCTGTATCGCTTCTTTGGCAATAGGCGCCGTAACAATAGCTTTAGGGCGTAATTTACAAGCCAATTCAACCGCCCGAAACGAAAAATCGCCGGATTCTGCCGTAATTTTCCCTGGCAAAATCGCACCGTCATAAGGCAACTCAAGCAATTCGCAAGCCAAGTCCGTCCCGTCGTAAAACTCCAGTACTCTCCGATTAGAAACCAGAACGACGTCATCATGCCTGCCAAGCGCCCTAAGCGCTTTTATCGTAACTTCGGGGCCAATACCGTTTACGTCGCCGGTCGTTATTAAAATTTTATCTTTCAAAATACTTTATAACCTCAATAATGGTTTGCAAATTCCCTAAATTACCCGATTTTGTCACTACCCATTGGCCACTGTAATCCAAGCATAACGGAATCGGCCCTGTAACTCTATCTATCAACTGCAATCGAGTTGCACCAATACGTTCACACGACTTAAATGAAGTTTCGCCACCTACAAAAATAAAAATCGTCTCAATCCGACTCTTAATCTCATAAGCAAATTGTGACAAATAATCAGTAATAAGGCTGGCAAAACTGGTATTATCCTCATTATCATCCAAACGAGAGCACTCACCATCAGACGTCTTAGTTAAATTAGTTGTATGAATCAACACATTTTTTCCCTGCGCCAAATTCGCAACCACATCAACAACCAACTCTGGGTTAATATCGTTGCAAATTTCCTCATAACTAAGGTCATATTCAATAAAATTTGCGAACGCATCAGACTTTTTCAACTCCGCAATCTGCAAAGCGCAAAGCTGAGTAGCACTCCCGGAAATAATACATTTCGGAAGCGGCGAAACTATTTTTTGTTGAATAACCTCGGAATCATCCCCAACACCAAGCCACGTTTTTGCAAGCGCTCTTGCAAACGCCGCAGTGCCGGTCGGCAAGATTTTTTTGTCGATTTTTTTGAGCGCGAGCGAAATTTGTTCGATGTCAGTATTTGAAACCGCATCCATCACAATAAGTTTATGCCCGGCCGCAATCAATTCGTTAATCTTCATCAAAATCGGCCCAGCGCCTTTCATTACAGTCTTTAATTCAACAAGCCCAACCAAATGACGATACTCATCAGAAAGCTGAGTTTCAAAAAGCGTCGGCAAATGAGATTCGCAAATCGGCGCTTTCGGGTCATGCGACACCTCCGTACGCTCAATCGGCATACTACGCAACAAATGATATCCGCCAACCGTAATCCTCTGTTCATCAGGAAACGCCGGAACTACAACCGCAGCATCCCATTTTAATTCGTTTAAAACAGTCAATGTTTCAACAGCAATATTACCGCGGATAGTCGAATCAATTTTCTTAAAAAAGTAATCCGGATTAAGATTGTCAATCAACATACGCGCCGTATCTTTGACTTTAACAAACGCATCTTCAGCAGAAACATTTCTAGTCTCCGTAGAAACCGCCCATGCTTGAGCCTGATTAGCCTCCGCCAATTCAGCCTCACCAGACAACAAAATCTGAGTATTTGCCCCTTGCAAATAAAACTGCAAGGCAGAATCATTCGCCCCGGTAAGATCGTCAGCGATGATGGCAACGATATTAGACGACATTATCATACAGCTTCAGCTTCTCTTTTTCCGCCTGCAAATCTTATGTTGCTGGCATTAATCAAAAATCTTTCACGTTCCTCGCCGGTTGCCTTATCTGTCCAACGGCTATTTTGAATAGAACCCTCGACAATTACCATAGAACCTTTTTTAATGTATTCGCCGGCAAACTCAGCCAATCTGTCCCAAACGTCGATGTTGTACCAATCGGCGACTTCGGATTTAGTTTTGGCATCCCAACGGTTAACCGCAACGGAAAACGTTGCTCTGGACTTTCCAGATTCAAAATATTTAATCTCGGCATCTTGACCGACTCTACCAACAATAACAACTGTATTCATAAGATACACCTCTTTCTTTCACCATAATACTATAAATAAAAACAAAAAACCAACATCTGACATTATTCTTTACAAAAAGCCACCCGAAGGTGGCTTGTAATCTGTTAAAGATTTATCGTTTAGCTTATCGCTTTATGCAACGCGCGTAGTACGCAGGCGACTTGGAATACGAACCGCGGGTGCCGCTGGCCGTGTCAACGCTCAACGCTCTGCCTGCGCCGAAACCCGAGCCAGACCAGAAACCCGCGGAAGCGGTTAAGTTGATTAGATCTTTGTTAATCAACATCGCTGAAAGTTCATCAATATTAGGAATGCGACTTTCTGGATTTTGTGCTGTACATAATGAGGCTGCGCCGTACCAAGCAGATTCACCTGCGTTTGCGCTGGATGACGGCATCGGAGCGACTACAATAGGGTCGTTTGAGTTAAAGGAGGTGATAAAACCCATATCTTTGCCGATAGTGTTTGGTCCTTTGTTGCCGTTTAAGTCATATACAAAATTCACGCACATAGTACTTTGCGGAAATCCAAAAACGTTGCCGTATTGAGTAAGGCTAGCCTCGTCTAGATATTCGTATTTACAAGATTGATTGTAATATGCAACAATACTTTCGCCGTTTTGAGTCTCAAATGCAGCCGCTTTTGTGTCCATTGTTGAATATGAACTACCTGAGTACGCTATACTTCTAAACCAACTACTAAGTTCATACAATGTTGTTGGTAATGTCTTTTGGCTGCCTAACATGTCGGTGTAGCTTGCTTGAATACCGCAGTCTTGTAGATGGGCGTTATCACAGATATTGTTGATTTTAAGTACTTTTGAAAGGCCCTCGGTTAGAAAACTTTCTGTTGCAGTATCAGTAACAGTTGTTGAACCATCTTCATCGGTTGTTACGGTCAATGTTCCATAGCCCGCAATCTGCGGCATCATGGCGATGGCTTGGCTCATGCGAGCATACAAAGCTTTGCGTTGAGTGTTCCAAGTGCGTTCATTGATGTTCGCCATCAAACTCGGCAATGTAATCGCGGCGACAACGCCGATGATTGTGAGGGAGAGAAGTATCTCCGCCATTGTGAATGCGTGGCCGCGAGGCGATAGGGCGTTAGGTTGATAGGGCGATAGGGCATTATGGGAATTTAACCCGCGCGCGTACGCCACGTTTGAATTTTCGTTAATGTTGCTTGTTCCTCGCAATGA
>JAZUCM010000016.1:0-22261 GCA_045639085.1 Candidatus Gastranaerophilus bacterium
AGAAAATTGCAGAAAAATTGGTTACATCAGAGAAGATATTGAAAACAATTTTAAATCAGAAAATATTAATTTGCGTGAAAAATGCATTTTAATAACTTCATTGTTATATGCAATGGATAAGATTGCAAATACTTGTGGACATTATGATGCCTATCGAAAAAGTGGTGAATTAGATAAAGATCTAATATTAGGATTACCTAGCATAAAACAATCAAATTCTAAAAATAAACTTTATAATGAAGATATCAATAAACTAGTAAAAACTGTTTATGCAGATGTCGTATATCTTGATCCTCCTTATAATTCTAGGCAATATTGTGATGCTTACCATTTACTTGAAAATGTCGCAAAATGGGAAAAACCAAGTGTCTTTGGTGTTGCAAAGAAAATGGATAGAACCAAATTAAAAAGCGATTACTGTACGATAAGTGCAACAAAAGCATTTGAAGATTTAATAGAAAACATTAATGCAAAATACATCGTATTGTCTTATAACAATATGGCAGAAAAAGGCAATGACCGTTCTAATGCCAAAATTTCAGATGAAGATATTTATAAAATTTTAGGCAAAAAAGGAAAAGTGAAAACTTTTGAGCAAGAATATAAAGCATTTTCAACAGGAAAATCAAATATTGAAGAAAATGCAGAAAGATTATTTATATGCCAATGTTATTAGACTCAGACATTGATTTAGAATTAATTCAATCGCCTCTAAATTATACAGGTGGCAAATTTAAATTGTTACCACAAATATTGCCATTATTTCCTGAAAATATTGATATTTTTGTAGACTTATTTTGTGGGGGAGCAAATGTTGGAGTTAATATAAAAAGTCAAAGAACAATTCTTAACGATACAAATGATAACCTCACTTATTTATTTAATACATTCAAAAATCTTGGAAATGACTTTTTTTCATTAGTAGATGAAATAATTGAAAAATATGATTTGTCGCAAAGTTCTAAATTTGGTTATGATTATTATTCTTGCAATAGTAATTCTGGTTTAGCTCCTTATAATAAAGACAGATTTTTAAAATTGAGAGAAGATTTTAATAACAGCAAAGATATTGGTTATTATCATTATGCAATGCTATATGTTTTAATTATTTATTCATTCAATAATCAGATCCGCTTTAATAGGCAAGGTCAATTTAATTTACCAGCAGGTAAGCGTGATTTTAATGAAAAAATGCAAGAAAAATTGCAAAAATTTATTGCACGTTTAGAGGGTAAAGACTTTGAATTTTCAAATAAAGATTTTAGAGACTTTGATATTTCACAATTGACCGAGAATAGTTTTGTATATGTAGATCCGCCATATTTAATAACTTGCGCAACATATAACGAGCAAGATGGTTGGAATGAGCAAGACGAAAAAGATTTGTTAGACTTTCTTGATAAGCTACATTCAAAAAATATAAAATTTGGTTTATCAAATGTTCTTAGGAATAAAGGGAAAGAAAATACAATTCTAATTAATTGGTTAGAAAAGAATCAAGGAAAATATCTAGTTTGCAGTTTAGAATACGATTATAAAAATTCCAACTATCAAACTAAAAATAAAGATTCAGTTACTGAAGAAGTTTTAATTATAAATTATTAGGAGGCAGGCATGGATTCATTATGGAGTATGACTACAACTATTCGTGAAGCAGAAAGAATTCCTGCTTTTCTTAAAACTGCAAAAGAAATTGAAAATGAAGAATGGACTAAAGATACTCAGATTAAATTTCAAATTTTACTTATTAAAAATAGGGAATATTTAAATACTGATTCTACTCAAACATTCAATAAATTAAATTCAGAACAAATAAATTTATTGAAAGACAAAAGCATTGAAATGACATTTGAACAAGCAAAGGATATTTTTGATACAAAAGGTTATCAAGATGCACCAATGCGTGGAAGGCAATCTATGTCACCTTTAGAAAAATTAGGACTTGTTGATAGAAGCACAGGGAAAATTATAGTAACTGATACTGGTAATAAATTATTAAATGAAGAAATTACTTTTGATGAGTTTATGTTCGAATCATTGTTAAAATTACAATATCCAAATCCTGTTGAAAGGGAGCATTTAGATTGGAATTCCAAACCTTTTATAAATACCTTAAAATTAATTAAGAAAGTTAATGAATTATGTAGATTAAACAACATGAAAGAAAAAGGTTTAACCAAAATAGAATTTGGGATCTTTGCTCTTTCAATAAAAAGTTATACTGAAGTTGATGAAACTGCTCGAAAGGTTATAGAATTCAGAAATCATTATGAAAACTTAGCAACACCAACTGAAAAAGAAAATTATAGGAAAAGTTACATTGCACGAAATCTTTCTTCTTTTAACAATCCAGAAAAAAATACAAAAGAATATACTGATAACATTGTTAGATATATGCGTATTACTAAATATATTTATATCAGGGGAAAATATGGTAATACTTGTATTGATTTAGAGCCACGAAGAATGGTTGAAATAAATTCAATACTAGAAAACGATACAGGTGTTGCTAAAGATTTTACCAAAGAAGATTGGATTAAATATTTTGGCTCTTATGGTTCTTATGATTTACCATTTGATACCGTTGAAAAACTAACAGAAATATTTGATGAAATAAAATTAGATATTAACTCTTTAGAACAAAAATTATTGTTACCATTAACAAATGTTACTTGTCCAACTCAAAAAAATGAAATTAAATCTATGATTGCAGAATTAAGGGCTACACGTATAGCGCTTCAAAATTTAGAGATTAAATACGACTGTAGTCAAGATACTTCTCGAATCGAAGAAGCAATAGACGCTTTAAGCAACATAGGCAAATTGGATTTAAAACCATCTATTGCTCTTGAAAAATGGACAAATATTGCACTAAATATTATAAATGATTCTTTATTAATAAAACCAAATAGTATTGTTGGAGATGATAACGAGCCTACATTTACTGCTCCTGCTGGTGTGCCAGATATTGAATGCTATTATGAAGATTTTAATGCTGTTTGTGAAGTTACAATGCTTAAAGGACGTGACCAATGGTACAATGAAGGTCAGCCAGTTATGAGGCATTTAAGAGAGTTTGAAACTACAAATAGTGATAAAGATTGTTATTGCTTATTTATTGCACCATCACTTCATCAAGATACAATTAATACTTATCATACGAGTGTCAAATATGAGTATGATGGTGCAAAACAAAAAATTATACCTATCACTATCGCACAACTTATAGAAATACTAAAAACCGTATACAAATTTAAAGTTAACAACACTGATTTTAAACACAAATATATAAAGAAACTTTATGACGACATTCTTGAAGTTGCAACAAGAGAATCTGCTTCAAATTGGATTTCTAAAATTCCTGAATCAATAAGCGAATGGCAGATTGAAATGAATTTATTAGTTGCTTAACTGTATCCGAATGTTACTTCTATCTTTGATATGCTTCCAAATTATTTCTTTTGATTTATTGTGTTGTCTGTCAAAGGAGGTTTTGTATGGAAGAAAGATTTGTAATTAAAAGAAAAGAGTTTAAGAAACTTGAGCGTTATGCTGAAAATATCTACAACACAGCAGTTGTTATAGATTATTTTTGCTCATCACAAAAGGAATATGAAGAGTTATATAACCTTGCGCCAATAGTTAAAAATCTACGCAGAGATGCAGATCAAGTTAACGCGTTTTTTATAAACTACCCTGAAAGCATAGATGAATAATTTATGAACAGCATTTAAACAGGATTTAAACGCTACCTAATTGTGTCGTAATGATACAAAAGTTTTAAGCTTTGTTGATTTCTTTCCAGCTTGAAGGCATTAATGTCTATGAAAAAGAGGTAAAAATTATGACTAAAAAAGATTATCAATTGTACGGAACAAAAGTTTTAAACCTAAAAACTCAAGAAATTGGTTTGTTAATTTGTATTTGGAAAAACAAGTTTGCTGATGCAGAAATAGATTTTGCCACTTGTGTTGATAAGCAAGGCAAAAGATACAACATTGAACTTGATAATATTAGAGGTTTTGAAGATGATTTTGAAAAATAGAAGAACAAGAGAAACTTTAGAAATTGAATATTCTGAATTTAGAAAAAAGTTTGCAAGAGAAATTCAAGTAGCCTTTGAAAGCTTTCGTAAAACAGAGCTAAACAAGCCTTTTTATAACTATAAAGACGATAATTCAATGGGGTTTAATTTCTACTTTCAACTTCAATGGAATTTTAATAATTTTGGAAACTCAATTTGGTACATCGAGAGAATGTGATTTAACCCCGTTCAAAAAGTGTTCAAAAGACGCTGTATTGAATTAAATTTTAGAAATGGATATCTTATACCCTAAAAAAATAAATCCCGCTTTAAAACGGGATTTAAAAATTTAAAATCTATTTTGTACTTGATAATCAGGAATGTTATATTTTTCTCGAACTTTTTTATCATTATCTGACGTAATTTTATATATTTCATGTTTAAATAAGGGCTTATTTTCGTCATTAAAATTAGGGATTTTACTAATATCATCATAATTGATATCTGGAACATAAATGGTACCCATTCCATGACGAATGTATTCCAAAGTAATGTATTCAGTAATAATTTTTGCAAATTTTGGCGCAAGTTGCATATATTCTTTTTTTACACTTTCAAGAATTTCTTTGATATATTCTTGAAAGGCGATATTTGCATCTTGTTTTGCATTAAAAATATCATTTTTCATATTTTCACGTTTTGCAGTTATGCCAATTATTGTATCTTTTTGGATTGCAATTTCTTCATCTATTTCTTTAAGCCTACTAGTTAGTTTTGTAATATCTTTGCAGTCAGCTAATAATTTAGGTCTTTCTATTTTTAGTAACTCCGCTTCTTCTTGCAGTTCTATTATCTTTTTCTTCGCATTATCTATTCTAATTTCTAGTGCAAAATCCTCATCTATAATTTGTTCTCTATAATTTAAAGCTTCAGTCATTAATTGTTTTTTTGTACTCATTGTGGGGTTTCCTTTCTTTTTAGTAAAGTTTTCTATAATTTATACCTAATTCCATTGCAATAAAAATTTCGAATTTTGAATTGTAGCGCTCGCCGTTAATTAATCTTGTAATATATGATTCTGATACTTCTAGTTTTTCAGCAATTTTCTTTTGATTAAATCTTTTACGAGCCATTGCTCTTTTTATTGCATTCATTCTCTTTTTTAAAAACATATTAGACTCCTTTTTTCTCGAATTTCATCGCTTGTCATTTCTTTTAATAACCATCTTCTAAAGCACATAATACTTGGCACTTCTTCTAATGGAACTTTAAATGTGCTAGATATTTTATCTCTGCATTGTTGATAAGATAAAAATTTAGGAGATAAATATAAGCGCTTGAATACTCTGAAGTATTTATCAAAATCTTTATAAACCGAGCCTTTTGTTTTTCCATATTTACAAAGAAGAGCACTATCCCCCATTTTTATATAATTTTTTCTTTTTCGAATAATTGTTTGATAGCTTGTAGGATCAAGTGGGTTTTGTTTGTTGTATTCAACAACAAAATCCTGTAGTTGTTTACCATGCATACCATTGGTTAATTTTAATAAATTCATGTATTTTTCATAAGTTCTTTTATTGTAATCAGGTATTTCAGAGAATTTTGCAGGAGCAATATTTTTAGGTTTAAATACATCTTTATCAGGAGCTTTAGGTTTAAATTTTATATATTCATCATTTCTGACAAATCTTACTTTATTAGGTGTTGTAGGCTTGAATCCTAATTTATTATCATTCTTTGCTACAAAAACATATCCCTGTGAGGTTTCTTTTAAAGTTCCTTCTTTAACCAATTGTTTAAGATTTTTTGTTAATTCATCTTTCGACATTTCTGCTAAAATAAAAATTTCATCAAAAGTAAAAGCATTTAGCTTTTGGGATAAATAGTTTATTTTTTCCATAAAAACTCCTTTCTAAATAAACTTCTTAACATCATTAATACCAATTAGATTTAAATCATTTGCACGAGCAAAATCTTCAGATTTATTAATTAGTTTTACAATTTGTCGAAAGCGGTTTCCTGTTTTGTGAATATAATCAATCGCCTCATCTGAAATTTTTACTTCAGATAACTCTTCAATTAAACTTTTTACATCTTCAGGACTAAAAGATTCAAACTGTAAAACTTCTGAAATTCTATCGTATAAATGCTTATATCTTTTTAGTTTTTTATCGGCTAAGCTCATTCCGATAAGTATTATTGGGGTGTGAGTTCTATCATGTATATCTCTGAGCATTTCTATTGCACAAGTTTCAGTTGCTAAATAATCAATTTCATCAACAATAATTGTTTTAGGTTTCTTTATTAAATTTTTCACAATTTGGTCGAATAAATCGGAACATTTATATAAAGGTTGTTCATCCTGTTCCTTTACTATTTCTTCTAACAACCAACGTGGTGTCATAGATTGTTTCGCTCTGATATAAAGAATTTCATCCCTATTTTTTGCAGACCACCAGAGTGCAGCTTGTGTTTTTCCAAGCCCGGGCTCTCCAAAAACCAATGCCATTCCCGGAACACCTTTGGCTCGGTTTGTTAAATTGTTTATCAAAGTTATAAACTTTTTAACATTTTTAGTTCTGACAAACTTTGCTTTCATAATCCTCCTCTCCGTACATTTGTTTATATTCATCAGATAATTTGTACTCATTAAACCAAGCAACATCTTTATCATTGGCAAATCCATTTTGTAAATGCCATTCATAGCGCTGATATCTATATGTAAAATTCGGTCTGCCATCATTTGGCTCCGACTCTATTTTTAAAGTAAGTTTTGGTGGCTCAACTTTTTCTATTTTAGGAATTTCTTGCCAATCTAAAACTCCTGCTTTTCTAGATACTAAATAACTATGCAGTTCTTTTAGAGTTTGTTTTTCAAGTTTCTTTTGTTGACGGAGCTTGAATTTTAGTTCTTCTTGATCCTTAATATCGCCTAAATAATTTGCCATTGGATGAATTGGCATAACTCTTTCAGCTTCGCAAATAAATTCGTTATTTAGTGTATAAATTTTTATTTTTGTTAAATCGGACAAGCTATATTTGATAATTACTCGACCTTTAAGACCATATAAACATTCGTTATAATAATCAGCTTTTAAAAATCTTATACCATTCCTGTTGATATTTTTAATTTCGCAACTAAGCATTAAATCATCAAGTTTATCTAAATCAACGCCTGAGCCTTTGCCATTTTCAAGAACTTCGCCAATTGTTTTGCCTTTCATATTAGGGCATTCAAGGCTTAAATGAAATTGCATATATGCATCTAACATCTTTGATAATTCTTCAATTGTAGGAACGAATTCGGTATGATTTTCTTTGTGAAATTTTTCGTTACGTTTCATATATGCAGGTTTATCAGCTATTGAAGAACCGACAAATGATGGTAGCAATCTTTCAAAACCATCTTGTAATTCTTTAAAAAATCTCTCGATAACTTTAGCTCTAGCGTTGTATGGTTGTGCAAAAACAGCAGTAATATCAAGTTTGTTAAACAATCCGTTGATTCCACATTCTTGAAAATCGCCTGTAAAAAATTTTGCTCTAAAGGCTTTGCCGTTGTCTTGATAACAAATTTTAGGAATTTTTCCTAAATTGATTATTGAATTTCTTAAAGCTGAAGATACAGCTTGAGTGTTTTCTTCAAGCATTATTTCGTAACCAACTAACGCAGTTGATTTCCAATCAAGATAGCCAATCAATGTTGGTCTACAAGGTCTACCTGTAAAAGGATTTAAACATTGAACAGATAATCTATGCCCATCAGCAACTAATACATCTCCAACTTTTAATTTAGAAATGTCTCTTGTGATATATGGCTGAACTTTATCTCTTAAAGCTTTTTGACCTTCTCTCGCTAGCACCCATTCATCATAATGGTTACGTTTAAAATGTTCGGCATATCTTCTAAAATTCCTTTCACTCGTTGGAGAATCAAAACCTTTTCTTTTTAATATGTATTTTGTTAACTTTGTAGCTTTTCCGATATTTGTTTTATTTGGAGTCAGTAGTAATGATTTAAATACTAATTCTTCTTCATTTGTAAGTTTTGGGTTTGACTCCTTTTCGCCATATTCATAATTAGGAATTAGTTTCCTAAAGTCGTCATTACCTTTAATAGCTTTATGCCATCTGTAAATTGTACCGATAGAAACTTTTCCTAAAATCTTAAAGATAAGTGAATATACTTTTCCTTCGTTATAGACATCAATAAATTCTTTTCCTGCTAAAGTTTTATTGTTAGATAATTTCTTGTAGTCTACCCATAGATTGACTAAATCATATCGCGCTAAAGCAATTTGTTGAGCATGTGGTGGGATAATCGTATTTTTTCTCAAAAGTGGTTCCCTATTTTTCTCAATTTCACATTTGTTTTTCTCAAAATCGATTAAATTTTGAGTTGTTTCATTGAGAGATGGGACAAATATTTCATACCTAAAACCTGTTGTTCCACTTGCTTGACGAACAACATATTTATTTTTGGCAACCCCTTTTCTGATAGCTCTTGGAGTCACTCCTTGTATTCTTGCTAGTTCATTTACGGTTACCCAATCTGTCAAATTTAATCTCCTGTTTTCTGGTATAAAAAGTCACCTTAAATTACACACAACATTAGCTCGAAAGTTGCTAATATTGGAGTTATCTAAAGCTTTCTTGTCTTTTTGTGTAGCAAGTAAATCAAAGAATAACTTTGTTTGTAAATACCTAAGTTGATTTTTATAGGTTTACATGCTATATTTTACTTGAATTATAAATCGCAATTTGCATTTTGTCAACTAATAGGTTTACAATGTACGAGAACGAAAAAATTAAGGAAGCGCGTAAGGCATTATATTTGACTCAGCAAGACGTAGCTGATGTACTAGGTGTTAGCAAACAATATATAAGTAAAGTTGAAAAAGGTTTAACAGAATTAAGCAAAGAGAAGATGGCTATTTTCTGTTCTGAATTCGGTATATCAATGGAATGGTTATTACTTGATAAAGGGGAAATGATATACGAAGAACCTGTAGAACCAGATGAATCTGAAGAGCCTTCTGATAAACTATCTGATATGATTTTATGCATGGAAGTGGAAGGTGAATTCAAATTAGATACAATACTACAAATCTATTCTTTGTATATTACTGAATCAATAAATATAATAAAGAAAAAGTATCCAAATGCTGTCTATGAAGATATAGTTGAAGCTACTAGAGACTTATTTACTACTGATATTACTTTTTATGACACAATGGAAGAGCTTGAAAATAAACTTGATGAATTTAAAAACAGTGGACGTTTGTATAAATTATTCCAAGAACGTATTTTTAATGCTTATAATAAAACTTGTAATGCAAAAATTATAAATAATAGGTTTGGGAATAAAGGATTAGCATAGTATAAAAGTCCATTTTTCTTGACAAAAGGACAAATTTTAGAATATTTTCAGCTAATTTGGTTGAAAAATATTATATGATTTTGCATAAAAACTGCCTCAAATGGCAGTTTTTTAGTTCATATATGCATAAATATTGACTTCAATCAGGTTCTCGAAATCGCTATGTCTTAAATTTTAAGGGGGAACCAAGTTCCCCCTTTGGTTCCTCCTTGCCTAAACTACACTTTTTATGGACTTTTACTTTATTTGCTACAACCTAGATTATATTTGACATACAGCCTTATGAAAAATTTTTAGAGAAGAATTTTGAGTCCGTTTTGGGGACGCAAAAGGGACTTTTCACCCCATTTTTGTCAATTTCAATTATTAGCCTCTATGCTAAACACAAAGCCAATCTTCCCCCCATTTCCCCCTTTCTCATTCTTATATATAACCTACAACTCCGATTTTGAGAAAAATTTATAAACGAAGTTTACCAAAATTCGCATTTCAACTGTTACAATTTCGCATTTCAAGTGTTACGTTACACTAAACACGCGACGCAAAACGTTACATTAGTCACCTTTTGCTGCACGCCAACGGAGTCCTTACCCCTGCCCAAATAAAAACGGAAATACTTAACCACTTAAAACAATTCTTCTTGCAGCAAGACATCATGCCCGGTGTTGTGCATAAGATTTAGATACGCAGAGTAATACAAGCCCATCGCACGCAAGTAGTCTTGCAATGTTTCTTGGTGGTTATTTTCGATAATTAAAAGATTCAAAAACGTTGTTTGCCCTTTACTATAGCGTTCTTTCGACATCTCAAGAATATTGCGCGCATCATTCATAATCTCACGATAATATTCCATGTTTTCTTTTGCATATTTAAAATTATTATAATCCTGTTTTAGCGCAATCTTTAGTTTATTTTCAAAAGATGCTTTATCCATTTTTGACTTATCTAAAATTAAATTTGCGCGGCGAATATCAGGCCCGTAAAAATAAAGCATCGGAACGTCTAAACTCGCACCCCAAAATGCACCGGGCCAATCGTTTCCCTCGCCACGATAACGCGCCTGCCAAGCAACACCACCTGCTACACTAAAATTTGGAACACGCTGGCTTTTCGCAACAGAAACTTCTGCCTGCGCTCGTTTTATATCGTATTCCGCGATACGCAACGAATAACTATACTGCATCGCAATCTTTTCTATTACTTCATAAGGCAAAAGTGAAATGGAAAGTATAGACAAATCATCCGCAAACAACGAGGTTTCAACCGCGTCGTACATGTTCTCTGTTTTTTCCATGTTAATAATTTTATTCAAGTGGAACTGCGCACTCAACAAGTCCGCCTTAGCCTGATTCAATTCAATAAGCATGCGCTTATAACGGATATCTGACTGCAAAAGTTCAATGTTATAGTTGTTAGAATTTGGCGATTTTGTTTTTGCAACATTAGCCATTTCTTCAAAAAGTTCTTTACGCTCATTCATAATGGAAACAACGGATTTCAGATAAAGAACGTTAAAATAAGCACGCATAACATCAATTTTTAAATCGTGTTCATATTCGCGAATTTTGTTTTGCGCAATTGAATAATTTGCTTTTGCGACTTTCTTACGCGGTCCACGCTTCATAAATTCAACGGGAACGTCCAAACCAACTTGGCTGGAGTTGCCCAAGCGAACCTTACCAATTAAGAAATTTCCTACCACACGAGGATTTTGAAGTTTGTTCGCGATTTTAATATCTTCTTTTGCAACCCCAAGCTCTTTTCTCTTCGCGCGCAAGTCAATGTTATAAGTCAACGCCATATCAATAGCTTCTTCCAGAGAAAGCCCAATAACATCAGCCTGAGCCGGAGAAAAACTTCCGACAAAAACAATACATATTAATAGAGTAAATATTTTTTTAAAATTCATAAAAATTCCCGTACAAAACCTTTCCACCTATAATACAACAAACAAACTTTTTTCTAAACTTTAAGTTTACAATTTGTTATTAAAAAAGTTTTATGCTACACTAGTGTACGTCTGGTGAGGTTAATGTGACAGATTTTGAAATAGAATTACAAAACATACTCTTACAATACAAAAAAACAAACGATGAAAAGAAAAAACGTGTTCTGCATTTAAAAATTGTTGAACTCTCACTTGTCTATGTAAAAAAAATTGTCTCCGGCCCTGCGTATAAAAATTATAATTTCCAAGAAGATCTTTTTCAGGTAGGCTCTATCGGGCTTATGAAAGCAATTGATTTTTTCGACCTGAGTAAAAATACAAAATTCAAAACTTATGCCACGTATTTTATCAAAGGTGAAATCAAACACTATCTGCGCGACAAAGCAAGTTTTATCAAGCCACCACGCGAAATCCAAGAACTTTCTTACAAAATCAGTACTGCCTCAAGAGAACTTAACGAAGAGGGCAAAGACGGTTCAAAACTAGAACTTATATCTGAAAAACTTGACATCCCAACGAAAAAAATTGAGGATGTTTTAACACTTGATTTAGGCCAAGAAATTCTTTCACTTGACCAGAACGTAAACGATGACGAAGAGTTAAGCCTTATGGACAAAATTCCCGACGGCGACTACAAAGTTTTCCTTAACAACTCTGAAAATCGTTTAATGCTCAATTCTGCGCTGGCCAAACTTCCACAAGAACTCAAAGAAATTCTTGTTATGAACTATTTTCAAGATATTAATCAAAAACAAATTGCGGAAAAGCTGGGATTATCACAAATGCAGGTTTCAAGAAAAATCAAAAAAGCATTGAGTAAATTATACGAACTTGTAAACATTGAAGAAAAAGACGCCTAAATGGCAAAAGGGAGAATAAAATGGATTTATTTATGACAGTAGCATCATTTTTTATATTATTAGTAGGACTATGTTTTGGCAGTTTTTTGAACGTAGTAGTTCTAAGAGCATTCAGCGGGGAATCAATCTCTTACCCGGCGTCAAAATGTCCGACTTGTCAAAAACCACTGTATTGGTGGCATAATATTCCAGTTTTATCATATATTCTTCTTAGAGGTAAATGTCATTTTTGTAAAACCCACATCAGTTGGCAATATCCGCTTGTCGAACTCATCACGGCAGTAATGTTTTTGTTAGCATTTTTAAAATTCGGCATGAGCATGCACCTGATTTTCTTATGGGCAATAATCTTTATGTCGCTGGTTTTAGCAGTTACCGACATAAAAGAACACGTCGTTTTTTTAATGCATTGCCTGGTTTTTGCCTTAATTGGCCTGATTTATCATGCCGGCTCCACTGGCATAATGGCTCTCACCGGTGCAGAACTAACCTGGCTGCACAATCCGCTTACAACATCTATTTTGGGCTTGCTGCTTGGAGGAGCGATAATGCTCGTTTATTTCGGGGTTTCGTTTGTCCTTGCCGGCGGAAGAATGGCAATGGGCGATGGCGATATTTATATCGCAATGGCACTTGGCGCTTGCTATGGCTGGGAAAAAATATGGATCATCATCGTTGGCGGATTTCTCATCCAAGCACTTTTGACAGGCGTTTTATTTGAATACAGACTTTTACAAGAAAAAAATTACAAACTGTTTTACAGTCTTTTGGCCGTCGGAGTTTTGGCTCTTGGATACTGGATTTCCAGCACAACAGGAAAGTTTGAAGAAAATGTCATATATTTATTAATCTACACAATTCTGTTAATCGGAACAGCTATTTACGTGTGCAAACAACTCTTCGGAAAAGTTTTAGGCTCAAAAACGGAAGGCTTAGCGGTACCATTTGGTCCGGCACTGGTACTGGCAGGGTTTGCGGTAATGTTCTTTGGGGATAAATTACCATTCTAACTTTATAACTTGCTCCGAAAGCAGTTTAACCCAAAACGCCATCTATCAATCGGGAAATAACATTCAAAACCTCAAGGTTTGCCTTGTTTAGTTGGCCATTAATCTTTTTAAGAATATTTTCTCGTGCGTAATCATCTTCTTTAACAAACAATTCAGTCAATTCAACATTCAATGTCACGGCTAATTTCTCCAACATCGTAAAAGACGGAGAAGACGTTCCTGTTTCTAACCGACTGACATACTTATATTCAACATCTAATTTTTCAGCAAGCTGAGCCTGCGTCATACCGAGCTTTTTGCGAATTTCCTTAATCTTTTTCCCAACAATTTTCTTATAATCTAGCACTTTTTCTTACCCTTTTTCTTATAATAAGTGATACTTTTATATATAAAAACACACATTCCATTAGATTACACTTGCACAAAAGTATAAAATATGTTAGAATAAAAATATAAAATCAACTTATTTGTTGGATAACACGAAAGGATGCAAGAATGAAAAGGATTAAAACCAGAAGATTGGCCTTCACAATGGCAGAAATTTTGCTATCACTAACTATTATCGGTGTAGTTGCGGCGATTACACTGCCAAGCTTGATGGCCAATATTAACGAGAGAACTTGGAACACCCAACGCAAAGCGCTTTATGCAAGAATGTCCCAAGCCATCGCAATGATGCCCACTTTAGGCGGCTATGGTGAATACGAAGGTACAAATACAGACGGCTCGGTCACAACAACAAAAGACACCGCAGCCGAAGCGTTTTTGACCGAAGGCTTGTCTAAGGTTTTAAAAATAAACAACATCTGCGATAGCGAACACCTTGCTGACTGCGGAGTCGCAGGAACATTCACAAACTTAGTTGGTAGCACAATCACTTGGCCAACTAAGTTGAGCGAATTGAATAGCATGTTTACAGGAACATACGAAACTGCATCAAGTGAAAAAATAACAAATACACAAAAAGATATTGATACAAAGGCTGCAGCATTTGAAACTCAAAACGGAGAAACAATTGCACTTTATTACAATCCCATGTGTGTTAGCGATCTTGGAGAAACTTCAGAGCACTTTAGTCAAGCAAAAATGTGCGCTAACTTTATCTACGACTTAAATGGCAATAAAGGACCAAACACCGTTGGTAAAGATATTGGTTTTATCACTGCATTGTACGCAACCGAATCAAACGTAGTTGCTCCATATTCTTTAGCTACAAATGCCGCAACATCTGTAACTCAAACTGAAGCTAGCAAAAAATGCACTATACAGGATCCTGAAAGTCGCCTTCCCAATAGAGATGAACTTTCTGCAATGTTTTATAATAAAAAACTTCTTGGGATAGCAACTTTGGCTTTTTGGTCCGGAACAATTATTTCATCTGGAGAATCCGGCAAGGCATGGCTCTTGAATTTCGATACAGGTCGTCGCCACGCAGTTTCACGCTCTGAAGTTGACGATGTCCGTTGTATAAAACGTTAAAGTCTTGCACAGGTCGGTACGAACTAATCAATATTAATAAAACAGGTGAAGAGATTTTCTTCACCTGTTTTTACTTCATACTTTATACTTTCAAAATTTGCAAACTATAAAGTAGATTAAATAAAGCGAAATAAAAGAGGAAGTTCGAAAACTTCCTCATAGTCAACAGAAAGGATATTAAATTATATAACTCATTTAAGCTTTTCTCCGCAATTTACCTTGCGCAGTCTGCGGAAAACGCTTGGTTTTTATTCACTACGCTTGGTTAAGTTTTGCCAAGGCTGCTGTCGCTGTTTCTTGAACGTTTTTATCTTGGTCGTTCTTAGCAATTGTGAATATTGTGTTTAAGTCATTTTTGTATTCAGGTCTTTCGATGTAGCTCAATGACTCGATTGCTGACGCTCTAACCATTGGGTTTGGGTTAGATTTCAACTGTTCTACAACAGCTACTGCGCCCGGCAATTCAGTGATTGGAACTACTTGGCCTGAGAGTTTTTGAACTTCATCACCGAAGAGTTTTTGCATAATCGCCATTGTGAAAAGTGCATAGCTTTTGTTTCTTTCAGCTTGTTCTTTCGGTGTCATTGTATTTGCCAACTCTTTTTCAGCGTCAGTAACTTTTTGGCCTGTCATAATTTTTTGTCTTGCTTCCATTTGTTCTTTTGAAGGTCCAACTAAATCTTTTGTATCAGCGCTCAAAATATCAGTCAATGATTTAACTACGCGTTCATCAAGAAGTTCAGTTGCTTTTTGTGGTTCAGAGTTAACCATCATTGCGATATTTTCCATCGCTGTTGCTTGTTTTTCGAAATCAGGATTTGTCAATTCCGCGATAAACGCATTGATATCAACCTGAGGTTTAAGTTCTTCCGGCTGCGCGATTTCAACTTTTGGCTCAATCGTTTCTGCTTTAACTTCTTTTGGTTGAACTTCAGGAGCAGCAACTGCAGCTTGAGTTATAACAGGTTCCGGCACAGCGACTGCTGACGGAGCGTTAAAATTTTGTTGAACAACTTGAGGTTGAACTACCGGCAAAGGCTGAACGACTTGTTGAATCGGTTGTTCAACAGGTGCTGCAACAATTTGAGGTGCAACAGGTTGCGCTGAGATAGCTTGCGGTTGAACCGGCGCTGAACAAATCGGGCATGAGCATGGTTGAATAGTTTGTGCCGGCATGTAATAAGGTTGTTGAGCCGCTTGCGGATAGTTATAAAGTTCTGCCTGCGGATAATTGTAATAAGGCATGGTCGGTGCAGCATAACCAGCCATCATCTGAGGTTGTTGTGCACCAGGAGCCTGTACTGATGCGCCGTTAATCGCAATTTTAACAGCATTGTAATCCGCTTGTGGCGCAGGTTGATGCATTGCCATTGGATTTTGCATATACTGCGGATGCACATGATACGGATTTTGAATACTTGGTACTTGAATCATATAATTTGTTCCTTTCAGATAGTATATTCAACTTTCTATCCCTTTAATATCCCTGAATGAGAAAAATTGCTAAAAACGAAAAAATATTTAATAATTCTTAACAATACCCAAGCCTAAAAAGGAAATAAATTGGATATATTTAACATAACTTTATTGTATTACAACAAAAAGAAATTTTTATGTTATAATGTAATTGTTGTTACATAGTTTTACAAATAAGTGGGGGGTATGATGTCCGTAAACACAAAAGAAAGACACTCAATACGTAACATTTTCGGCGAAACCTTGGCTAAATTAGGCGAAACAAACCCAAACATTGTGGTGCTGGATGCCGATTTGGCATGCTCTACGCAAACACAAGTTTTTGGCAAAAAATTTCCGAAAAGATTTTTTGACGCCGGAATCGCGGAACAAGACATGATTGCAACAGCAGCGGGGCTGGCTTCAGCCGGAAAAACACCGTTTGCCGCAAGTTTTGCGATGTTTGCAACCGGCAGAACATACGACCAAATAAGAAATTCAGTCGCATACCCAAAACTTAACGTCAAAGTTATAGGAACACACGGCGGAGTCACTGTAGGCGAAGACGGCGCTAGCCACCAAGCTCTTGAAGACGTTGCGCTTATGCGCTCTATTCCTAATATGATGGTCGTCGTTCCTTCTGATTGCAAAGAATGCGAAGAAGTCATTAAATTTGCGGCGGAATACAACGGCCCAATGTACATAAGACTTGCACGCACAAACCTTATCGATCTATTCGACGAAAATTACAAATTTAACCCGCACAAGGCAACAATTTTGCGAGAAGGCAAAGATTTTACCGTAATTTCTAATGGCGAAACCTTGGCAGAAGCGCTTATCGCGGCGGATATTTTGCACGAAAAAGGTATTGAGCTGGAAGTTATCAGCATGCCTGTCATAAAACCGATTGACGCAGATACAATTATCGAAAGCGCAAAGAAAACAGGATTCGTTGTAACCGTTGAAAACCACTCAGTTATAAACGGTCTTGGCAGCGCAGTTTGTGAAGTTCTGGCCGAAAAACATCCTACAAAAACATTGAGAATCGGTGTAAACGACGAATTCGGTCAAAGCGGAAAATGGGCGGAACTCCTTGAACACTACGGATTAACGGCAGAAAAAATAGCTTTAAAAATTGAAGAACTAAGGAAATAAAAAATGATTAAATTTAGGAACGTAACAAAAAAATACAAAAATGGTAAATACGCTCTAAAAAATATCAACCTGGACATCCGGCCCGGCGAATTCGTGTTCGTCGTCGGCGCATCAGGTGCCGGCAAATCAACTTTGATGAAACTTCTTTACCACGAGGAAGTTCCGACTTCAGGTTACGTAACGATTTGCGGCAAAGATATTAGTCTTTTAAAAAACGATGAAATTCCTATTTTGAGAAGACAGATGGGAATCGTGTTCCAGGACTATAAACTTCTACAAAATAAAACAGTCTACGACAATGTTGCGTACGTAATCAGAACGCTGGGAATCAGCACAAAAGAAATTCGCTCTCGTGTAACCAGTGCACTGAGCATTGTTGGCTTGAGCGACAAATTAACAGCTTATCCGTCTGAACTTTCCGGCGGCGAACAGCAACGCGTCGGAATAGCACGTGCGATGGTTTACGGCCCACCTCTTCTCATCGCGGACGAGCCAACAGGAAACCTTGACCCGACAAACTCAATGGAAATCATGCAAATTCTTGATCAAATTAACCAACGCGGAACAACAATTATCGTCTCAACTCACGACGATGCAATGGTTAATTACATGAGAAAAAGAGTTATTACTCTCGGTTACGGTGAAATTATTAGAGATAAACAAGCAGGTACCTATGAACAGTAGTAAAACTAACGTTAGAATGAGAAAAAATGTAAAAAGAAAAATCCCGCAAGACAAACTTTGCGAGGTTAGAATTTTATACAGACTTGTCAAAGAGGCAATCAACGACCTTCGCGGTACAGGTTGGCTTGTGAACATCGTCATCATAACAACGATGACCGCGATTTTGACTATTTTTGGAGTATTTTTCCGCTCTACATTATCAATTTCTTCTTTCGCGAAAGAACTTGGTAAAGTCCTGGAAATCTCTGTTTATCTAAAAAATGACACAAACATAGATTATGCGACAAAACAAATCGAAGACATGGAACATGTCACAAAAATAACACTTATTCCCAAACAAGTATCCTGGGAAGGGATAAAAAAAGAACTTGACTTGCCGGAAATAACAAATCCGCTGCCGGACACACTTCACGTTCGTGTTGACGACCCGGCAAACGTCGAAACGGTGTTTGAATCCGTCAAAAAACTTTCTTACGTAGAAGATGTAAACTACGCCAGAGATTTAGCCGAAAAAATCAATACCGCAAACAACATCGTTTCCCACCTTATGCTATTTGTCGTTGCGATTATCGGGATTTTAACAATAACAATCATCAACAATACAATTTTGCTGGTAATTCAATCTCGTAAAGACGAAATCGAAATCATGCGTCTTATGGGTGTAAGCAACTGGTATATCCGCTTCCCACTGTTACTCCAAGGTGCTTATTACGGATTTATGGGTGCTCTTGTGTCGATAATTCCTGTTTATATGGTACACAAACATCTGATGGCTGTTCACAACTTCTTCTTTGTTCCAAGTGCTGATTTCGCGCTGAATTTAGTTATTTTGGCCGTATTTGTGATTGGCATGCTCTTTAGCGCCGGCGGAAGTTTCATCTGTATCAAAAAACATCTTCAGGTTTAATCGGAGCGAATGAGAATGGGAAAAATTGCAATTGTTTCAGACAGCATAGCTATTTTAAATTCCATTCAAGCAAAACTCGTTTTGCTTAGACAAGATGACAATGTCATAAAGTGCGACACTTCAGAAATCCATAAATTTGCAACAAACGCAGACATTGTTCTATTTCACACGCCGGAAATCAATGACATAACCCTTACAACAATTTCATCCTTAAAAAAAGAAAATAATGTTGTTATACTTTTGGTTGATACCGTAAATCCAAAATCCCTACTGGATGCTTATGATCTAGGTATAAGTGATTTTTGCAGCACCTCTATTACCAATTTTGAACTTTTAATCAAAATAATTAATGCCAAAAAAGAACTCAAAAAGAACAAAACCGTTGAACGTCTAAAACGTCAACTATGTGACAAAGGAGTTCTAAAACAAAACTCAGAAATCTATACCCAAATCGCAGACGTTGTCAATGCTAATTTTTACAACGAAATTCACAATTCCACCATACTAACAATAAATATTGGCAAAAATTCGCAAGAAGATTTCATCCTAAATAACCAAGAGCAACAACTATGCAAAATGGTGCGTGAATCAGATTTTGTGGTAAATCACACCGATTTTTCATACCTGATATTCCTTCCTAATACAGAACTCAAAAATGGTGCAATAGTTTTTGAAAAGCTATGCCAAAAACTCAACCTACCATTAACCGGCGTTCTATTCAATTACAAAGACGAAACCCCAAAAGATCTAAAATCAAAAATTGAACGACTGGAAATTGAGCGCGAAGAAAAAAATCTAACACTTCTCATCGCAGAAACTTCCGACACCGAAGAAACAGAAAACGACTGGCTTAGCAACAATCTAACAGATGATGAGCCGAAAAATTATAAACTATTCCAAAATATTTACAACACAAAAACCAAAAAAGTTATAGAACCAGCCTTCTACAGAACGAAACAAAAATTCGAAAAAAATCTCGCAAACACAAAAATAAAATATTTTACCGACAAAAACAGGGCCGAATTTATGCTGATAAACTTCGATAACAAAAACGCCCTGCAAATTATCTACAAAAACAGCGCAAAAGTCGGTATAAATATCGTGTACGAAGGCCTAAACTCGCCGGAAAACGAGACTTTTGAACTTCCGTTCGCAAAACTTACGACCAGAGGTTTGTGCGAAATATTAGAGAATTTCATACACAAAGGAGAAAAAAATGAGCTTATTAAACAGTGAAAACTGCCTGCTTGTAGCGATAGATTTTCAAGAAAAACTGGTAAATATGCTTACCAAAGACGATAGCGCGGTGAAAATGGGAAAACTTATAACTGCCGCAAACCTCTTAAACATCCCGACAATTGTCACCGAACAATACCCACAAGGACTCGGCCACACCATTGCCGGCATTGATTTAAGCGCAGTACAAGTAATAGAAAAAACTGCGTTTTCAGCTATGCAACAGGAAGAATTTAAAACTGCCGTTCAAACTAGCGGCAAAAAACAAATTATCATCGGCGGAATAGAAACGCACATTTGTGTTTACCAAACCGTCGCAGAATTATTAGCCGAAGGGTTTGAAGTTTTCGTCGTTAAAGACGCTTGTGCAAGCCGTAACAAGCACGAATTTGAATGCGGAATTGACATAATGCGTCAGGCAGGCGCAAAAATCACCTGCCTGGAAATAGTTCTTTTCGAACTTTTACGCACCTCGCGCCACCCACAATTCAAACCTGTTCAAGCGTTGATAAAGTAGCCCATCCGATCGGAGATATATTCGTGCGGACTCGTACAAGATTTTATCGTTTGACGCAACGGACATTACGTACCGTGTTTCGCGGATCAATAGCGCGATGTCCGGCATCAAAACTCTGATACCACGCCGTGCCTGATGTTCCAGAAGAAACGACAGAACCTGAACAAAAACGTCCTCCAGACGTAAGCCCTAAAAGCCTACGATTATAAAACATCGCTGTCAACTCGTCACGATTTGGCAATCTACTCTCAGCATCTTGAGCAACACAAGCAGCACTTGCTTCATGTTGAGGATACATACCAGCATTTTCTGACAACGGAAGTGGCGCAACAGTATTAGAGTCAATAGAATACATTGCTGTTATAAAACCAATATCTTTTCCCACTGTATTTGGCCCCTTATTACCATTTAAATCATAAATAAAATTTGCACACATTTGTGGTTGACTGTAATGAAATTGATCACCTGGATCAGGTAAGCAATTGGGGTTATAATGTAACATTACACTTTCACCATTTTGAGTCTCAAATGCAGCAGCCTTTGTGTCAGGTTGAGAATAAGAATAATGTACGTCTGACCCACCAGCACCCCAACCTGACCCCACAAATGAATGATTAACAAAATGATTATTAAAACCTGACAAATTTTTCATTTCGTTATACACATCCAAAGCATCGCCCCCATTTATTGGAATTATAGTAGATGGCATACCACAATCGGCCAAATGTTCAGAATCACAAATGTTGTTAATTTTCAAAACCTTTGACAAACCTTCCGTTAAAAACGCCTCTGCTGCGGTGTCTTCGATTACACTGCCCCCTTCTTCCGTCACTTTACCGTAACCGTTTAATTGTGGCATCATGGCGATTGCTTGGGACATGCGGGCGTAAAGCGCTTTACGCTGAGTGTTCCAAGTTCGTTCGTTAATGTTCGCCATTAAGCTTGGCAGAGTAATTGCGGCGACTACGCCAATGATTGTGAGGGATAATAAAATTTCAGCCATCGTGAATGCAACGCTCTGCGTCATTGCGAGCGAACGAATGTGAGCGCGGCAACCCAGCCGATTGAACGCAGCGAAATCGGTCAATGTCGTCACACTGGTTGACTGACCTCGTTGAAACTCGGCCAGCTGGGGTGGTTCGTGACTCACAGCGTTCGTTCCTCGCAATGACGCATGTTTTTCAAAATTTGTTTCTGTCATGTTTACCTCCGTAAGCTTACGTGCGCAAGGGGCGGGTGTTTTGGCAGAACAGGGGCCTGAAACCCAAATATAATCAGGCTGTTGAGGCGCCCCCCCCCCTATTGAACTCTTTATACTTTCATTTTCATTTAACATATTATCATGATACCGTATTTTTTGAGTTTGTCAAGAGGGGAACGTGTTAAATGGTTAATAGGTTAAGCGCGAGCGAGCTGAGGCATTCCAAGGCAAAACCACGCTTTTGCCTGAATGCCGTTACACGCGAACGAGCAAGACAGCGAATAAGTCGTTATGAGGTTATTTACCTATATTATATCCTAACGATAAATTTTTATTCGGATTAATTTCCTCTTAACGACCTATTGAAGTGTACCCGAAAACCTGGACAAGCGGCTAGGAAGT
>JAZUCM010000017.1:0-5036 GCA_045639085.1 Candidatus Gastranaerophilus bacterium
AAATAAGTGAATAGCGCGAGCGAGCTGAGGCATTCCAAGGCAAAACCGCGCTTTTGCCTGAATGCCGTTACACGCGAGTCGAGCAAGAAAGCGAATAGGTCGTTATGGGGTTATTTATCTATATTATAAACCCAACGATAATTTTTTATTCGGATTAATTTCCTCTTAATGACTTATTCACTTATTGACCTATTGACTTATTGACTTTCACAACTTATTAACTCATTAACTTATTAACTATTATTCACATCCATTCAACTCTTCCGGCTCGGTAAACCTCGCCGATGGCAAACTTGACCCAAAGTTTTTTTGTGATATAATTTGGATATGAAGAATTAGGGAGAATTTTACATGTCAGAAAGTACTCAAGACATTATGGAAAAGACTGAGGGAGAAATAACAAACGTTTCTACGATGGAAGAAACCACAATAACCCAACCGAGCGAAGAAATTGAAACCAAAACTACTACGCAGTACGGTGCAAGTAGTATTCGTGTTTTGGAAGGCTTAGAGGCAGTTCGCATGAGACCGGGGATGTACATCGGATCAACTTCTCAACGCGGTTTACACCACTGTATCTACGAAATCGTAGACAACTCTATCGACGAATCTTTGGCTGGTTATTGTACAGATATTATAGTTACCATTAACAAAGATAACAGCGTTACTGTCCAAGACAACGGCCGCGGAATCCCGGTGGATATCAAGCCGGAATCAGGTAAATCAGCACTGGAAATTGTTCACACTGTCTTGCACGCAGGCGGTAAATTCGGCGACGGCGGCTACAAAGTTTCAGGCGGTCTGCACGGCGTTGGCGCGTCTGTCGTAAACGCACTTTCTGAAAAATATATCGTCGAAGTTTCTCGTCAGGGCTATGTTTGGCGTCAAGAATATATGAGAGGCGAGCCGGTTACTCAAGTTGAAAAGCTTGGCGAAACAGATAAAACCGGAACAAAAACAACATTCTGGCCGGACCCTGAAATCTTCACAGAAACAACAGAAATCGACAAAGACGTCATCGCAAACAGACTTCGCGAAATGGCGTTCTTGAATAAAGGTTTGAAAATCATTTTCGTCGACGGTGCAACAGGCGAAGAAGAAACATTCCACTACATCGGTGGTATCGGAAGTTACGTAGAATTCTTAAACAAAAACAGAACTGTCCTTCACGAAAAACCGATTTATTTGGATAAGGTCGTTGACGGCATGCAAATCGAAGTTGCAATGCAATACACCGACGCTTACAACGAAAGCGTTTTGTCTTTCGCTAACAATATCAATACCCATTCAGGCGGAACCCACCTGACAGGTTTCAGAAACGCACTCACACGCGTATTCAACGACTATGCAAGAACAAACAAAATCCTTAAAGAATCAGAACAAAACTTGACAGGAGAAGACGTTCGCGAAGGTTTGACCGCAATCGTTTCAGTAAAAATTTCAAACCCTGAATTCGAAGGCCAAACGAAAGAAAAATTAGGCAACCAAGAAGCGATGGCCGCAACCCAAGACGCGGTCCGCGATAAGCTCCAAGAATGGTTAGAATTCAACCCTAAAATTGCAAAAACAATTCTTGAAAAAACGCTTCAAGCCCAACGTGCACGTGAAGCGGCAAGAAAAGCAAGAGAATTGACCAGAAGAAAATCCGTTCTTGAAAGCTCCACGCTCCCAGGCAAACTCGCTGACTGCTCCAATAGAGAGCCGGAAAAATGCGAAATCTACATCGTTGAGGGAGATTCTGCAGGTGGTTCAGCAAAACAAGGCAGAAACAGAATGTTCCAAGCGATTTTGCCACTTAGAGGTAAAATCTTAAACGTTGAAAAAGCACGTCTTGACAAAATTTATGGCAACAACGAAATCCAATCAATGGTTCAAGCGTTCGGCATCAACATCAGCCGTAACCCTGACGAAATCAACCTTGAAAAACTTCGTTATCACAAAATCATTATCATGACCGATGCTGACGTCGACGGTGCGCACATTAGAACACTACTTTTAACGTTCTTCTTCAGATACGCTCGTCCGTTAATCGAAAACGGCCACGTTTATATCGCGCAACCGCCTCTATTCAAAGTCACCAGCGGAAAAACTGCTGAGTACTTATACGACGAACGTGCGTTAGACGTTATGTTGAAAGAACGCGGTATCAAATCGTTGAGCCTTTCAGATAAAGCTAAAACAAAAGTCAAGACAGGCGACGAGTTGTTAGAGTTGGTTAAAAACATGTCAACCTACTACAATGCTTATAACAACCCAATTCTGAACTTGTTCCCAGCGGTATTTTTAAGAGCATTGGTACGTTCAAATATCGCGGTCGAAAATTTTGAAGACCAATCAAAAATGAACGATATCATTGAGTACATCAACCACTATTTGAAAGATCACGCGGAAAACTACAACATCTCCGAAGCGGCTAGCTACAATGTGGAATTGAAATACAATGCTGAAAACGCTAAGTATTATATGCAGCTCAACTTGAACGAAAAAGAACACGTTCAAATGAATGCAAGTATCATCAAAAGTCCGGAATATAAGCGCTTAAAAATGGCATACCCGCTTATCCGTGATTTCTTAATCGAGGAAGAACAAAGTTTGACCCTCGAATCAGATACCGGCGAACACGAAATTCAATCGTTTGAAAAATTGCAAAAAATTATCGACGAAAGAGGTCAAAAAGGTTTGACAATCCAACGTTTCAAAGGTTTGGGAGAAATGATGCCACAACAACTTTGGGAAACAACGATGGATCCGTCAACAAGAACATTGCTCAAAGTAAACATTGAAGATGCAATGCTTTGCGACCAGTTATTCGATATCCTTATGGGCGACAAAGTAGATCCACGCCGTAACTTTATCGAAGCAAACGCCGTTTACGCAACAAACATTGACACATAAAAAGGTAAGGAAAATGTCAGTAAGAGATAAAAACACAATAAAAGACGTAATTTTTGAATTACACAAAGCTCAAAAGGGACAAACAATGAGAAAACAACTAATCTTTTTAGGTCCACCTGCTTGCGGAAAAGGCACGCAGACATCAAAACTCGCGCAACATTTGAACTTGCCTCATATCGACACAGGCTCATTGTTGAGAGCAGAAATCAAAGCCCAAACACCAAACGGCATTGTTGCAAAATCGTTCATTGATAAAGGACATTTAGTCCCGGTAGAACTCGTTGCCTCTATAATCAAAGACAGACTTTCGCAAGATGATTGCAAAGAGGGCTACATCCTCGACGGTTACCCAAGAAGCCTTGAACAAGCTGAAAAACTGGAAATTATGAACGCTGAAATCAACGGCGAAGACGAAGTAGATTTTCGAGCAATTTATTTCGACTTAAACCAAGATGTCTTAATTTCCCGCATCGTCAACCGCCGTTCTTGCTCCGCTTGCGGTGAGATTTACAATATCAAATTTCACCCAACAAAAATTGAGGGCGTTTGCGACAAATGCGGCGGAGAATTAATCCAACGCAAGGATGACAACGAAGAAATCGCGAAAGAAAGATTTGCTACATATTTCCGCGAAACGGCTCCACTGATTGATTTTTATAAGGACAAAGGTGTTTTAAAAACAATCGACGCAAACGGCTCCATCGAAGAAGTTTGGCAAAGACTTTTAGAAGTAATTAAATAGAAAAGAAAAATCCCGGTTTAGTAGCCGGGATTTTTTCTTAGCGCTTAACACACCTGACGTTGCGCGAAAGAACATCACGCCCATACGTGCTAACATGCCCTATTCTCATTCCAATAACCCAAGCAAGTTCTGGATTTCGCAAGGTTCCTGACCAATAGACTTGACCCTTTGTCGGCAAATCGCCACCAATAAAGTTTACGTTATAAAAAATGGACGCAAGTTCTTCTAAATTCGGCATCCGGCTTTCCGCATCTTGTGCTGTGCAAGCAGCACTTGCCAACGTTTGCAACATAGTTGCACCGGAATTAGCATCGGTTGCCAGCGGCATAGGAGCCACGACCACAGGATTTGCGGAATAAAGAACAGAAATAAAACCGATATCTTTACCCGTCGTGTTTGGCCCCTTATTACCGTTCAAATCGTAAACAAAATTAGCGCACATTTTTGTTGCTGCGTAGTCGATAGAATCACGCAATTCGAATGCATCAAGACAATAAGGATTGTAGAAAAGAACAACAGACTCTCCGTTTTGAGTTTCAAAAGCCGCCGCCGATGTATCGACATTATTTTGCGGATTTTGGAACACATAAGATGGATTACCGGCAAAATTACCAACAGAACTACCCGTAAACATACTATGTAATTCGGATAATTTGGTCGGCCAAGAATTGTTTACTCCAGCCATATCAGTATACGTAGTCGCAATTCCACAATCTGCAAGGTGTGCGGCGTCGCAGATGTTGTTAATTTTTAAAACTTTGCTTAAACCTTCAGTGAGGAAAGCTTCGGCCGCGGTATCTTTTGTCGCAGTCACTGAACCATCAGTATTTGTGCCTTCATATTCGCCGTAACCACCCACCTGCGGCATCATTGCGATAGCTTGGCTCATTCGTGCGTACAAAGCTTTGCGTTGTGTGTTCCAAGTTCGTTCGTTAATATTTGCCATTAAGCTTGGCAGGGTGATTGCGGCAACCACGCCGATGATTGTTAGGGACAATAGAATTTCCGCCATAGTGAATCCAAGATTTTTACTCATGTTATGCTCCTTCTCGCTTGTATCAACAGGGGCGGAAGGCACGGCAAAACAAGAATATTTACCCTCGCAAAGCCAGATATAATAAGGACTTTGAGGCGCCCCCCCCCCCTATTGAACGGTATATTCTACTATTGTATTTTATATAATTCATATTCTCATTATTTACCATGTTCGCTATTTTGTCAAGAGGGGGGAACGAAAGTTAATAAGTTAATAAGTTAATGTGAAGTGGTCCCCAAAACCTGGACACAAATTAAGCAGCCAATAAAAAATCTCTGTATCTGCACGGAGACAGTTTATTTTTGTTCCACTGTGGCCTATTGTTATAGATTAGCACGTATTTATTAACAAGGTCAATAACAT
>JAZUCM010000018.1:0-3330 GCA_045639085.1 Candidatus Gastranaerophilus bacterium
TGCTCGTCTTGCTCCTCGCAAGCCGACCCGTTGACCTCTCGGCAAACAATTCACTGGATTGTTTGCCTCGGCAGAGTGCTGTCTAATACGCCACTCTCAAAAATTCGCTCACGTTCCTTATCGCGAATTTTTGTTCGGACATACAACCTGGGGAGTTTTTTATTATCAAAATTATAATATTAACAATCTCGGACAATTTTGTTCAAATAACTTTATACCCAACCGTTTATACCATAAAAAGGGATTTTTTCTCGGCCTTTTCTCTCTAATATTTTTTATGAATATACATTTGCAACAAGAAAGGTTTTTTATGGATAAAAAAATTTTAACTTTTACAATTAGCGCCCTGCTTTTATCTGCCGGTATTGGTATTTGTTTTGCTGCTGATACGACAAATGACACTCAATCTATGTTAGCGCGTTCATACCAAAACAATCGCTATGACAGAGGATACTCACGCCGAAACAACGACAATATTGTCGATAGAGTAAAAGACAGACTGGGAATTGGTGATAACAATCGTAGCTACAGAGATAACAACCGAAGATCGAATCGCAATTCCTATAACGATAGACAATCTCGTTACAACAGAAGAAGTTATCGCTAAAACTTATCACTTGCCTCAAAAGAACTCTTGTGATAAACTTGCCGTATGTACATTACCGCAATTAGGGATATAAAGCCGAACTTCACATCAAATAAGACTCATTCTTTTGCTTTTGACGATTCAATTTCGCAAGAACGAAGAATATTTCTGCGCGAACATATTTTAGAACAAGCAAAACCTTATTACAATATTACTGAAAACAACGGCAGATTGGAAAAATATGAACTTACAAAGCTTATCGGCACTCTTTGCGGCAAAAAACTTAACCAAGATTCTATACAAAATATCTTCAAACATCTTCGCCAAAAACCCGGTTTTATTGACAATGGCAGAATCCCTATCCCAAAGGAAGAATCAATAAATCACCACTTAATCGAAGAACTTCCGTTATACAATTTGGAGGTAGTTTCCAAAAAGCAAGGTGTATATCGCGGGGAAACGCTACAGGGTGGAACACATGCACTAAAAACCATCAAAGCCGCGGGAATCGAACGAATTGTTGACCTTATCGGTTACGACAACCTAAAAGAAGACTGCAAGGCCCTAGGCTTGGAATATTTTAAATATCCAATGTCACCATATTTATTTTCTCAGCGTCCAATGTTTGAAAATGAAGCCGAAAAAAGACGAACCTACACCAACCACTGCATACGCTTAGGGGACAGCGAAAAAGCGACTAAAGCCTACGTTTCCCAGATGATGCAAATTTGGCGCAAAAACAAAGACGCTGAACTTGCGGATTTCGTCAAATTCATCCAAACAATGCAAAAAGGCAAACTTTACATCGGCTGCGAATACGGAACTCTTACAACCGACAACGCACTTATGTTAAACTCCATTTTCAACCCACAATCCGGGTCGCGCGGACCACGATACATCACAAGCGACAACAGAATATTACTTAAACGGGTCGAAAAACTCTACCAAAACCTTACCCCGGAGCACAAACAATTAATGGGCTGGACAAAAGAATTTGACAAACTAACCGCAGAACGATTAAGACAAATGGTTAAATCATTACCGTTTTAAAACTTTTGCCCAGACACAAATTTCGGCAAATATATTTCCAAAAGATCAGACACCATAATCGTCATCGAACGATTATTAGGCGAAATTTTACTGTTGTGTGAAGACGTTGTAGCCAACCCACATTTTGTTTTTACCACACGTTCGTAAGTAAAATCTTTGGCATTTTGCGCAACACTTAAACGCTGATACCCTTTAGGATCACTTATCTGTAAAACAATACTACGTTCTTGCCCGTTATACAACGGTGAAAGCGTAACACTTTGACCGCGTGCGATACTTTCAGAAAAAATCGGGCTTTCCATTTTAACTTCTTTTTTCTTGATTTGGACCCAAGTATCTTCAATAAGCGCATGCGCATTTTTGACGAGTTTGCGTGCTTGTTCTGACAACTCAACACCAGGCTCACTTGCCTGCCTAACAAACGTAGGAACAATTTTGTCACTTTTAATTTTGTTGTTTGCAACTGTTGCAACTAAATCTATTTTCATGTTCATATACATAATAAGTCTGAACATGAAAAACTTTTCGCGTTTGTGAAGAAATATTAACAAAGGATCACAAAACGGTGAAACCCTTTAAACAAATGTATTTTAAAAAAATCTAACGCTTAACACAACGGACACTGTGCTTAGTTGAACGAGGAGACGAATAACGACGACCAGCGTCAAAAGCCTGAGTCCAAGCCGTTCCAGAGTCTCCCAAAGAAACTACAGAGCCAGACCAAAAATGACCGGATGAAATGCCAACAAGTGTCTTATTATAAAATATCGAACTCAATTCATCTATACCAGGTAATCTGCTTTCCAAAGCCTGTGCTGTACAAGCAGTAGATGCTGCCGCCTGAACAACATGTCCTGCATCTGTTGCCAATGGAACGGGAGCTACCACATTAGAATCCGTTGGGTAAAGAGCAGTAATAAAACCAATATCCTTACCAACAGTGTTTGGACCCTTATTACCATTCAAATCATAGATAAAATTTGCACACATCTTTAATTGAGAATAATGTAATTCACTAGTCTCAAGCTTAGCAGTACAAAATGGATTGTAGAATAATGCAATCGTTTCACCATTTTGTGTTTCAAATGCTGCAGCTTTTGTATCAATATCCTTTTGAAGATTGGTATGCGTTAAACTGGAAGCATCTTGATACGAACTTGTAAACATACTATTCAATTCGCTCAATTTTGTCGGCCAAGATTTTACAGAACCAACAAAATCAGTATAAGAACCAGCGATGCCACAATCGGCCAAGTGCGCCGCGTCACAAATATTATTGATTTTTAAAACTTTACTCAAACCCTCTGTCAAAAATGCCTCAGCAGCAGTATCCGCTGTAATTGAACTGGTTGTTCCATCATATGTAAATGTTCCATATCCGCCAAGCTGCGGCATCATGGCGATTGCTTGGGACATTCGGGCATACAAAGCTTTTCTTTGCGTGTTCCAAGTTCGTTCGTTAATATTCGCCATTAGTGACGGCAGGGTGATTGCTGCGACCACGCCGATGATTGTTAACGATAACAATATTTCTGCCATGGTGAAACCGCGGAGCGGTTTCGAGGTGACCAAGTGATCAAGTGACCAAGTGATCAAGTCGTTATGGGGAATTGACCTATTTGTATGCTCCATAGTAAATGCATTGTTGTAGGTCGGGTTTACTAACCCGACAAAATTTGTTTCTGTCATGTTTA
>JAZUCM010000019.1:0-5764 GCA_045639085.1 Candidatus Gastranaerophilus bacterium
GATAGTTGATTGGTAAACTTCTTTTACGTTTGGATTAGAACGTAAACGGTCTTTTTCTTCTTTACTAAATTTCATTGGTGTACCTCTTTCTTTATTTTACTACTTCCTAGCCGCTTGTCCAGGTTTTCGGGTACACTTCAAAATTAATCCGAAAAAAATTTATCGTTAGATTTATAATATAGATAAATAACCCCATAACGACTTATTGCCTTATTGACCTATTCACTTATTCATTTATCGCCCTATACTCATTTTCATGCTATAATTTCAGAAAAAGGACTTCAGTATGAAAATAGCAATCTATCCGGGAAGTTTTGACCCGATAACCAAAGGACATTTAGACGTTTTAGAAACCGGCGCCGAAATTTTTGACAAAGTAATTATCGCCGTCGCAAAAAATAGCGCAAAACAAGGATTTTTAACAATCGACGAACGCATTGATTTGATAAAAAAATCCTGCGCACACTTAGAAAATGTTGAAGTTGACAGTTTTGAAGGCTTAACAATAGATTATGCAGAGAAAAAAGGCGCAACAATCCTTTTGAGAGGACTTCGTGCCGTTTCGGATTTCGAATACGAAATGCAGCTTTCCCAAAACAATAGCGCCCTCAACCATAATATCAAAACCGTTTTCCTTATAACAAAACCTAAGTATAACTTTATCTCATCAAGTTCGGTTAGAGAAATTTTAATTAACGGCGGAGATATAACAAAATTTGTTCCCGAAGAAGTTAAAAATTATCTTGTAAAAAAATATAATTAATTATTTGACATTTTGCTATTACTTTTGTAAAATGTGATTGAAAGGTATATGTGTATGCAACAAAACGGAGTATATGATTTATTAAGAGCACTGGAAGTATCGCTTGAGGAAGGTTTTCCAATCATTCCGGGTGCGTTTACGGTAGTAAAATCAAAAGAAATAGGCTCTTTAATCGAAAAAATTTACGCCTCTATCCCAACGGAAATCCAAGAGGCACGCGCGTTTTTGAGACGTCGCGATGAGTTACAAACAGAAGCAAGACAAAAAGCAGAAAAGATCATCACTGACGCTCAGGCAGAAGCTGACAAACGTCTTAGTGAGGCAGATTTTATAAAAGCACTTGAACGTGAAGGCAACAGAATAAGAACTCAAGTTCAACAAGAATGCGAAGAAATTAAGCGCAAAGCACTTGATGACGCTGAGAATATCAGAATTCAAGCGACTGAAGACGCAATGAAAACTCGCGAAGGCGCTGAAATTTACGCAGAACAAGTTTTAACAAATTTAGAACGCGACCTGGGACAACTTCAACAAGTTGTGAAAAACGGTCAAATTTACATGGAAAAACTTCGCTCCGAAGCTTCAACAGGTGGCTACGATTTGACATATCGCGAAAGAAACCGCGACGCCAAACCGACCACCGATACAAGCTTCACTCTGTAACTTACATACTTTAACTCCGGGGAAAACACTCGGAGTTATTTTTTGCGAAATTCTATATTACACCTTATAGAAACTTTCCTCACAGATGTGCAAAACTTAAAAGAAGTTATAAACCATGAATAATTTATTTGTAAAACCACAACACCTAAAAATGCTAACGGACATATTCAACACTCACTGTCCACACGCCGAGATTTGGGCTTATGGCAGCAGGATAAACGGCAGTGCACACGACGGAAGCGATTTAGATCTTGTAATAAGAACGCGCACAAGCGAAGATGCCAATGCTTGGGAACTCAAAGAAATTTTCACGGAAAGCAACATCCCTTTTCTTATTGATATTCACGAATTCGACCTATTGCCAAAATCTTTTCAAGAAGAAATTCTAAAAAAATACGTAGTTCTGTTTAAATAACAATGTCAATTTCTTATATTTTGTTTACAATTGTTTGCATTTTATTTTGTTTGTTTTAAAATGTTATTATAAGCCGAAAAATTAGGATGTGTTTCAAAATACATTCTAACTTAAAAAGTAAAAATTTACAACCAAAAAGGAATAAAAACAATGGGTATCAAAGGAAAAAACGACAGAATGGTAGTTCTTGCTTGTGAAGATTGCAAAGAAAGAAACTACACAACGGTTAAAAACAAAAAAAACAATAAAGAACGTTTGGAGTTGAGCAAATACTGCCCAACTTGCAAAAAACACACTAATCACAAAGAAACGAAGTAACAGTGACCAAGTGACCAAGTGACCAAGTGAATAAGAAATTTCTTGATCACTGTGCTCTTGATCACTTTATCACTGATTTGCGTCCTTAGTTCAGTTGGTAGAACGTCGGTCTCCAAAACCGGATGTCGAGGGTTCGAGTCCTTCAGGGCGCGATTTTTAAAAAATAAAAAGGGACAACAATGGCACAAATTCTAGATTCAATCAAAACATACTTCCGTGGCGTTAAACAAGAATGGGGCAAAATCACTTGGCCCGAAAGACGTCAAGTCTTCGTTGAAACTTGTTTTGTTGTTGCAATCGTGTTTGTGTTTACCGTAGCAATTTATATTATGGACTTAATCTACAAAGGATTATTCGGTCTTATTAAGTAGTAAAGGTGGCTTATGACAAAAGAAGTAAAAAAAATGGAAGATGAATTGAACGAAGATAAACTTCAAGAACAGATGGAAGAAGAAGCGAAGGAACAAGCAAGAAAAGCTAAAGCTAACCAAAAACGCTGGTACATCGTTCACACATATTCAGGCTATGAAAATAAGGTTAAGGTTAATCTCGAAAAAATGATTGAAAACCAAAACCTTGGCGACAGAATTTTCCGCATTGAAGTTCCACAAAAAACCGTCACCCAAATTAAAGGCGGCAAAAAGACTGAAAAAGAAGAAAAAGTTTTTCCGGGCTACGTTTTAGTAGAAATGATTATGGACGAAGAAACTTGGTATGTAGTAAGACACACAACCGGGGTTGCAAAATTCGTCGGTTCAGCTAAAAAACCTATCCCGGCTAAAGATAGCGAAATCAAAAGAATTATTAACCGCTCATCTTCACAAACACAAAAAATCGAACTCGACGTTAAGGTCGGCGACAAAGTCAGAATTACTTCAGGTCCGTTCGCAGAGTTCGTCGCAGATATCATCGAAGTTTACCCTGATAAAGCAAAACTTCGTGCAAATGTTTCAATCTTCGGCCGCGAAACGCCTGTTGAATTGGAATATAAGCAAATAAATAAATTATAAGTCGATTTAGTCGACGACAATGTTTGGTTAAACGGTAAAATTTACCAACAAACCAAATATAAAATCGGACAATCCGAATAAGTACAACAAAATGTGGAAGGGACGCCCCCGTTATTACCACAAAAGGAGAAAACAATGGCAAAAAAAGTAACAGGAAAAATTAAGCTTCAAATCGAAGCTGGCAAAGCAAATCCATCACCTCCGGTTGGTCCTGCTTTGGGTCAACACGGTGTTAACATCATGGATTTCTGCAAACAGTTCAACGCTAGAACTGAATCACAAGCAGGATACATCATCCCGGTTGTTATTGATGTATACGAAGACAGAAGTTTTACATTCGTAACAAAATCACCTCCGGCACCTGTATTGATTAAAAAAGCATTAGGCCTTTCAAAAGGTTCTGCTGCGCCAAATAAAGATAAAGTCGGTTCAATCACTCAAGCACAACTTGAAGAAATCGCAAAAACAAAAATGGCAGACTTGAACGCTACAACCCTCGAAGCGGCTGTAAAAATGATTAAGGGTTCTTGCAGAGCTATGGGCGTGACTGTCACTGAATAATAACAAATGGAAGGACGAAAGTCCGCTAATACCATGAAAGGAAAATTTAACAATGAGTAAAGTAACTAAAAAACAAAAGAAAATGCAAGAGATGCTTGTTGGTTTTGAACAACCGGCTAGCGCTGTTGACACAATAAAAAAACTTAAAGAAATTTCAAAAGAAGTTTCTAAATTCAACGAAACAGTAGAATGCCACATGAGATTAGGTATCGACGTTCGTCAAGCAGACCAACAAATCAGATCAACAATCGTATTGCCGGCTGGTTTGGGTAAAGAAGTAAGAGTTTGCGTTATTGCTAAAGGGCCAAAAGCTACAGAAGCAACAGCAGCAGGCGCTGAATTCGCAGGAGCAGAAGAAATCGTCGACAAAATTGCTGGTGGTTGGTTTGAATTTGACACCTTGATTGCAACACCTGACTGCATGGGTATGTTAGGTAAATTGGGTCGCGTATTGGGTCCTAAAGGCTTGATGCCAAACCCTAAAACAGGAACGGTTACAATGGACGTTGCAAAAGCGGTTAAAGACGCGAAAGCAGGTAAAGTTGAGTTCCGTGCAGACAAACAAGGTATGATTCACTGCCCTATCGGTAAAGTTGAATTCAGCGAAGAAGATTTGACAAAGAACTTTGCAACATTGGCAGACGCTATTTTGAGAGCGAAACCGGCAGCTGCAAAAGGTACATTCGTTAAATCAGTTTACTTGTCAACAACAATGGGCCCTGGTTTGAAACTTGACCCTAAAAACATTGCAAGTGAAGTTAAAGAATTGCTATAATTAGCAAAATGGATAATATTAATCGGGCCTTGAGAAAAACTCAAGGCCCGATTGTTTTAGTCTTAACGTTTCACACACCTAACATGGCCTGTCTCAGATTTATTAGTACCGTAGATAGTATTCGTATTTAAACTCAGAAGCTTTGCATATTCAACCCCAACCACGGAACTTGACCAATAGAACTGCATACCCGAAGTAAAAACACCCAAATTTTTATTTATAAACATAGCGGCCAATTCATCACCACTCGGCAAGCGCATGTCATCAGATATTGTCTTACAAGATGAAAGCGCTCTGTAAAAATCAAAAGTTCCTGATAATGTAGTGGTATGAGGCATCGGTGCGACAACTATAGGGTCAAACGAGTTAAACGCCGTCATAAAACCGATATCTTTGCCAACAATATTCGGGCCCTTATTCCCGTTCAAGTCATAAATAAAATTAGAACACATAGTTAATTGTGGTAAAAAAACCGGATGGCCAGAAGAATCCTTACCAATAACTCTTAATTCATCTTGACAATATGGGTTATAATATGCGACAATACTTTCTCCATTCTGCGTCTCAAAGGCAGCTGCATTTGTGTTTTTAACAGGAGAAATATCATAATATGAGAAAGAGAACCCATCATTCAATTCCATCAATGTTTTTGGTACTGTAAGGGAATTTCCTGCCATATCTGTAAAAGTTTCGGCGATTCCACAGTCTTGCAAATGCTCTGAGTCACAAATGTTATTAATTTTCAAGACTTTTGAAAGTCCTTCAGTTAAGAACGCTTCTGCCACGGTATCTTCTGTTATACTTCCATCTTCATCTTCGACTATTTTTCCATAACCGTTTAACTGTGGCATCATTGCAATGGCCTGGCTCATACGCGCGTACAATGCTTTGCGTTGCGTATTCCAAGTGCGTTCGTTAATATTCGCCATTAAACTTGGCAATGTGATTGCGGCGACAACGCCGATGATTGTCAATGACAGCAATATTTCAGCCATCGTAAATCCAAGATTTTTACTCATGTTGTTCTCCTTCTCGCTTGTATCAACGGGTGCGGAAGGCTCGGCAAAACATGTATATTTACCCTCGCAAAGCCAGATATAATCAGGCTGTTGAGGCGCCCCCCCCCCCTATTGAACTTTTCATTTTTTTAGTTTGTAATATCATATTTTCATTATGCACTATGACGGGGCTTTTGTCAAGACCCTCATAAGTCAATAAGTGAATAAGTCAATAGCGCGAGCGAGCTGAGGCATTCCAAG
>JAZUCM010000020.1:0-4993 GCA_045639085.1 Candidatus Gastranaerophilus bacterium
CAATGTCGTCACGCTGGCTGACTGACCTCGTCTGAACTCGGTCAGCTGGTTTGCCGCGTCGTTCGCTTCGCTCACTCCTCGCAATGACGCATGTTTTTTAAAATTTGTTTCTGTCATGTTTACCTCCGTAATCTTGCGTTCGCAAGGGTCGGAGTTTTTGGCAAAACATGACTCGCAAAGCCAGATATAATCAGGACTTTGAGGCGCCCCCCCCCCCTATTGAACTCTTTATACTTTCATTTTCATTTAACATATTCTCATTATTTACCATGTTCGCGATTTTGTCAAGAGGGGGGACGAAAGTTAATGAGTTAATAAGTTAATAAGGATTATGGGAATAGCCCCGGGTAAAGATTAAACGTTGGATTTAATATTTGTTGTGGAATAAAAAAAGAGTCTAACATTGCGAACAGGTCAAGATTAATTAACGTTAACCCTTATTAACTAGTGCGACGAAGTCGCACGAATTAACTTATTAACTTATTAACTGTTACTCACATCCATTCAACTCTTACGGCTAGTTCCTTGCCTTTGGCGTAAACAAAAGCTCTTTTCAATATTGAAAAGAGCAAAGACTGAGCAATCAGAAGAGTTGAGGATATTTTGTATACTCAAATGATAGCCCGACTTTAAAACAAAAACCTTCACAAAAAGACCTAGTTTTCATAAAAAAATAGCCCCCGAAAGGACTATTTTTTTGTTATTATTTAAGCTGTTTACTTACTGTTTCAAGAATGATTCATAATTTCTTGCAAGTAAGTGGCTTTTAACTTGATTGATTAAATCAAGCGCAACCCCAACCATAATGATTAGAGACGTTGAACCAATACCCATCAAGGTTTGGATTCCAGTCACGTAACTCATCAATGATGGAATCAATGCAATAATACCAAGCGCAATCGCACCGATAAATGTTGTTTTGCTCAAGATTTTATCCAATGCCTCTGCAGTCGGTCTGCCCGGTTTTATCCCAGGAATTGAAGAACCGTACTTTTTAAGATTGTCTGCAATATCTTTTGGCTGCATGTTCGGCATAATTGACGCGTAGAAGAATGTCAAAATTACGATCATTGTAAAGTAAATCACGTAATATAGAACACCATCCGGGTTGAGCCAGTGGCTCATGTTCAAAATTGCAGATTTTACAGCCGGATTAGTAATATTTGCTTGTCCGACCAAACTCAAAATAGTTGATGGGAACAGCAATATTGCAATCGCAAAGATAATCGGCATTACGCCGCCAGGATTGAGTTTAAACGGAATAAATGAATTCATTCCGCCATAAACCTTGTTTCCGACTTGGCGTTTAGGATTAACGATAACAACCTTTCTCACAGCTTCTTGCATAATAACGATGACAATCATCGTCAGGAAGAATACCGCAAGCAAGACCATCAATCCCATTTGCAAAGCGCCGTTGTTAGCGACCATTTGCGCCGTTCTTGAGGCGTAAACAGGAATTCCCGACAGAATACCGACAAAGATTATCAAAGAACCACCGTTTCCGATACCCCTTTCAGTAATCAGTTCAGAAATCCACATTACAAACACTGCACCAGCCGTTAATACCAAGACAGAACTCAAGAAAAACATTCCGTGGTTAACGTTTGGCATAATCGCTGTTGGCAAGTGTTTCATGTAAAGCATGAAGACGAAAGATTGTACAAATGCCAAAATACAAGTAAAAATTCTTGTATATTGAGCCATTTTTCTTCTTCCTGCTTCACCTTCTTCTTTCTGTAATTTTTCCAGATGAGGAACGATTACAGACATCAATTGGATAATGATTGAGGCAGTAATGTAAGGTCCAATGCCTAACGCAAAGATAGACACATTACCCAACGCACCGCCAGAAAACATATCCAAGAAACCGATGATGTTATTTCCTTGTGCAATTTGTCTAAACGCTTCGTTGTTAATACCGAACAGCGGCAACTGAGCACCTAAACGGAACGCGGCAATCATCAAAAAAGTGAAGATAATCTTCTGTTTGAGGCCTGACGCGTGCCACATTGAAACTAAATCATCAGTTGTAGGCATTCTCATTCCTTGTGCCATTATACTAACTCAACCTTTCCGCCTGCTGCTTCAATTTTTTCTTTTGCTGAAGGAGTAACATAGCTTGCTTTAACAACCATAGCTGTTTTAACTTCGCCGTTACCCAAAACTCTCAAACCAACAGTTGAAGGGTGAGCTTTTTTCATTTCTTTCAAAGTTTCAATAGAAACTTCGCTAAGACCCAATTGAGCAAGTCTGCCGACGTTAATTTCTTCGTATTTAAGTTGGTTAACAAGTTTGAAGCCTTTCAATTTAGGCATTTGCCTGTAACCAGGCATTTGACCACCTTCAAAACCTCTTTTAGAGCTTCTGCCGGATCTTTGACCTTCACCGTTGTGGCCACGGCAAGAAGTTTTTCCGTGTCCTGATGAACGGCCTCTGCCAACTCTTTTTGATTTATGTGTTGAACCTTCTGCAGGTTTCAAATCTTCTAATGTAATTGTCATAATTATTTTTCCTCTTTTTTTTATTTTTGTTAATAATTCACCTTTTCAATATGGATCCGACACAATCGGCTATTCAGTCACTTCTAACAAGTGAGAGATTTTATTTACCATACCCATGATTACAGGTGAGTTGTAATGTTCAACTACTTGATCTCTTTTAGTGAAACCCAAAGCTTTAGCGACTTTGCGTTGAGCTTCAGAGCATCCGATCAAGCTTCTAACTAGTTTAATTTTAATTTGTTTATCAGCTGTTTTTGTCATTTTATACATTCCTTATAGTTAAATTGTAATCAAAATTCAATTACCCAACCGGATTAGTTAAGCAATTGAGCCAAAGTCAAACCGCGTTTTGCAGCAACTTCAGAGAACGGAGTAAGGCTTTTGAGCGCTTCAAGCGTTGCATAAGCTGCGTTAAGCGGAGATTTTGAACCCAAAGATTTTGACAGAATATTTTCAATCCCTGCAAGTTCAAGAACCAAACGTACTGAACCACCAGCGATGATACCAGTACCTTGAGATGCCGGTCTCAACATTACTTCACCGGAACCTGAACGGCCAGTAATTGGGTGAGGAATAGTTGTTTTAAAAATAGGCACATTGACAAGATTTTTTCTTCCGTCAGCGATAGCTTTTTGAATAGCGATAATAACTTCAGAAGCTTTCGCGCAGCCAACACCAACTTGGCCTTTTTTGTTACCAACGATAACAACTGCACGGAAACTAAGTTTTTTACCGCCTTTAACAACTTTAGTTACACGCCTGATTTGAACAACACGTTCAGTCCATTCAGATTGTGGTTTTTCTTCAGTTGTTTCTATTTTTTGTTTTCTACCGCCACGAGGTTTTCTTCTAGCTTGTTTGTCTTCAGCAACTTCTTCAGCAACAGGAGCTTCAGCTGCTTCAACTTCAACTGTTTCTGTAACTTCAGAAACCATTTCTTCTTTGTTTTCTAAATCCATTGATTTTACCTTTCGAATTTTAATAGTATCTAAAAATTTATATTTTCTGAACACGCCCAAAGAGAGCTTTTCGTATGAGGGATAAGCGTCTAGCCACACTTAAACCTGAAAATGCAATTGGGAAATCGTATTCGGGTTATTTCTGACAAGGGTAAATGTACCACAAACAACACAGCGCGTCAAGTAAAAACGCACTGTGTTAATAAAATTTAACGTTTCACACAACGGCCACTGAGTAGCTCCTATATTCGTACCAACCCGTGTAAGATTTTACCGTTGAACACAGCGGACATAATCGTAATGCAAACGCGTACGAGGATGACGATCACCCGCACCAAAATGCTGAATCCAGGCCAAACCAGCAGAAACAACAGAACCAGACCAAAAGTGACCAGACGAAATACCAACAAGGTCTTTATTATAATACATTGAAGTAAGCTCATCAATGTTTGGTAATCTTGAGTCTAAACTTTGCTCCGTACAAGCTGCGCTTGCCTCTTGTTGTAACAACATTGTGCCACTTTTCGCATTGGTTGTGAGAGGCATTGGAGCTACAATATTTGTATCAGTGTTGTACAGAGCAGTAATGAAACCGATATCTTTTCCAACAGTATTTGGACCTTTATTACCATTTAAGTCATATACAAAATTAGCGCACATCTGAGCCTGTGCGTAGTGCCATAAGTCGCCTGCGCTATCTCTACAATTCGGATTGTAATAAAGTGCTATTGTTTCACCATTTTGGGTTTCAAATGCAGCCACCATTGTGTTTGGTTGTGAGTATGAATAATATACATCAGAACCATTTGCACCCCAACCACTACCGACAAATGAAAAGTTTACAAATTGATTATTCCAAGCGCCTATCGTTGTTGGCCAAGTCTTTGTTGAACCTGCCATATTTGTATATGACGTCGGAACTCCACAATCTGCAAGGTGGTCACTATCGCAGATATTATTGATTTTTAAAACTTTGGAAAGACCTTCTGTTAGGAAAGCTTCCGCCGCGGTGTCTTCCGTGAGACTTCCGCCTTCTTCGGTAACTTTTCCATATCCGCCCATTTGCGGCATAATTGAAAGCGCCTGACTCATACGGGCGTAAAGCGCTTTGCGTTGGGTGTTCCATGTGCGTTCGCTAATATTTGCCATTAAACTTGGCAAAGTGATTGCCGCGACAACGCCTATTATCGTTAAAGATAATAAGATTTCCGCCATAGTGAATCCAAGATTTTTTGTCATTTTAATCCTCCGATTATCCTCATACATGTATTCTACCATATTTTCTTGCGTTTTTCAAGTGGTGCTAGAAAATATACATTCGTCGGGAAGGTTAAACTCGACAAAATCGTCAAAACAGGTCGCTGAAAGCCAGATATAATCAAGACTTTGAGGCGCCCCCCCCCCCTATTGAACTTCTCATTCTTTTATTGTAGTTTAATCTAATCATATTTTCATTATGCACTATTGCGGGGATTTTGTCAAGTGCCGCATGATAATTTTGTGCATAATGAAAATTGCGCCACGTGTTAA
>JAZUCM010000021.1:0-5751 GCA_045639085.1 Candidatus Gastranaerophilus bacterium
TGTTATTGACCTTGTTAATAAATACGTGCTAATCTATAACAATAGGCCACAGTGGAACAAAAATAAACTGTCTCCGTGCAGATACAGAGATTTTTTATTGGCTGCTTAATTTGTGTCCAGGTTTTGGGGACCACTTCATAACGACTTGATCACTTGGTCACTTGATCACTTGGTCACCTCGGAACCGCTTCGCGGTTTCACGATGGCAGAAATCCTGCTTTCCCTCACAATCATCGGCGTGGTCGCCGCAATCACCCTGCCGTCACTAATGGCTAACATCAACGAACGAACTTGGAATACTCAACGTAAAGCATTGTATGCCCGCATGAGCCAGGCACTTTCAATCATGCCACAAATGGGCGGATATGGAAAAGTTACCGAAGAAGGCGGAAGTATTACAGAAGACACCGCGGCGGAAGCTTTTCTAACAGAAGGTCTTTCCAAAGTTTTAAAAATTAATAATATCTGCGACAGCGAACATCTTGCTGATTGTGGCGTTCCATCGTCTTATACAGACTTGGTGGGCAGTACAATTACTTGGCCTAAAACAATCGGTGCTTGGAATGATCATTTTGTAAATTTTTCATTTGTTGGTAGTGGTTGGAGTTCTGATGGTACTGACAAGCATTACTCATATTCCCAGCCAAATACCAAGGCAGCTGCATTTGAGACTCAAAACGGTGAAACAATTACATTATTTTATAACCCCAATTGTAGAGACAGTATGGGCAATGTGTGGCATTACTCACAAGCTCAGATGTGCGCAAACTTTATTTACGATCTAAATGGTAATAAGGGGCCTAATATGGTGGGTAAAGATATTGGCTTTATAACTGCACTTTATAATAATGATACTAACATTGTAGCTCCAATGCCCCTTGTGACCAATGCAGCAAGTGGCGCATCTTTGCCACGAACATCTGCTTCAGCTGCTTGTACGGCTCAAGATAATGAAAGTAGATTGCCTAACATAGATGAGCTGACTGCAATGTACTATAATAAAAATCTTGTTGGTATTTCGTCTGGTGCTTTTTGGTCTGGTTCTTTTGTTTCAACTGGTTCGGTTTGGATGCAGAGCTTTTTTGCTGGCAATCGAGATCCGGGCGCACTAACGGGTTCTTTCTTTGTGCGTTGTGTTAAGCGCTAGACATTTTACGGCAAATAACAAATTAAGGCAGGGTTTGTGCCCTGCCTTTGTTGTAAAGGAGGCAAAAACTGTATGGCTTACACTTGCTTAACAAAAATTAACATTTGTAATACGCTGCAAAACATAGAAAATGGATATACTATTTTACTACTCGTTTGAATGTTTAGTTAAAAATAGAAAAAATAATCAAACAATTGTATTTTTAGATATTTATTTTGTTGTTAGGCTTTACATTTGCTTAATATTTGGGGTTTTACTAGCAATTTTTGAGATTTATGGCTTTTATTTATTTATGCTCTTGGTAAAATAGTAGTAGATATTAGTATTTGTGTAGTAGATTTATATGTTACAAAAGATACAAGCCAGTGATGTGAAGAACCGAAATGTAAATGATACCCGCGAAGCTCGTCGTGGGCATGTTGCTAATGGCCAAAACTTTAAAGGCGTTGGCGATCTTGTGTTGCAAGGGGTTCAGCTGTGTGAACGTCATCCGATGGTGAATGTTTCCGTTTTGGACTTGTCTACTGCGATTATTCCAAGAACGATTATTGAAACTTATTCCGGCGATGCTGTTGTTAATGAAAAGGGCGAAAAAGAGCGTAAAGCTAACGTTTTTGCAGGCATGGAGGCGTTTAGACGTGAGGCTTCCGGGCTGGTTATTAACTGTTTGATTCCGGGCTTTATTGTTGCCGGCGTGGCTAAGCTCGTTCAAAGACCTGTTATGGGTAATTTTGCGAAAACGAATTTGGCTAATGTTTGGGCTGATTCTGATTCGTTAGATAAAATTTCTAAATACTACTTAGGCGCTAAGGGTGCGAATAAGGAAGAGAAAGTTTTGAATATGTGCAAAAACATGTTGCACGATTTAGAAGGAGCCGACGGCAATGTCGCTAAAAACGGCAATGTCGCGTTTAGTTCTTTTGCTGATTTAGACAAAAATGCTAAAGAAATGGCGGACTGTATTTTAGGCAAGGATAAGTCTGTTAAAGAGGCATACCAAAATTTGGTTACTAAAACTCACATCGGTGAGCACATTAAATTTAAAGGCGATAAGGGATATTTCGGTTCTAATTTGGAATCTTTGATGGAAAGCACTGTCAAAGTCGTAAAAGAGTTCCACAAAGAAAACCTTGTTGATGAAAAAGGGGTTATGGATTACATCGGTAAGGCTAAAAAACTCGTTAAGGTAAAAAGTTTGGCCGGCCTTGCTATAATCTTGCCGTTGGCGCTTGCTGCACAGCCTATAAATAGATGGCTTACAAGAAAATCTTCCGGTAAAAAAGGTGCGCCGATTTATGATGAGTTTAAAGACAAAAATTCCAAAGCTGAATTAAAGCTTTCTGATAAAGATAAAGCAGATTTGTTTAAGCAAAAAATTATTTCAGTTTCTTCTATGGTTGGTGTTGCGCTTTTATCAATGATGAAAATGCCAAGCATGAAAATGCTTGAATTCAACGGAATTTTCCCGTCAATGGATATGGCACGAATTGTTTCTACCGCAACTTTTGCAAGTCGTATGGCTGCCTCTGAAGATAAAAATGAGTTGCAATTGGCGACTGTTCGAGATATCACAACTTTTGCGAGTATGTATTTCTTAGGTGATTATGCTGCAAAAGGTGTTGCGACCGCTATGGAAAAGGCTAATCCGAATGTAAAATTGTTGAATAGATTTAAAGAAGTGCCGCAAGATGCGAATGTCTTTAAGAAGTTCTGGAATTGGGTTAAAAATACCAGCCTCAAGTCATCTGATGAATTGATTACAAAAGAGGCAAAAAATATGCGTACTTGGTGTCAATTGGGTAACATAGGATTCTCACTGGCGCTTTTGGGCTTGCTTGTTCCTATGTTGACGGTAGGTTCAGCGCAAAAAGGGCGTAAAAAAGACATTGAGGCACAACAACAAAATACACTGGCTAATACAAACGAAACAGGTGTAGCGTCGGGGGCTTCGACGGACACTTCGACAATGGGCGCCGGGCAAAAATCCGTCGCGTCGATGACGGGCTCTACGGATAAAACAACATCGACAGCCGATACAAGTGCAGAACAATTTCATAAAGTTTCGTTTGAAAAATTTAATTTAAGTAAAGTAGGTTAAAAATGCAAGTTAATAATATCGAAATAAAAAATAGCAACCATTTACAAAAACAGCAAAATATACAAAGACAAAATCAGAATAAAAATCAGGGTCAAAATTTTGGCGGTGCGTTTGATTGTGTTTCTTTGGCGTTGAGATTTTTAGATACAAGCCCGGCTTGGGGTGCAACAGCGGTTGACGTTGGTTCTATGGTTGTGCCAAGAACAGCGGTTGACTTCCAACGTGGGCCGGATGCGGGGTTGGAAACCTTAACTCGTGAATCTTCAAGCTCTGTAAACCACGCGTTAGTTGGTGTTTATGGTGCATTGGCAGGTATGTTGCTTGCAAGTTCGCTTAACGGACGTTTCGGCATTAAGTTTAACAAGATTTTTGCCGGTGATAAAATTCTTGATAATTTGGGACGTAGCTGGCATGATGAGGTTCAGGCAGGTAACAAAGATCCGTTGAGAAAACACCTTGAAAAGGTTGTGGGCTCAATTGAGGGCTTTAATCCGGCTAAATCTAAGGATGGTTGGGTTGCGATTTCTAAAGAAAATCAAAAACTTATCGTCGACAGTTTAGAAGAAGAAATTAAAAATTCTAAAAGCAGTACTATTAGTAAAGACACTGAAAAATATATTCGCACACTCGTTACGTCATCTACGGGCGCAGAGGCTCAAATGCGTTTGAAAGGTGCCAGTGAGCATGTTACAGGTTTAGATTTGAAAACTATGCTTGGAAATGTTTATTCCGTGACAAAATCATTCACCTCTGAGCGTGTAAACAAAATTTTTGCTGAAACAAAAGACTTTGCAGCTAATGATTTTATAAAATCAATGAAGAGATTCAATAAATCTCGTTCTCTTTTCGGTATCGGTATTGCGGGTGCAATAGGTATGTCAATTCAGCCGATAAACCGTTATTTAACCAAAAAGCGTACCGGTCAAGATAAGTTTGTTGGTGGTGGCGAAAAAGATGACAGTTTTGGTTTTAAAGTGAGAAAAGCGCTTGCTGCAGTTGCGTTTGGTGCTGGTTCTTTTGCTTGCATAAGCACCAATCCGAAAGAAATTATTCCAAAACTTCAATTCCGCGGTATGGTTCCGTCTTTGAATCAGTTCAAAGCGATTTATGGTTTGACAATTATGTCAAGATTTTTGTCTTCTCGTAACGATAACGAGTTGCTTGAATCCAGCGTAAAAGACGTAATCGGTTTTGCAAACTGGTTAATCTTAGGTAACGTTGTGACCAAAGGGGTCGCAAACGCTCTTGATAAAGACTTGATTAATATTAAAGACGCTGACAAAGGAAAAGGCTTCTTTAACTGGTTGAAAAATTCCAGTGTAAAAACTCGCGATGAAGTATTGCTTGCAAGCCTTGATAAGGCGGGTATTTCTGCCGTTGAAAATAAAAAATCATTGTCTTATGTTGAAATGCTCAAGAAAATTCCGGCTAGTGATGCTGTAACAAAAGTTAAGTTGAGAAACTTAAATATTGCTCAAGTCGCGGGTTACTTGTACTCCGGTTTGGTTTTGGGTGTAGGATTACCGAAACTTAACGCATATATGACAAACACTCGTGAAGCTAAAAAGGCGAAATTAAAAGCTCAAGAAGAGGCTGCGCAAAATCAAAATCTTGAAGTGAAAGTTGCGTCAAATCAGGAATATTCTGATTATTTTAAAGCTAATGCCGAAATGAATAACTTTTTAAAAGCGTAAACTATTTGTAAAAAAATATTAAATTAATTTTATTTTATTTGAAGAATGAATCAAATTTGGCCGATTTTATGTTTGTATATGATTTCGGAGGCTTTTTATGTCAGAAATTTCATCAATCGGTTCTAATATGAATGTAGGTGCTCAGGCGAAAGTGCCTGATGCGCAAGTAAAGAAAAATAATTCATTCATAGATTTATTCAAGGATTATTTCAATAAAAACATTAAACCTGGTGAGTATCACGATGTGACTGTTGCAGATGTTAATAATAAGGCAAAAGAAGTTTACGATATGATGATTAAATCCGGGGCGAAGGTTGTTGCGCAGGAAGATGGCAAAACAACTTTTGACAATGGTGTAATTGTCTATCATAGCGACGGGCATTTGGAAGTTGATTCCGATTTTGGGGCCTTGGGTAGCCCTTGTGCGTCGATGAATGCTTTGGATGCGAGTGGGTTAAATGAAGATTGCGTAATGGTATTTGATGGAGATGAAAGTGTTCAGTATGAAGGCATGAAAAATGATTCAGGGGAAGCATTCTTCCATACGACAAAAGTTGATTTTGGCCAAGACGGCATTAACGTGAAGCAACAAAGTAATTCAGAAAATGTTGGCAAGTAGGCAGTGAGCAAGGGAATAAGAAAGTGAATAAGTGAATAGGTCGTTAAGCCGCTGTGAAGTGGTCCCCAAAACCTGGACACAAATTAAGCAGCCAATAAAAAATCTCTGTATCTGCACGGAGACAGTTTATTTTTGTTCCACTGTGGCCTATTGTTATAGATTAGCACGTATTTATTAACAAGGTCAATAACAT
>JAZUCM010000022.1:0-12831 GCA_045639085.1 Candidatus Gastranaerophilus bacterium
TTTAACTCGCCGCAAAGCGGCTTAACGACCTATTCGCTTATTCACTTATTGCCTTATTCACTTAGACCCACTTATTAACACTCCCCCTTTTATGCTAAAATATTTTATATGGACTTAGCAAAAATTAAAAAATTTATTTTATCAAAAATTTTACGTCGGAAGTATTACCGAACGGGCAAGTGTAACGCGTGCGGCAAATGCTGCCGACAAATTTATGTCAAACATTACAAACACGTCATTCAAGATGAAAAAGAATTCGAGAAATTGCAATATTTACACCGATTTTACACTTATTTAAAAGTTATTGGCAAAGATGACATCGGGCTGGTTTTTGAGTGTACAAACCTTGACCCCGAGACAAATAAATGCAAAATCCATAAAAACCGCCCCGGAATTTGTAGGCGTTACCCGCAAGAAGAACTTTTCTCAATGGGTGGCGCACTATCAGACGACTGCGGGTACAAAATGGAACCAATTATCCCGTTTTCTGAAATCCTCGCTCAAGAAAAACGCAAGCAAAACACAAAAAGATTATTTAAATTTAAAACTATTTAATTCATATAATAATTTATAAGCCAACTTCAGCTTTTCTTGCCCCATCGTATTTAACAATTCCAGTATATCCTCGTGAATACAGTTTGATGATAAGTTTCGTTTATCAAAAACAAATAACTGATATGGTTTAATATCCAGTAATTTACATAATTTGGGCACTTTGTTCAAAGCAATATAGTTATGACCATTTTCTAATAAAGAAATAGATTTTGTATTAAAATCCATTTGCTCAGCAAGTTGTTCTTGCGTTAAATTTTTAAGTTTTCTAAAACTTCTTATTTGCTGACCTATTAATTTTTTGAAACTCTTTTCATTCATATTACATATTATCGGGTACATAAAATAATATATCCAGTAAGTATTTAATAACGAATGCGTACTTAAACACCTAAAATCATCTTTTTAGACGGTCACACAACAGCCATATAAAGGTAATATATTTAATATCACTATTTACATTTAACTTCAGCTGGGAGATTTTATGATTAGAAAAAATTTTATTATTGGAACTCTTTGTACCAGTTTAATATTTGCAAATGTTTTACCATTAAATTCATGTTTTGCAAACACTAACGAGACATTTCAATACAACTTAAAACCTAAAAATCCACTTGCCGATGACAAAATTGGGCCTTTAAATAATACAGTTATAGTTCAACCACAAAAACAAGAACTCCTTACCAAAATCAGACAAAAGAAAACAAGACAAGTGAGCTGTCAAAGTAAATATGGTATCGAATTATATAAGGATTACGGTTATTATTGGGGCGATAAATTATTTATCACAGACGTTATACCTAATTCACCAGCACAAAGAGCAGGATTAAAAATTGGAGACAGAATAATAAAAATCAACAACCAAAAAGTTAGACGTATGTCTGTAGAAGATGCCAATTATGTAATGGACATGAACCCAAACATGACACTATTGATAAAAGATGCAAACAACAAAAAACGCAGTGTAAATCTAACAAGGAGTAAAGTTTGCATCGAAATTAAACCGTCCGAAAATGAAATATTCCTGACTTATTGGAACCAACTTTACGATGGCGAATATGATCTGGAACTCGTGCATGACAAAATTCAAAAACTAAACAGAGTTGATTTGTCCTACCGTTCAAAGTCTGAAGTACGTCAAATGGAAGAATATGTAACATATTGGCTGAAGAAAAAAAAGATATTTAAAAACAGCTATAAATCTTGTGATTTATCTAGCTACGATGACACAAGTCTTTGCAATTGTCTTTCAAAATTTGTAGATAAAGAACTTGCCAAAATTGCCAAAGAAGAAGAATATGCAATGGAACGTTATAAAATAAGAGCTAAGTTGCAAATGTTTGCGATGTCAACTGCCGCAGCGATTTATATGGGAGGCGCAATAAAAGACCATGCTCACGCATTGCGTAACCAGAACGTGCACCATAGTCATAGTGGCAGCATAAATCTCCACCATTTAAGATATTAATTTACGACAAGAATAAATTTTCTGATAATATTAAACATTAATACCTTGCCAAATATTTATCGATTTCCCATTGGGAAACGTAAGTTCTGAACGAATCCCATTCGTTTTGTTTGGAGGTCAAAAATTCGTTGAAAATATGTTCACCAAGAGCAGCCCTGGCAACAAGTGAGCGTTCCATACAATCAAGTGCTTCGGCCAAACTTCCAGGCAGCGACGTAATCTTTTGTTTGCGACGTTCACGGTTGGAAAGTTTATAAATATTCGCCTCAACAACCTCAGGCGGATCAATTTTGTTTCTGATACCGTCCAAGCAAGCCTCTAATATCGCCGCAAATGCCAAGTATGGGTTACAAGCCGGATCAGGTGAGCGCAATTCCACACGCGTTGCATTTCCTCGTTTTGCCGGAACTCTTAATAGCGCACTTCTATTGGCAAGCGACCAGGCCAAATAAACAGGTGCTTCATAGCCCGGAACAAGGCGTTTGTAGCTGTTCACCGTTGGGTTTGTAATTGCCGTAATTGCCTTAACGTGTTTCAACATCCCGCCGATTGAGTATCGCGCATAATCAGACAACTGATACTGAGCTTTAGGATCAAAAAACGCGTTTTTCCCGTCTTTAAACAATGAAACATTACAGTGCATCCCGGAACCATTGATTCCACAAATCGGTTTTGGCATAAATGTTGCGTGAAGATTATGGCGCGCCGCTATAGCTTTAACTGCTATTCTAAAAGTTGCCACATTATCCGCCGTCGTCAAAATATCAGCGTATCTAAAATCAATTTCGTGTTGCCCGTCCGCGCCCTCGTGGTGTGACGCTTCAATATCAAAGCCCATCTCTTTCAATGTCAAAACAATATCACCACGGACGTTTTCACCTAAATCCTCAGGCCCGACGTCATAATATCCGGCACTATCCTGAGTCGTTGTCGTAATATTTCCGTCTTTATCTTTCGCAAACAAGAAAAATTCCGCCTCGGGCCCCATATTCATAGAGAAACCTAATTTTTGTGCCTCTTTCATAACACGTTTTAAGTTACAGCGCGGACAACCTTCAAACGGAGTTCCGTCAGCGTTATGAATATCACAGATCAAACGCGCTGCGTTTCCGCCGTTTCTTTCTCGCCACGGAAGAATTTGGAACGTATTTTTATCAGGATAAAAATACATATCGGAAGTTTCAATACTTCTAAACCCCTTAATTGACGAACCGTCAAGCATTAATTCATTAGCGAGCGCTTTGTCAATGTGTTCCGACGGAATAGACAAGTTTTTGACCTGCCCATTGATATCTACGAACTGCAGTTTTATAAATTTGATATTATATTCTTTGATAAGCTCTTTTATCTCTTCGTTGGTGAACTGTTTTCCATCCAACCTTCTGTGTAAAAATTCTGACATTTTTCCCTCTTTTTTAATCTATGTTATCATTAGAACACACCAGAGGCAAAAAGGTCAAGAATATTTACAATTATTGTCGAAACCCTTTAACAACCGTACGTTTTTCTCTCGGTTCGCGCTTCAAAGAGTCATAAGCCTTATTAAAATCTTCCATTGTTGCAGTATCTTTGTAGGAATAAATCGCGTTCAAGCAGGTCTTGTGCAAAATAGAAGAAATATCTGCCGGAGAACAACCTTTTAATTTGCGCGCAAGAATATCGGAATCTTCAATCAAATCCTGTGCAATCGGACGATTAACCAAAATCTTTTCCACAATATCTTGGGCCTCTTCTTCGTTTGGCAAACCAATTTTCAACTGTTTATCCAAGCGACCTGAACGAACAACAGCTTCGTCCAAATCTTCCGGATTGTTAGTTGCACCAACGACTATAATCCCACGTTGCGCAGAATTATTCAATACCATCAAAAGAGCGTTAATATCATCTTTTTTCCAGTCTGTATGGCATTTTTTCCTGTCCATTGCGATAGAATCTAATTCATCCAAAAGCACAATGCTCGGCTCGCCGGTAAATTTATACATTTTTTCAAGATTATCAAACAAATCTTTCAAAACTTTTTGAGTTTGATAACCCGCACTCGAACCAACATTTGCCAAGTTAATCTCATACAACGAATAACCGGTTTGCGCCGCAATCGCCTTTAGAATATATGTTTTACCACATCCGGGTGGGCCTGATAGCAAAAATCCGCTCGGACGATTGAGTTTATTTTCTATAATTCTGTCGCGAAAATCCTTATCCCAAGGTTTTAAGATAAATTCCTCAATATCTTTTTTCGCCTGGAACATTCCTCCAACTTCGTCAAGTGATTTTGGATCATTTTCGGTCGGAACAAGTGCATAAGGGACAAGTTGTTTCTTAACCTTCTCAATCGCGGCAGATTTTGCACCCGGCAAATCAACTCTTGACGCCTCAACTTTTTGGGTATTTTTTTCAATTGGAAGGAAATTCGCGTCTTCGCCAAATTTATTAACCTTTAAAACTCGCAACTCGCGCGATAAGTCAGGGAACCCATATTTCTGCGCGCTATCAATATAAAAATCCAGCCCTTCCAGGTCGGTTGTTTCTTGAAAATCTTTTGTTTGCAATATTGCATAAGCGACTTCAGCAGCTTGTTCTTCCATCGCGGTAAGCATCAAGTCTTCACCCGTCTCGCTATTCATTACCTCAAAATCGGGGTGCTGACAAACATATTCTGCAACACGATTAACATTAGCCCAATCACCGTCACCTTTTGGGAAACGAAACTTATCAATAACAAGAGTCAACAACGAAACTTGTTCGTTAGTTTTTTCCATTACCCCCATATAATTCGGATTCCATTCTTTGTCGTCCATATCGTTGAGATAATCCGCAATCTCTTTGAGAGATGAATCCTCTTGCAATTTTCTAAACACAGGTTCAGTATTCAAATTCCGCAAAGCCATATTACCAGAATTCTCATCAGAAGAATTGCCAAAACTCACCGTATCGCAAGGCAAATTATACGCATAACGTAACTGCACAGGCTTTTGCACAGTGGCACTTGTATATGTTGGGGCAATATTATAATTTAACAACGCTGATATTTTCATAATTTAGGGATTTAAAAACACCTAAATTTAATTTTTTGCGCAAAATTTAAAAAGTATTACAAAGACTTAAGAATTACATCCATAATCTCTGCGCTTTTTTTGTTCACATTGGAACCGTTCATTCTAATCATTTTTTCGCGTTCTGTATCAAATACGCAAAAATATCCGCAATCCTTTTTCAAATTAAGCATAACTCTATCATTAGAATTTTTTATGTTGTTTTCATCGACTTCCCATAAACCGATAACAGGTAAAAAGACAAATCTGGAATCATTGCTAAAATGTTCACGAGTTTTTGCAAACTCACTCATAAAAGCTCGAATATCACGACTGTTACCCTGATTGATATACAAGACAATGACTTTACCCTTGTTCAAATGCGGGGCAATTTTTCTAAGCCTTGCCAGCGCAAGCATTTCTGTCCCCGTAATCGGACGAATTTTCACATAAGAAAGTGCCGTGCTTTTGTCGATAACCCGCGGAGTCGGAGCCACATCTTGCATACCTTCAAACTCGTTTACGACCTCAACGTGTTCCTCTTCAACCTCTACGACTTCCTTTTTTTCCGCAGGCATAAAGTTAGATAAATCTCCCAAACTCCTAAATCCTACAGGCGAATTCTGCTGCGATTTAATCGCTCCGATTAACAAAAACACAATTAATATGATAAACGCTAGGTTTGTTACAAATTTATTCATTTTAAAAAACACTTTCTTTTTCAAACATCTATTCACATTATACACCTAATTTGTATTTTTTTATCACTCATTATAAGGATTTTTGTAAATAAAATTGTTACAATCGCTTTAATTAAGGTAATATTTATCATATACTTAGAATTGCGATAGACTAATTTTGGAGAAGGAAAGATGTATAATGTTGCAATTATAGGTGCGGGTCCGGCCGGAATTTTTACGGCTCTTGAGATAGTTAAATTAAGACCCGATTGGAAAGTCGTCCTGGTAGAAAAAGGCGAGAAAATTGAAAACAGAAAATGTTTGTTACGCGAAGGTTTCGCAAAATGTCCAAACTGTAAGAAATGCGGACTTCTTTGCGGCTGGGGAGGCGCAGGCGCGTTTTCTGACGGGAAATTAACCCTCACACCTGACGTCGGCGGACACTTAGTCGACTATATGGAAAGACAGAAAGTCGAGGATTTAATTGATTATTCAGATAAATTATATCTGGAATTTGGCGCTACAGATGAAGTTTTCGGAACTGATATGAAAACTTTCTCCGAAATCGAACGCCAAGCCGCACTTGCGGAACTCAAACTCGTTCACTCACCTGTTCGCCACCTCGGAACAGAAAGAAGTCTTGACGTCCTTAAAAATATGCAAGACTATTTGGCTGAAAAAATCACGATTTTAAACAATGTCTCCGCTAAAAGTCTCATCGTCGAGTGCGAACAAGTTAAAGGTATTGAGCTTGACAACGGCCAAACAATCAGCGCAGAATACACGATTATTGCCCCTGGCAGAGAAGGCGCAGACTGGCTTACAAAAGAATTTGCAAAAAATAAAATCGGAATGGTAAACAACGCAGTCGACGTTGGTGTTCGTGTAGAACTCCCGGCGCCGGTCTTCGAGCCGTTAACATCCAAACTTTACGAATCTAAATTGATTTACCACGCACCAACGTTCGGTGATGAAGTTCGTACATTCTGTATGAACCCGAATGGTGAAGTCGTTCAAGAAAACTACAGTGGTATCGCAACGGTAAACGGCCACAGTTACGCAGATTACAAAACTAAAAACACAAACTTTGCGCTTTTAGTTAGTGAACGTTTCACAGAACCATTCAAAGAACCAATCGCGTATGGTCAACATATCGCAAGACTTGCAAACATGCTAGGCGGCGGAATTTTAGTTCAAAGATTCGGCGATCTTCTCGATGGCAGACGTTCCACCCCGGACAGAATTAAAGCAAGTATTATCGAGCCAACACTCACATGTGCAACTCCGGGTGATTTAAGCTTAGTTCTTCCGTACAGACAACTGACGAGCATTAAAGAAATGCTTTTCGCCCTTGACAAAATAGCTCCGGGAACCGCATCAAGATACACGCTTCTTTATGGTGTAGAGGTTAAATTCTACTCTGCGCGAGTAAAACTAACCAACGAACTTGAGGCAGAAGGGGTTAAAAACTTGTTTGCTATCGGCGACGGTGCAGGTGTTACACGTGGACTCATCCAAGCATCAGCATCAGGTGTTCACGTTGCAAGAACTATTTGTGAAAGAGGTTAAAAGGAGAACACTATGGAACTTAAAGGATCTAAAACAGAACAAAATTTATGGACAGCTTTTGCAGGCGAATCCCAAGCAAGAAACAAATACACTTACTACGCTTCTCAAGCGAAAAAAGACGGTTATGTTCAGATTTCAAAAATCTTTGAAGAAACCGCAAATAACGAAAAAGAACACGCAAAACTTTGGTTTAAATATCTTCACGACGGTAAAATCGCCGATACAATGACAAATCTCGAAGATGCCGCAAACGGCGAAAACTACGAATGGACAGACATGTACAAAAAATTCGCCCAAGAGGCAAAAGAAGAAGGATTTATTGAACTTTCAAATATGTTCGACTTAGTCGCTAAAATTGAGAGAGAACACGAAGAAAGATACAGAAAACTTCTTGCAAATATCAAGGAAGGCAAAGTTTTCCATCGCGAAACCGAACAAGAATGGGAATGCGCGAATTGCGGACACGTTTATAAAGCAGTCGACGCGCTTCAACTTTGCCCGGTTTGTAAACATCCACAAAGTTTCTTCGCCCTAAGAGCGAAAAATTACTAAAACTGAAAGGCTCCGCTAAAGCGGAGCCTTTTCACTACTTTTTTCCTTCATTTCTTGCACAACTTCTTTTCGAATCCTTCCATATTTTTCACGACAATCTTCAAATTTATCCCAAAAAGTCTTGAAGAATGCTCCGCCCGCCCGTTTTTCTTTCTCGGTTGTCGGTTCATTGTGCATAATTTTTCGTGCCGCGACCTGAACATAAACGGGCTGTTGCGCTAAAAATTCAGCCTGCGCATCCTTAATATCCTGACAACGACGCCACACCTCTTTTGAAATCATAGACGCTTCTTCACGCCTATGCGGATTATCCTCATAAAACTTTTTCATGCCGGCAACCTGTTTCGCACGGGCTTCCGGGGTATTACACAACAAACCCGCCTTAGCCAAATTTGCTCGACACACATCCAAGTGTTGCAAAGTTTTTTCGGCAATCGCACGATTTCCCGCCTCATCAGATGTTTTCAACAAAGTCAAATAATTACCGGCCGGTTTTGAAATCCCCAGATTATCACAGATTTTAGTCAACATCTTGCGACAACTAAAACCATAAGCCTTGACAATATCTTCTTGCGGCATTCCTGACCAAATTTTCTTCAAACAGTCCAGTGAAAAGTCTTCCAGCGGCATTTGTGCAGAAATCTTACGGGCGCTGCGCGGAAACTCACGCGCAATAGCGGTAAAGTCACGAACACACAAAAATTCAGGATACAAACCCGTCGCTTTCAGTTCATCCAAAGTCTTACATTGCATCAACGGCGCGTAAACCTCTGTATGAACCTCTTTCAAAGTCGGAAGTTTTTCTGTCGGCACCCCTTCGTTTTTCTTCAACACTTCGCTAACCGCACTCCACATCCTTGGCGGCAAAAGATGAGAACGTTTTTCCATAATGTAACGTAAATTTATGTCTTTTGCGGCACCAAAATTCATCTCTTGGCGATTAGAAGTTACGCGCGGCGCAACAACACTACGGGCAATTGGGGTGTTATTAATCTGCATAAAATGTCCTTTTCGTTACACAAATAAACAATCCTCAAAAAATTTATTGCCCTGAAAACAACATTTTATTAAAATTTGTAAACACTATTTCTCAGTAATAATCGATAAATTCATAAACTCGATGTCATCGTAATCAACGTGAGAAGTTTGAGTCATATTTTTTCCCGTCTTGATGGTAATCTCGTTTTCCATCCCGCGTCGAACCAAATTCTTTGGAAGTTCAAAACGCTGCGCGTCACCATTTAACTCAATATTTGCAATCTTTATCCCGTTCAAATAAATTTCCGGCGGGCTTGCGTAAGAAGTTTTGACATTATTTTGCCCCATTTTTTGCGCCATCAAAGAATCTATCCCAATTATCGAACCCACAATCAAAATATACCTTGAGGCCAATGCACTCGACGCAATATTGAAATTTTTCGAATAATATGCTCCACTAGCCTGTTCATGAAACTCAGAACAATTAGCCGAATTCGGAGAAAAACTGTTATCCCCCAAATGATGCCAACCATTTGTCACAACAACATCATCGGCCCCACTTTTCTCAATCGAAACAACAATTGGCTTATCGGTAATACTTTTATCTACGGTTATAGAGTACGGTCTATACCCCTCTTTTTCCATCGATAAAATTGTCGGCGAATTAAGTTTAACCCCCAGGTTAAACGCCCCGTTTTTATCAGTTCGCGTGGTATAATTCTGTTTTGGCAAAGTGATTTTTACATCCTCAACCGGCAAATTAGTTTCAGCATCAAGAATTACAGAACTAGTCCCCATGCCGGTTTTTTCAACACCGCCCTCAAATAATGCACAAAAAACTGGTTCACTCAAAAACACTGTTGCCAAAAGTATAACTAAAAATTTACGCATATCCATCAACCTCTATTACTCTCACATAATAAAAAAATTGCGAGATAAATAAATCCGTTTAGCGATTAATCCAATCGGGCTATACATTTTTATATAAAGAAACGGCGCCCATTTCTAAGCGCCGTAATCTCTCTTTGTTGTATATGTTATTTTGTAAGGAAATTTTGTTTAAGTTGATTTTGCGAAGTCAAAAACAATTGATAATCCGCACTATTAGCCGGTTTTTCATATTTGTGAACTACACGTTTTTGTCCTTTTGGAACAGACATATCAACGTATTTTTTGATTTCAACCCGAACGTCAGAAACTTGTTTTTCTTTACCCGTCAAGTCTTTAATCATATTTTTCTTTTTGTCAAATTTATATCCATAAATTTTGTTTGCCTTGATATCATTAAGGACTTTTTCGTCAAGCGCTTTTATCGTATCCAAATCAGCAGATGCGAAATCATCGTGCATATAGCGTTTTGCTGTTTCTTGGAATTTTTCTTTGCTTACATCTGCTTTTGTCATTTTTTCGCAATGTTTTGCAAGCCATATCATAAACGCCGGAACAAGGACGATTATTGACGCAAATCCGAATGTACTATTAAGAACTTTCGCACGTTTGACGAGTTTATTGTCAGGATTTTTCAAAATTTCGTATATTGCATCCAAAGACTTGCTACCTTTTGCATTTTTGAACGCCTCTTCAATTTCGCTGTTTTTAGCCTTGTGAAGTTTTTTGCCTAAAATTTCTTCTGTATGTTTTTGGATTTCAGGATCAATCGCAAGCATACGTTTTACATTACCGCCATTTTCGGTGACAAAATCAAAGAATCCGTTAATACCATCTTTATATTCATGAACCTTACTGTATTTTGCAACAATCTGATCGCTTTTGAACACACCGATTCCGCCATCTGGAGCAAAGTAGTTTTTAAACTTATGAACAAACGACTTATCATGATCTTCAGGCGTTGTGTTCAAGGCCAAGCCGGAAACATTCGCAAAAACTTTAGAGAATGCTCTGGAAATAGCGTTCGCTCCGAACAAAATTGCCGTAAAGCTGAACAAATCCCTTGTCATAATTTCTTTTTTATCGTGGTGATCGGATGAATTTGCAAGTCTTGTCGGCAAACAAACACCAAACAACAAGGCCAACGTTGAATTCGTTGTCATTGACGCTCCATCAAACTCAAAGAAATCTGAAACTTTTTTCATCGTTTTGCTGCTGACAACGCTATCCGCAACCTTATTAAACACCTCATGACGGCCGGAGAAGTTTACTTTTTCACCGTTTTTACCGTCACCGGCAGACTGTTTAGCCTCTTGAGTTTTTGCAGAAGCCGCTGAATTTTCAGCTACTTCTTCCTCAAGTCCGGCCATACCAGGGTTTTTACCCCCTAAGCCCATACTGTAGATTTTTGGAATTGCAAAATAGAAACCAACAACCGCAAGCCACATGCCTAAGTTAGAAATCGCACGAGAACCCATTCTACGCGTTGTATGGTTTTTGATAAAATCTACAACATTTCCGGCCTTGTCTTTATCAACAAAATTCTTAGCATTTTCAGCAACGTCGCCTGTATAATCTAAAAGTTTGTTCGCGAAACCGCTGAATGACGCCGAAATTTTCTTGTCATTACCGCAAGCCAAATCCGCAACCCAATGCTTAGTTGAGGCAGGCGTATATTTCTTTCTGATAGAAATAAACTCTTCAGAAAGTTTGCCCATCAAATCTTCACGAGAACCGGCAACTTCTTTGCCAATCAAATTCTTCCAGAAACCCTTAGACTTCGCATCACGAATTTTGTCCAATTCTCCGGCAAACTTCTTAGCCGTTGTTGCAACTTCTTCGTCCGACATTTCATTATTAGTAGACGCCCTCAATACATTTTGGAACACTTGTTCATAAAATTCTTTTTGAGTTTTAGCCTTGTCCGCAATATTAGCGCCCGTTGAGGCCGCGTAATTTTGGAACTCACCACCAAAAGCCTTGATAAAATCAACAGGAACATTATTTGCCGTGCCGGAATGTTTTTTAACAAAATACAAAATTATAGAAGGAATTACGAACATACTCGGCCCGGAAAGCACTTCCCGAATCCCTTCGCGCTTTGCAAAATCCCAGTTCAAATGGCCGGTTTCTTCCTTGTTACGGTTCAAACCTTCAATAATTCTCGGCGCCACCATGCCAACACCATCCTGAGCCAAAAAAGATGCCGCAAATCCGCCACGCTCAATGCCGTCCATAAACTTGACAACCATATCTCCGGCATTACCAAAAGAAACCTCATCCGCCGCGTTTTGCGCAAAACCCTGGCGATTAAGATTATTATTCAAATCCTTCTTTCCTTCTTTATTATTAGAAGTACTGTTGTTTAACTTTACACTAACTGGTTTTACTGACATTTCCCTACCAAATATACATATACACATTACTATAAAGTTCCGCACAAAATATTTATTGCTATTTTCCCGGGCTAATTTAAGAAAATTTTACAAATGTAATACTTAGCGCAGTGTAGAAACAATTGTAAACGCTACAATTAAAAAATGCAATACCCTGTACTACAATCTTAACATAAGGTTTACAAAAGGATATAATTTGGATAAGATAGGCGGGGCCTTAGCCCCGCCGGTTAAAATTAAAGATTTATCATTTTATTTAACGCTTAACACACCTTACGCCGTAAGTGTTAGACCGTGTGGCCCGGCCGCGACCGGCCGTGGTGAAAGACTGGTACCAAGCCGTGCCAGACTCACCAGAAGAGATGACAGAGCCAGACCAAAAGTCACCGGACGTAATTCCAAGAAGAGTTTTATTGTAAAACATAGCTGAAAGCTCGTCCCTGTTAGGAAGGCGAGATTCGGCATCTTGTGCTGAACATTTGGCACTTGCTTCGGTTTGTGCTACACTTGTAGCCGCACTAGTAGGAAGTGCATAAGGCGCTACCACGTTTGAATCCGTTGGGTAGAGGGCTGTTATAAAGCCAATATCTTTTCCAACAGCATTAGGACCTTTGTTTCCATTCAAGTCATAGACAAAGTTTGCGCACATCTTAGGTTGACTGTAGTGCCATGCGTTGCCTTCAACGTCTGCATTACAGTATGGGTTGTAAAATAAT
>JAZUCM010000023.1:0-6851 GCA_045639085.1 Candidatus Gastranaerophilus bacterium
CCCTATTGAACTTTTCATTTTTTTATTGTATTTTGTATAATTCATATTCTCATGATACCGTATTTTTTACGTTTGTCAAGGGGCCACGTGTTAAAGGGTTAAGCGCGAGCCAGCTGAGGCATTCCAAGGCAAAACCGCGCTTTTGCCTGAATGCCGTTACACGCGAGTCGAGCAAGACAAGGTTAATAGGTTAAAAGGGATTATGGGAAATTAATAATGGTAAAACGCTGCGATTAAAACTTTTATTATTCCTTAACGAACCTTTTAACTTTTTAACCGTTTAACCTTTTAACCTCGCCGGAGGCAAGTTACCAAAGACCCGCCAAATTGGCGGGCTTTTATTTCCTTTTCCTTTATTCCTATTAATTCTAACTGAACATACGTTTGATATTATCTTGAGCAAATTGTTTAGATTGATCTTCTTGACCTTTTGCGATTTCGAGTTGTGCTTGAGCAACTGCTTTTTCTGCTTCAAGATCAGCTTGCCATTCTTTCAACGGCTCAATTTCTACTTCTTCCCTATATGCAATTTCTTCTTCAAGATTCTGTAATTCTTGTTGTTGCATGTTTTGTACAGTTTGACGTTGTTGATTTACATCATTCATAAATGCATTAAACATTGCTTGATTTTTTACAATCAAATCATTATCCAACTTCCCATTAGTCAGTAAGGCATCATAATTGCGGGTCGCAAGTGCATTTTGAGTAAAATAATTTTGATTATTAAAGATAGAATATTTTGTTCTTATATCGTTTGTTGCAGCACGTTTAAATGCATTCATCTGACGAGTTTTTTGACCTTGCAGTTTCGTAACTCGCTGGATCTCACGCGTGATACGATCAAGAGTCGACTGTGCATTCAGCCGTCCTTTCAAGCCCATAAGTTGTGAAAAAATGTTAGCAACCATATCGTATCACCTTAATTAGTCCTCGTTACATATATAAAGTAATACGTCATAACAAAATTGCCTTTTTGGGGTAAATAATGTTAAGATTTTGTTACAATTGATTATAACACAACCTGCGCACCCATATCATCAATAGGGAAATCGTACATATCAACTTTTACGTTCAGGTCATTCCAAACATTTTTCACAATGGATTTTGCTTTTTCAGCACCATTGTTTTCAGTAATCAAAAGAATAGTGGAGCCAGCACCGCTTATTACACACCCAAGAACATTTTCTTCATATTTAAGTTCGTGCATAATTTTTTCCAACCCTGGCATTAAATTCATACGATATGGTTGATGAAGTCTGTCTTGGAGTGCAAGTTTCAGCAATTCCGAATCTTTAGTATAAACAGCGTTGACAAACATAGCTGTACGCTGCGCATTAAAAATTGCATCTTTCATCGGAACATCTTTGGGCAAAACAGAACGCGCAATATCCGTTGAAAGCTCGAAGTCAGGAACGCAAGCCGTAATTTTCCACTCATCAGGCCACGGCAATTTTCTATACACAACACTGCCATCATCTTGAAGCGAAGCAAAAAGCATTCCGCCTAAAATTGCAGGCGCAACATTGTCCGGGTGGCCCTCTATTTCAGTTGCAATGGAAAGAAGAGCAGCTTCGTCAGCCGGATGTCCTAAAAGCTCATTTGCAGCCATTAATGCTCCGACAATAACAGACGAACTACTACCGAGCCCACGCGTCATCGGAATTTTAGAATCAACGGTTATTTTCAATTCCGCAGGAGTTTGCCCGATAGAATTATACAAAAGTTCAATCGCTTTATATATAATACTTGTTTCATCAACAGGAATTGTCTCCAACAAAGCCTTGTCTTTATAGTCAAAATCAGAGACAAGTTCAATCAAAACACCAGAGCCCGGCATAACAGTTTCTTCTATTGTAACCGTATTATATAAGGGAAACGCTACGCCCATTGTATCAAATCCGGGCCCTATATTTGCCGATGTGGCGGGTACTTTAACACTTACTTTCATAATTCCTCGCTGTTAATATGACAGCATTGTAACACAAATATCAAAAAAATGAAATGTTAAGAATTTCACCATAAACTTGTACACAATAATTTTCGTGGTATAATTTGAATTGTATTATTAGATTAATTAGGGATTTTATTATATATGACTATTCAAGATTGGTTTGAGAAACGTAAAGAAGCGCAGATTCAGCGCCGTGCGCTTGAGGCAAAAGTCGAAGTGGACATGAACCCGGATTTATGGACAAAATGCGTACACTGTGACGCTCAACTTCTCAAAAAAGATATTGAAGATAACGGAATGGTTTGCCCTGTTTGCGACTACCATTTCAGGATAAACGCACGTAAAAGAATCGAACAACTTCTTGACGAAGGCTCGTTTGAAGAACTTAACGCTAATATAAAACCGACAGACCCGTTAGAATTTGTCGATACCGAGCCTTACATTGAACGACTCGAAAAAGCATACCAAAAAACCGGCTTGGACGAGGCTGTAATCACGGGACTTGGATCCATAAACGGCCAAAAAGCTGCTTTTGCAATCATGGATTTTGATTACATGGGCGGTTCAATGGGTAGTGTTGTAGGCGAAAAAGTCACCCGAATTATGGAAAAAGCTATAGAATTAAAACTTCCGGTGATAGCAATTACCTCATCAGGCGGTGCAAGGATGCAGGAAAGTGCGTTAAGCTTAATGCAAATGGCCAAAACATCTTGCGCAGTTTCAAGACTTGATGATGCGGGACTCTTGTACATAAACGTACTCACCGAGCCAACTTTCGGTGGTATTACGGCAAGTTTTGGCATGCTAGGCGATATCATAGTCGCAGAACAAGGTGCAAGAATCGGCTTTGCCGGAAGACGTGTTATCGAACAAACAATCAGACAAAAACTTCCGCAAGACTTCCAAACCGCAGAATATCTAATGAAATACGGACAAATTGACGTAGTTTCTTCACGCAAAGATTTGAAGAACACTCTATCAAACATATTGGAAATGCACTCACTAGCGAAGTAGAAAAAGAGGTAATAATGACAGTTTTGGATTTTGAAAAGCCTATAATGGAAATTGAAAAAAAGATTGAAGAATTCAAAAAAATCAGTACGGAGTCAGGCATGGATTTACATAAGGAAATAGAGAATTTTGAACAACAAGCAAACGATTATAGAAAAGAATTGTATGCGAACCTGAAACCGTCACAAAAATTACAGATTGCACGCCACCCTGAACGGCCAAATTTCCTTGATTACGTTAACAATATGTGCGAGGATTTTATCGAATTTCACGGCGACAGAGAAGGGATGGATGATCGGGCAATCATCGGCGGAATCGCAAAAATTAACGGTAAGCCGGTTATGATTATCGGGACGATGAAAGGTAAATCAACTAAAGAAAACCTTGAATACAATTTTGGCATGCCGCAACCACAAGGCTACAGAAAAGCCCTCAGACTTTTTAAACACGCAAGCAAATTCAACATGCCAATCATCACTCTTATTGATACTCCGGGCGCATATCCCGGCATCAGTGCAGAAGAAACAAACCAAGGTGGCGCAATTGCCGTAAACTTACGCGATATGGCAAAATTAAACGTTCCTGTCATCGCAATTATCACAGGCGAAGGCTGTTCCGGCGGAGCATTGGGATTAGCAGTTGCAAACAAAGTTTTCTTGCTTGAACACGCATATTACACGGTTATTTCACCAGAAGGCTGCGCATCAATTCTATACCGCGACGCTTCACGCGCGGCTGACGCAGCTAACGCGCTCAAAATCACCGCTCCTGACTTATTGAAACTCGGCATCATCGACGGCGAGATTAAAGAACCCGTTGGCGGCGCACACACTGACGCAAAAGCGATGGCTGATAACCTAAAAGAAACTATTCTATCAAGCCTTAACGAGCTTTCAAGGATGTCTGCTGAAGAACTAAAAATTGATCGCTACAACAAATTTAGAAGAATGGGTGCCTTTTTAGAATGAATACCTATTTCGAACTATTAATGAAAATCAACCCGGAAATGGAAGACATTATTTCAGAATTCTGTTTTGAAAATCTTCCGTGCGAAGGGGTGATTTTAGCAGAAGAAGCCTACAAAGACTTGGAGATGACATCCACAACCCAAGGCACACTAAAAATATTTTTGACCGAAAAGCCGGAAAATATCGGTGAAATATTTTCAAATTACCGCAACACCTTGTTAAACCGTGGTTTCAGCCCAGAAGAACTTGGCTCCTGGGAACTTTGCCTAACAGAAAAAGAAAACGAAGATTGGTCTAAAAAATGGAAAGAAAAATGGGACATAACCCGCGTCACAGATAAAATTGTGGTTGTTCCAGACTGGCTCGATTACACCCAAAAAGAAAACGAAATTGTTATCCGCCTTGAGCCGGGTTGCGCTTTTGGAACAGGTACTCACGCCACTACACAAATCTGTATGAAAGCGCTTGAAATAATCGACGTCAAAAACAAAGACGTTGCCGACATCGGAACAGGGTCCGGCATTTTGGCCGTTTGCGCAAAGAAATTCGGCGCAAAATATGTTTACGGATGCGACAATGACGACACCGTTATTGATGTGGCAAAAGAAAATGCAGTCAAAAACAACGCTGAATGCGAGTTTGAACTCGGAACTGCAGACAAGATTGAAAGCAAATTCGATTTTGTCATGGCAAATATTCTTCACAATGTACTTTTTGAAATAATGGAAGATTTGCAAAACATCACAAAAAAAGGCGGCTACATCGCACTTAGCGGAATTTTAGACGAAAAAGCACCCGTTGTCCTCGATGCAATTGAACGTTGTAATCTTGAAATCGTACAAGAAATCAGACAAAATCAATGGGTTGGCTACATCGTAAAAAATATTTAGGGAGAGATTTATTATGGCAACAGCAATTATAATTCCTGCAAGATACGGTTCCAGCAGACTTGAAGGCAAACCGCTTATTGAAGTAGAAGGCAAACCAATAATCCAATGGGTCTATGAAAAAGCCTCACAAGCAACACTGGCGGACCTAATAATCGTAGCAACCGACGACAAGAGAATATTTGATTGCGTAAAAGCCTTTAGCGGCGACGTCGAAATGACTTCAATCAACCACAAATGTGGCAGCGACAGAATCCAGGAAGTTATGGACAGACACCCCGAAATCACCCACGTTGTAAACCTTCAAGGAGATGAACCACTAATCACTCCTGAGAGCATAGACGCCGTTATGCGCAACGTTTTAGAAGACTCAGAAGCGGATATATCAACACTTTTGCGTGTACTTCACGACGAAGAAGAAATCAACAATCCGAATTTAGTAAAATGTGTCCGCGACAACAAAGGTTACGCACTTTATTTTTCACGCTCAAAAATCCCGTATGAAAGAACCGCAGATGTTGCAACATTTTACGGCCACTTAGGGATTTACGGCTACAAACGTGACGCACTAAAAAGAATGACAAAACTTTCGCAATCACAACTTGAAGTCACAGAAAGCCTCGAACAGCTCCGCGCCCTGCAAAACGGGATGAAAATCAAAACGACAGTCGTAGACTTCGTACCCGTCGGCATTGACACAAAAGAAGATTTGGAAAAATTCAAAGAAATAGTAAAAAAAGCCGGCTGAGCCGGTTCTACATTCGTGCCGATGGATGGCAAGACTGCACGCTTAGCTTATTACCTCCGGCTGAGCCGGCCCTACATTCGTGCCGATGGATGGCAAGACTGCACGCTTAGCTTATTACCTCCGGCTAAACCGGCTTTTTCATTTAACGTTTTACACAATTAATATAAAGCCCACTTAAACGTTCAACCGGGCTGCGATATCCAGTACTAAAATCAACATACCAAGCTGAAGTCGCAGATCTAACAGTACCTGACCAATAGTAACGCAACGTTGTACCTAAAAGTTCTTTATTATAAAACATTGAAGAAAGTTCGTCCCTATTCGGAAGCCTACTTTCAGGATCTTGAGAAGTACAAACAGTAATCGCATATTGCTGAGAACCATTGACATCTTTTTTTGCTAAAGGGAAAGGAGCAACAACATTTGAATCAGTAGGATAAAGTGCAGTTATAAAGCCTATATCTTTACCAACAACGTTTGGTCCTTTATTACCGTTTAAATCGTAAATAAAATTTGCACACATTTTAGGTTGAGCATAACTCCACGCATTACCTTCAACATCACTTTGACAAGAAGGATTATAATAAAGCGCAATAGTTTCTCCATTTTGAGTTTCAAACGCTGCAGCATTTGTATCAATATTATTTTGAGGATTTGTAAACGAACGAGAAGTACCACCAGGCCCCTCATTATCACTATATGTTACTGTAAACATACTGTTTAATTCCGACAATTTGGTCGGCCAAGTTTTAGTTGAGCCAGCAAGGTTTGTAAATGACGCTGCAATTCCACAATCCGCAAGATGCGCAGCGTCGCAGATGTTGTTGATTTTTAAAACTTTGCTTAAACCTTCAGTTAGGAAAGCTTCCGCTGCCGTGTCTTTGGTTGCCGTTACTGAACCATCAGTATTTGTGCCTTCATATTCGCCATAACCGTTTAATTGTGGCATCATTGCAATGGCTTGGCTCATTCTTGCATAAAGCGCTTTGCGTTGGGTGTTCCATGTTCTTTCGTTGATATTGGCCATTAGCGATGGCAATGTAATTGCAGCGACCACACCGATGATTGTGAGGGAGAGCAAAATCTCTGCCATTGTAAACGCGTAGCGTTTACAGGGCGATAACACCATGTGGGTTGACTGCGCGAGCCGACGCTCGCGCAGCTGGGTTGCCGCGTCGTTCGCTTTGCTCACTCCTCGCAATGACGCATGGTTTTTAAAATTTGTTTTTTGCATGTTTACCTCCGTAATCTTGCGCTCACCAAGGGTCGGAGGTTTTGGCAAAACA
>JAZUCM010000024.1:0-17385 GCA_045639085.1 Candidatus Gastranaerophilus bacterium
CGACTTTGAAAAGATTGACATTTCGGTGTGTTATCGCTATAATTAACACCAAAGAGAATTTGTATATTGAAAATTTTATAGCCCTCGACACCGCCCCCACAATTGTAATGTAGCTACGAGGTGCGGAAAGGAAAAGGAAAAATGGACGAAATGAAGTTCATTAAAAAAGCCTTGCAAATTGCAAAGCTTTTAATTGACCTAGTTTTAGTGACATTCTTCTAGGGCAGGTGTGTGGAGCTATTAGCTCCGCACACTTATATTATAACATATTTTTTTCGGATTTCAAGTGTTTTGGTGAAAAATTTAACTTTGTGTTATAATGGGGGTATTAACTTGACAATTAAATAGTGGGGCAGTCCTATTTTTCTGAAAAACTCAGCAACAACACAATTACTTCAGTTCGGCTGATAGTTTTCGCGAAAGGGGGATTGATATTATGGACGATTTCAATTTGAGTTTACTTTTAATTCTTTTGATATTATACGTAATAAAAAATGACACCTACTTAAAAAAGTAAGTGTCACTTCAGTTCTTTCAATAGGATACGGTAGTTGACGCTACCGCCCCACTGTTTTTATTATAACATATTTTTTTCGGATTTCAAGTGTTTTGGGGAAAAATTTAACTTTGTGTTATAATGGGGGCATTAATTTGACAATTAAATAGTGGGGCTAGCCTGTATTTTCTAAGAAACTCCGATAACAACAAATTACATTGACCTTCGTGTCGAGAGTTTTGAACGAAAGGAGGGTAAAGTTATGGAAGATATCAATTTAACATTAGTAATGATTTTTTTGATTTTGTACATAATAAAATGCGGCACCCAACGAAATCGTTAAGTGCCACATTGACCTTATAAGCAGGTGATGGTAGTTAGCGCTACCGCCCCACTATTTTTATTATAACATATTTTTTTCGGATTTCAAGTGGTTGGGGAAAATTTGTTTCAAAAAGTTGACATTGGTGAAGAACGGCTTTTTCGCCTCTTGTATCAAATTTTTTATGTGATATAAGTATGTTTATGAAGAGAGATGAGTTGAAGTACGCGTGTTTGTTTGGTGGCGGTGCGATTAGAGGGTTGGCGCATGTTGGTGTTGTGCGTGCGCTTAAAGAGTTGAATATTACTCTCGGAACTCTGGCCGGTTCGTCTGTTGGCGCGATTGTCGCTGCATTTTTGAGTGTGGGGTATGATGACAAGGAGCTCGAGAGAATTCTTTTGGATGTCGATTTCGAACTTTTTAAGGATATTAATTTCGGAATATCGCTAGCGCTTAGCAAAGGCGGGATTTTTCTTGAATGGATGAGAGAAATTTTAGAATCAAAATTTTATGGCAAATTCTACGTTAAGGGTAAAAATTCTCCTGTAAAATTTAAAGATTTGAAAGAAAATTTGGTCATAATTACAACGGATTTGACGAATTTTTCTTGCAAAGAGTTTTCTAAAGCGACGACGCCGGATTTTGAAGTCGCTGAGGCTGTGAGGATTTCTGCCTGTATGCCGGGGTTAATGCGGCCGGTGGAACTTGACAATTGTATGTTGGTAGACGGGGATTTGCAGAAAAGTTGGCCGATGTGGCAATTGTGCGAAACGTTAGCAAATTTAAAAGAAAATGTTTTAGAAGTTCGGCTCGAGGGCTCTATTTGTGATAATTTGAACAACCCTATCCACTACGCAAACACGGTTTATAGCTGCGTGACATCCATCGCAAGTGATTTTGTGGTCAACCTTTTTGAAAATGATGAGCGGCACGATTGCCTTGTTGTTAATACAGGTGACGTTGTAATTGTTAATTTCCAAATGAAAGAACACGAAAGAAAACAGCTTATTAAAGACGGCTATGAGCAAACAATGACGTATTTCAAAAACTTGTTGCCTGTCAAAAAACAAAAACATCTCGATAATTATATCAAGTTGAAAAATTATGTTGTGGATATCAAAAATCTTATATTTGCGGATAAGATTCTTGATGCACAGATAAAATACGGTAGTTTATTAGCGTTATTGTGCGAAATTCGCTCTGTAATAGATGTGGAAGTTTATCAAAAACTTCACGGTCTTGCAGAAGAATTTTACCATAATATTGGTCGAACAATGTTTTTAAAACAGCCATATTTAAAAGGTTTTCGAAAGGTCATTAAAACATTAGAAGAACTCGAGCGCATTCTGAAATCTAAACAGGCTTGTTGCGAAAATCTCTTGGGTAAATTAAAGTAATTATCATTTTTGTATCGGTGTGCCAAAGATTAGTCTTGCGCCGCCCATACGTTTGCTAAGGGTGTTGCCTAGCCCTCTGACAATTGTGTTAAGATTGTCAATAAGTGATTTGAGACTGCATATTGTTGCGTTTATTGCCGGAACGGTTCTTTCGTTTAAAAGTAATGATGTGTTGTCGAAGTTTTTCGTTGAGTTTTGGACGTTTAATAATGAACTGGTAATATATTTTTCGTCAATGGAATTGTCTAATTTTTTCGACATGTTGTTAAGGTTTGCGGTCGTTGAATTTAGGTTTTTTGCGGCTTGGGTGATTTCCGGGTGCGCATCTTGCAAAATTTCGGTGACAACGTCTAGGAGTTCACTCAGATTTTTTGCAGCATTATTTGCACTGGACAGTAAATTATTGGCGTTTCCCTTGAGTTCGTCAAAACCTCCGCCTTCTGCGACTCTGCTTATGATATCGCCCAGATCGTGTGAGATTTCACCTTCAATTTTGTCTCCGTATTTGATTTGTGTGATTGAAGGTGAGCTTGGATAAATTATCTCCATATAATCTTTATCCGAATCATTTCTAGCTTTTTGAACTCTTGCTTTTATGTTATTGGGCAGGCGATAATTCCAACTTCTTAAAACAATTGTGACTCGTGTGGTTAAAAAATCCTTGCTTGGCGTAACATTGACGGCACGACCTATTTTGAATCCTTTGTAATATACATCTAGGTTGGTAAAAGGCTCAAGTTCGTTAAACTCTGCGGTAATTCGCATTTGAGCAAGGTCAATTATTTTTATTGTTAAAAGAATTGCCAATAAAACGAGAAGAACTATTTTAAATTTTTTAAAAACACTCCAAAGAAAATCTTTAATATTCATAAGGATATTGAAAAAGATTTTCTCTAAAATCTCAATTGCCTAAGTCGGTTAGATGTAAAAATCCCCTCAAGAAGAGGGGATTAAAAAATAAAGCAGTTCATAAGCCGTGTTCTGTTTCTAGGTAATCATCTGTCTGGAATTTGTATTACTACAAACTACTAGCGATATTGTTATGAAGATGGCGGACAGCCTTAGCCTTCAATTTATCTTGCATCCTATCGGGGGTTGCCTTGACGCGTTCTCTCTCGAGTTCGCCGGTAAGCTCTTACCTCACCGTTGCACCATTGCCTGTGATATGTAATCCATCGGCTGTATGTTTTCTGTGGTCCTATCCACCGGCTCACGCCGTCCGGAGTTTCTCCGGCGATCTGTCCTTGGATGCACGGACTTTCCTCACTTCTGTCAGGAGGAGTAGGGGAACAAAGCCCCGTTGCCCTGGACATAAGCGCGATTACCCGGCTGCTTTACTTAATTTTTATTCATCATCGTCACCATCATCGTCACCGCCAATAAGTTTGGTTGTGCCGTCGATGATTTCTGCAAAGGCTGTTTGGTTTTCTATCTTTAGTCTACCATCACGTGTGATTGTGATAGCAATACGGTCAAAACGATTTTGTTGGCGTTTGGTAAGCGTGCCTGTGCAATTGGTTGGAACAAAAGTTCCAGCAGTACAAGCTTTTAGACTGGAACCATTAAATGCGCTGACACCATTATTTATACCGTCAACATCTATATATAAATTCACTTCGCTTCCTGTGGTTGCAAGTTCTGAAAGATTCCAGGTCATACCATCCATTGTGTTTACAATATCAATGTAGCCGTTTGTTGTTTTACATACATCCGCTAAATCATCTTTGATATTCAATTTGGATGCAAACAAACAAGGTAATTTACGTCCTGAATTTACAACAATATCTGTTCCTGGCACTTTAAGGTTTGTAGCAACAGTATTATCTTCAAAACCATAGACACCTTCAGATGTTCTGTCCGGATAATAAGTCGAATCATTAATCAGGTCGTGAATGATTGTTTCAGTTGTATAGTATGCCTTTTTCATCATGATGGCGTTTTTGTTTGGCGTTAGTTTTAGGATTGTTGGCACTGATGCTGCGACAATTATACCCAGCACTAACAAGGCAATCATGATTTCGGATAAAGTAAAAGCTTTTAATTTTCTCATAATTTCATACCTCTTAATCATTATACCATATTAGTCGGTACATTTCAACCCTTGATAACTTGAAAGTTTGGTTGGGAATAAAATAGCTATTTAACTTCTTTTATTCTTTGAACAGTTTCCGGGGTGATGTTGAGAAGTCTGCAACCAATAACAGCGGCTTGAACCCTATTTCTGACGTTTATTTTGTATAGAATAGCTTGAACGTGGGCTTTTACCGTGTGGAGAGTAATGCTTAACATTTGTGCAATCTGTACATTGGAATATCCAAGAGTCATTAGCTCTAAAATCTGTATCTCGCGTGTGGTGAGTCTACTTATCATATAAAATCTCCTCTTCCTTAAACGGAAAATCTCCAGCATTTTTAACTATATAATCATTTTGCGTTAAATAAGACTTGTTGTCTATTAGCCAAAGGTGTAACATTTTAGAAAATTTTTAATTATGGTATAATTAAAATAAAAAATTATTTCAGGAGGTTGTTATAGTGAATGAGGTTTCTAAAATATATAACGATATAGAAGTACTTTTGAAGGTTGCTCGTTCGAAGTCATATCAGACAGTTAATTCTATCATGGTTGAAACATATTGGAAAATTGGGCAGCGTATTGTTGAGGAAGAGCAGGCAGGAAAATTTCGTGCTGAATATGGAAGCAAACTTATTGGGAATTTGTCAAAACATTTGACTGGAGTTTTTGGCAAGGGCTTTTCTGAGGCAAATTTGAAGAACATGCGACAGTTCTATATCGCCTATCCTGAATTCGACAGACAGTGTCTGGCGAATTTAAGTTGGTCAAATATTGTAAGAATTATAAGACTTGATAATCCGACAGAGAGAGATTACTATCTAGCTGAAGCAGCTTCTCAAAATTGGTCTTATCGTCAGTTAGAACGTAATATTAAAACAGGTTATTACCATAGGCTATTGTCAACGCAAGATGGTGTTGATTTTGTGAAAAAATGTCTTCCTTCTGTTATTGACACAAAAGAATTTGTAAAAGATCCGTATGTTTTGGAGTTTTTAGAGTTGCCAGAAAATATCGAGGGTAAAGAAAGTGTTTTAGAAGTTGCGCTAATAAATAATTTACAAAAATTCTTGCTTGAGCTTGGTAAAGGGTTTTCTTTCGTCGCAAGGCAGTTCAGAATTAGTACAGAAACAGAACATTTTTATGCAGATCTGGTGTTTTATAATTATATTTTGAAGTGTTTTGTTGTTATTGATTTAAAAACTACAAAATTAACGCATGCCGATATTGGGCAAATGGATATGTACGTGAGAATGTTTGACGAACTTCAACGTGGCATTGATGATAATCCGACATTGGGAATAATTCTGTGTACGGACAAATCTGAAACAATGGTTAAGTACTCGGTATTGCAAGAAAGTCAACAGCTTTTTGCAAGTAAATACAAAACTGTTCTTCCAAGTGAAGAAGAACTTGCGGATATGATTACAAAAGAGAATATAAAAATGTTAATGTTGCGAGAAGAGTGATATTTTAGAAAGTCAGGATATATGGATAAAATTTTATCGGATAAAATAAATTTGTTAAAAGCTTTTGCCATTACTCTCGTGGTATCAGGGCATTTGGAGTTTAGGCTTTTTGATATGTTTCCGCCGTATTCTTTTCAGTTGGCGTTGTTTTTCTTTATTTCCGGGATGTTGTTTAAAGAGAAATATCTTGATAATGTGTTGGATTTTGTGAAAAGACGTTGCAAAAGCTTGTTGCTGCTGTATTTTATATACTTAGGGTTTTATACATTGGTGACGGTTGGGATAGATAAGCTGACCGGCAAATTTTGGGGAGCGGAATTAACGCTTAAAAATTTCTTTATTACCCCGTTTTTGAACGGCCATCAGTTAGATTTAGTTTGTCCGATGTGGTTTGTTCCACAGCTGTTTATAACGATGATGTGTTTTTTGTTTTTTCAAAGAATGCTACGTGAGAAAAGTGAGTGGGTAAGAGTGATTTTTTATTCGCTGCTGGGCTTTTTGGCAATTCCTTTGTCTAAAATTGTGACATTGGACGCTGGGTCATTGATAGTTGTTCGAATTATGTTTTCGCTGTTTTTTGTTTACTTGGGTTATTTATACACGACCAAAATAAAAGATAATTATAACCTTTTCACTCCGCAAATAACGGGATTGATGTTTTGTTTGCAGGCGGTTTTGTGGCATTTTAATAGGGATTTTGATCCTGTTCATGGGATAGGACTTAGCTACGTTCTTGTCTGGGCGCGGTTTGATGATCAGTTGATAGTGCCGGTTTTGACGAGTATTACAGGAATATGGTTTTCGCTTTTATTTGTGGAAGTCACGTATAATTACTTAAAGGATGTAAAATTTTTAAAGTTAGTTGGTGAAAACACTTATCATATAATGGCAAATCACTTGTTGGTAATGTTTGTAATTACGGCTTGTGTACTAAAACTTAACGGAATTCCTTTTGAGGAGCGTAATTTGCACAATATTTATTGGATATATAATCCGGTGCAAAATACTTATTTGTACTTCATATTGACGATGATAATCACAACATACACGGGTGTTTTCTTGAAGTTTTTAAGGATGAAATTGGGCGATATATTTAAAAGATAAATAAAAAGGTTTCAGTATTGCTGAAACCTTTTTTAAAATGGTTGCGGGGAATGGATTTGAACCAATGACCTCCGGGTTATGAGCCCGACGAGCTAACCAGACTGCTCTACCCCGCGATATTTAGTTTACTCCAACATTATGCCACGCTGAAAATAAAAAATCAACCCCTATTAGTAAATTTTTCGCGAGGTGTTTTTATTTCGTTTCTAAAAGAAAACATTTTGCGCTATGGCTTGGGCTGAGTTGCGTTTTTTGCGGAACATCCTTACTGCAAAGTTCGAAACATTCACCGCAGCGTGGGTGGAATTTGCAGCCTGAAATTTTTTGTTGAATATTTGGCGGTTGACCGTCAATTGTCTCAAGCCGACCACGTTCAATATTCGGTAATGAATTCAAAAGTGCTATCGTGTAAGGGTGTTTTGGACTTGTGAAAAATTCTGCGTTTTGCCCGCTTTCGACGATTTCACCAGAATACATTACAGAAATTCTGTCTGCGTTTTCTTTTACAAGCGCTAAATCGTGTGTGATAAGCAAAATGGATGTATCCTGTTCGCGTTTGATTTCGTTCAATAAGTTCATAATTTGGGCTTGAATTGTTACATCCAGCGCTGTTGTAGGCTCGTCTGCGATTATGACTTCGGCTTGACAAGCAAGCGCCATTGCGATAATTGCGCGCTGTTTCATCCCGCCGGAGAATTCGTGCGGATAAGATTTTATTCTGTCTTTTGCACACGGAATTTGTACAAGTTCCAATGCCTCGATTGCTTTGTCGTACGCTGCTTTACCTTGTAAACCCTGATGAATTTTTATTACCTCTAAAAGTTGGTTTTCGATTGTATAAAGCGGGTTTAAAGATGTCATTGGGTCTTGCGGAATCAGGGCGATTTTGGCGCCGCGAATTTTGTTCATCTCGTTTGCGTTGCGGGTCAAAATATTTTTTTCGTGAAAAAGGATTTCGCCGTCGGTAATTCGGGCGTTTTTAGGTAAAAGGTTGAGGATACTCATTGCGGTAATTGTTTTGCCGCAACCTGATTCGCCGACCAGCGCGTGCAGCTCGCCTTTCGCTAACTCAAACGAAACTCCGTGGATGGCCTCACACCAACCGTTTTCACAGTTAAACCCAAGATGTAAATTTTTTATTTCGATAGCGTTCATAATAGAATTGTAGCCGAAATCAAACTCAATCGCAATAGCTATTTGATTAATTTAGCGTCCCGCTAAAATAGACAAATCGACAGAGGAAATTCCCCTGCCGACTTTTCAACCAGATTGGAGTTGAGTTGAAAATTGTTTATCACTTTACACAGCGGCCACTGAGTGGCTTCTACATTCGTGTCGATTAGCATTAAACGCCTAACGTTTGACACAACGGACAAGTAAAGTTGAAGAACGAGAATATAGATCACGTCCTCCAGCACCAAAACCTTGACGCCAAGCATAACCATTTTCCCCAGCAGAGACAACACTACCCGACCAGAATGAACCAGACTCTAACCCAATCAAATCACGATTAAAAAACATTGCAGAAAGCTCATCTATATTGGGCATCCTGCTTTGAGGCTCCTGAGCGGTACAGGCTGCACTCGCTGCCGTTTGAGCAAATGTTCCGGCATCAGATGCTTGTGGGATTGGTGCAACTACATTTGAATCTATCGGATAAAGGGCCGTCACAAAACCTATGTCTTTACCTACTGTGTTAGGACCTTTATTTCCATTTAAGTCATAAATAAAGTTAGCACACATTTTAGATTGGCTATAGTGGTATATATTACCTTCAACGTTTGGAGTGCAGTATGGATTGTAATAAACAGCTATTATTTCTCCATTTTGGGTCTCAAATGCAGCTACTTTTGTGTCAATATCCTTTTGTGGATTTTGATATGTTGCACTAGATGTAGAATATGCACTTGTAAATTGGGAATTCAATTCGCTCAACTTTGTAGGCCAAGAATTCACACTCCCCGCGAGGTTTGTGTAGCTTGCCGCAATACCACAATCGGCCAAGTGTTCAGCATCACAAATATTATTGATTTTCAACACTTTTGACAAACCCTCGGTCAAAAACGCTTCGGCCGCAGTGTCTTTGGTTGCTGTTACAGAGCCGTCGGTGTTTGTACCTTCATACTCGCCATAACCGCCCAATGTTGGCATCATCGCAATCGCTTGGCTTAAACGCGCATACAACGCTTTGCGTTGAGTGTTCCAGGTGCGCTCGTTGATGTTAGCCATCAAACTTGGCAGTGTAATCGCCGCAACTACGCCGATGATTGTGAGGGAAAGCAATATCTCTGCCATTGTGAATGCGTGGCCGCAAGGCGATAGGGCGATAGGTTGATAAGGCGATAAGGCATTATGAGAATTTATTCCATGCTTGTTCGTGTTGTTTTGCGTTCCGTTCATTGAAAAATCATCCTTCCATGTTAAATTTTTGACCTATATTATTCAACTCTTGATTTATAAATCAATATATAATAATTATAAATCATTTTTAAGAGTTGTCAAGTGGTATAAACTAAAAGAATGCTTATGGAAAGACAGGATATAATTAGAATTTTTGCAGCGAATTTGCGTGCTGAGCGCGCGAAAAAACGTTTTACTCAAGAGAAACTTGCTGAGATGGCAGATATTACGCCGGAATACCTTGCCAGGCTTGAGTCTGAGAAATATAACCCTACGCTTGTTGTGATAGTTAATCTTGCGATGGCGTTGGGGATTTCTATTGATAAGTTATTGGCTGCGGATTAGGCAGTTGGGTGCTAAGCTATTTGTTTGTCGGGAGCCTGAATTGCACGAACATGGCCGACCAGAGCTTTGAACACAAACGGATGCATTTTGCCATCTTTGACGTCTTTGTACATTATTCCTAAAGCTTTTTCAGGTGACATCGGGTCTTTGTAGGCTCGTTTTTCCGTTAGTGCGGAATATTTGTCCGCAGCGGAGAGGATTTGAAGGTTTATATCTGCATTAAAGTCTGGTTTGGCTTGTGGATAGCCGTTGCCTAGTGCATTTTGATGGTGGTATTTGATTAATTCGAGAGTTCGGGTGTCGATGTCTGTATTTTTTAATAACTCATAACTCAATTCTGAATGCGTATGCATTATCCGTTCTTCATCAGGTGTTAGACGGGCGGGTTTGTTGAGGATTTCGTCGGGAATTAAGACTTTGCCAACGTCGTGAAGATAGCAGGCATCGGAAAGTGATTTTTTGTTCACACCGTATTGAAGCGCGACGGGAAGATTTTCATAAATTCCGTCGGCGATTTTTTGAGTATCTTTGGCGTGACCGGCAAGTAGGGCTCGAAGATTTTCCATATTTAATTCGCTGGGCATACTATGTTGGCGCAAAATCTCTTTAATTTTTGGATTGCGTTTCATCATTTGGATTAGTGTTGCCTCGTTTGTGTAGCGTCCAAGCGAGTTTGAACTGTATTCAAAAGTGTCTTGGTTAAGTCCGGCTTGACCAAAGTTTATATACGGGTTGTTATTAACCCGCTGAGTTGAATATAGTCCGTTTGCACCAAAATGCTTAATCGCATTTAGGCCAAAAAAGTTTCCACCCATACACACATTCACTATTGATTATCTACACACATATTAGTAAAGTTTTTTTTGAAGGCGAAATTGATGATTTTGGCGATTTTTGTTACAAATTTTAAAAACTTTTTCGAGCGTGTTATAATAACGAAATGATGGAAATTAAAAATGTTTTAATATGCGGGCTTGGCGCGGTCGGGATGACTTTTGCGTGTAAGTTGCAAAAGTATAATCCGAAATGTTTAAAAGTTTTGGTGGATAAAGAACGCTATGAACGTTTTAAGGCGATGCCACCAACGATGAATGGAGATGAAAAGTTTTTCGATTATATATTGCCGGATGAGCAAGGTTATGTGGCTGACTTGGTTTTGATTGCGACCAAAATGGATGGGCTTGAATCTGCGTTGATGAATTTGAGGAATTTTGTTGGCGAAGATACGATTATTTTGCCTTTGATAAACGGGGTTAGTGCAGAGGAAAGAATTGCGCAGGTTTACGGTTGGGAGCGAACCTTTTACGGATATTTTATTGGTCATAGTGCCATGAGGGTCGGGCATGATGTTCAACAAGACGGTGTTGGACGAATAGTTTTCGGCACAAAAATGCACGAAAAAGACTGCGTGGTTGCGCGATTTTTTGAGCAAGCCGGGATTGATTTTGAAAACCCGCAAGATATAATTTATGCAAAATGGTTAAAGTTTGGGCTGAATGTGGTTTCTAACCAGGCATCTTGTATTTTAAAAATGACATTCGGAGATATGCAGAAGAGTCCTGAGTTTTTGGTTTTTGCTCGAAATATCTTGAAGGAGGTCGTTGAGCTTGCAAAGTGTGAGGGAGTTGTCGGCTGGGAAAATTTGAGTGATGATGTTATAAAGGCGCTATTTACAATGGTGGAAAACGGGCGAACTTCTATGTGGCAGGATATTGACGCCGGGAAGAAAACGGAACTTGATATTTTTGCCGGTACGGTTTTGAAACTTGGTGCAAAACATGGTGTTCCAACGCCTTATAATCAGGTTTTTTACGAGATGATAAGGGTTTTAGAGGGGAAACAGTGAAGAAACTTGTTCTTATATTAATATTAGTTGTGTTAGTTTTTTTTCAACCTGTTTTGGCGGGTGAGGCGGAAAAGTTTTTGCCATCTGTCACTGGTTTGGTGCGTGAGGTTCACTCGCGGGTTGTTGAGGGCGAAAATATTGAGGCAATTCGGCAAGATGTTGAGTTGGAAATTTTGTCCGGCCAGTTTAAAGGTGAGGTTCGTACTGTAGAAAATGTTGTCGGCGGTAACCCTTATTATGATATAAATTTAAAAAAGGGTGATAAAGTTGTTGTTCACGTGGAGCCGCGCGACGATTTTGTGGTCGGGGCTGAGGATGTTGATTTTTTTATAACTGATATCAAGCGCGATGGTTCGTTGTGGCTTCTGGCCGGAATTTTTTCGATGTTGATAATAATTATTGGTCGAAAAAAGGGTATTCGCGCCCTTGTTTCTATTGGATTAACGGTTTTTCTTATTTTTGCGCTGATGGTTCCGCTTGTTTTAAACGGGGTTTCGCCAATATTCGCAGCGCTTTTGGTCGGAATCCTTTCGACGGTTGTAACTATTTATTTGGTTGCGGGGGTTAATTATAAAAGTACTTCTGCGGTGTTGGGAACGTCGGTGAGCCTTTTGTTTGCCGGCATGATGGCGATTTTGACGATAAAACTGGCGCATTTGACCGGGTTTGTGAGCGAGGATAATATGTTTTTACACTCAGTGCGGCCGGATTTGGATATGCGCGGAATTCTTGCCGGCGCGATAATTCTCTCGGCCCTTGGCGCGTTAATGGACGTTGGGGTTTCGATTGCAAGCACGATTAACGAGGTTTATCAAACGGACAGAACGCTTAGCGTTAAACAACTTTTTAAATCCGGGATGAATGTTGGACGCGATATTATCGGCACGATGTCTAATACTTTGATTTTGGTTTATCTTGGGGCGTCTTTGCCACTTGTTTTGTTGTCGTCGAGTATTGATGCGCAAAAGTTTTTTAACCTTAATCAGGTCGCAACGGAAATATCTTCGGCATTGATTGGAAGTATTGCAATTCTGGCATGTGTACCCGTTACGGCGTTTATTTCTGCTCGCTTGGTGTTAAAATCAGGTAAAATTTACAAATCTTAACTAATGTAAAAATGGGCTGAAACCCATGTGTACCATGCGTTTCCATGAAAAAAACCATGGAAACCATGATGGTTATTGAGTTTGAGCCGACTCATACGGCTGAAACCTGCGAAATAACGGGAAAAAATTCGTTGTTACAAAAGTTCATAAATACATGTATCCTGCTTGAAAAAACATGAGGATTTTTTATAATGTAATTATGGGAGCCGGCATGAGTCGGTGGGGAGAAGATTTGAGCGAAGCTTGGGTCATAAGGTTGGCATTGCTTAGGTCTTTATGTGTAAGATAATCGATGGAGATAATAAGTTGTTTAGAAGTAGGGATATGGGCAGAGCTGTTGCGGTCAGAAGATGGACACAAACTGCGTTGGAATGTTATAAAAGAGGGTGCAATTGCGAGGGATGTTTTTACAAGGATTTTTTCAGTAGTTCATCTCAGAAATGTCAGATGAAAGCATCTGTTTTGGAGTTGGTCAGAGTAATTGGCACACCAAACGTCGAATTGCAACAATTCTTGATTGAAGAGTAGGGTTGTTAGCCCTCGGCGAGGTAAACCTCGCCTTAGGCGTGTTAAAAGGTTAAAGGGTTCGTTAAGCCGCCTTTGGCGGCGAGTTAAAAGGTTAAAAAGTTAAATGGTTAAAAGGGTTTATGGAAATAAACAATGTTAAGCCGCTGCGTTTACGTCATTATTGATTATGTTAATCCCCTTTAACCCTTTAACCTATTAACTTTTTAACACGTTACGCAATTTTCATTATGCACAAAATTATCCTGCAGCACTTGACAAACCCCTCGCAATAGTGCATAATGATAATATGTTAAATGAAAATGAAAGTATAAAGAGTTCAATAGGGGGGGGGGGCGCCTCAAAGACCTTGCTATAATTGGCGTTGCGAGGGTAAATGTTCATGTTTTGCCGAGCCTTCCGCCCCTGTTGATACAAGCGAGAAGGAGAACAACATGAGTAAAAATTTATTGTGCCCCTCTGCGTCATTGCGAGGAACGAACGCAGTGAGTGACGAAGCAAACCAGCTGACCGAGTTCAGACGAGGTCAGTCAGCCAGCGTGACGATATTGACCGATTTCGCTACGCTCAATCGGCTGGGTTGCCGCGCTCACATCCGTTCGCTCGCAATGACGCAGAGCGTTGAACGCACGCACGGATCAATTCCCCATAATGCCTTATCGCCCTATCATCCTATCGCCCTATCGCCTTGCGGCCACGCATTCACCATGGCAGAGATACTTCTCTCGCTAACAATCATCGGCGTTGTCGCCGCAATCACTTTGCCAAGTTTAATGGCAAATATTAACGAACGCACTTGGAACACACAAAGAAAGGCTCTTTACGCGCGCTTGAGTCAAGCCATCGCCGTGATGCCACAGTTGAACGGTTATGGTGAATACGAAGGCACAAACACCGACGGCGTAGTAAGTGCAACAAAAGACACGGCGGCCGAGGCATTTTTGACAGAAGGCCTTTCTAAAGTCTTAAAAATTAATAACATTTGTGACGCAACCCATTTGGCTGATTGTGGGGTTACGGGTTCGTTTACGGATATGACCGGTGTAACTGTCTCTTGGCCTACGAAATTATCAGAATTAAATTCCATGTTTACTTGCACATGTATTACAACATCAAGTGATGTGCGCGTGAACCCTCAAAATCATATTGATACAAAAGCTGCAGCTTTTGAAACCCTGAATGGGGAAGTGGTAACTTTGTTTTATAATCCGTATTGTACGGATGATGTTGAAGGCAATACTTGGCATTATAGTCAACCTAAAATGTGTGCAAATTTTGTTTATGATTTAAATGGAAACAAAGGTCCCAATACTGTAGGTAAAGATATTGGTTTTGTAACTGCGCTTTACCCGTCAAATTCAAATGTTGTTGCTCCAATGCCATTAAAAACAAATGTGTCTGATAATTTAAAACAAACAGAAGCTTCTGCTGCGTGTTCTCAACAGGATTCGGAATCTCGTTTACCTAACAAGGATGAGTTAAGTGCGATGTTTTATAATAAACTTTTTCTTGGCATATCGGAGGGAAATTTTTGGTCTGGTTCGGTGCTTTCTGCCGGTGAAATGGGTGAGGCTTGGTATCAGAGCTTTAATACTGCAACTCGTTTTCCTAATACGCGTATTTTTGAAAGAAGTGTCCGTTGCGTAAAGCGTTAAAATCTTGTTGTTCGGGTCGGTCAAGTGTATAGGGCCGGCTTGTCTTGCTCGACTCGCAAGTAACGGCAATTTCGCGTTTTGCCTACAGATTTGCAATCTTTGGCAAAAACGCTCCAGCCTCAGCTCGCTCGTGCCAGCCGGCGCTGTGTTAAGCGAAATTAAAAAATTGAGGTGCTGAATTTTATCGCGTCCATAAGTTTTTTTACCGGGACGATTTCGATTTTGTCGCTTTCAATTTTGTTTGCCCAAGGGATGATTGCTTTTTTGAAACCTGATGCAATCGCCTCATTCAACCTTTTTTCAATATTGTCAACAGGATGAATTTCTCCTGATAGGCCTATTTCGCCGATGATTACGGTTTGACTGTCGACGACGATATCGTTCGCGCAGGTTGCAACCGCCAGTGCAATACCTAAATCCGCGCTGGGCTCGTCAACTTCAATTCCGCCCATGACGTTTACATAAACATCTTGTTTGGACAAATTCAGCCCGACTCTTTTTTCTAATACGGCTAAAATTTGGTGTAGTCGGCTCATGTCAATTCCGTTTGTAACTCTGCGTGGTGACGGGTAAGATGTTGTGCCGACAAGTGCTTGAATTTCTACAAGCAGCGGACGCGTGCCTTCGTTTGTTACGATGATTGCGCTACCCGGGGTTGCTACTTGAGAACGCTCGTTCAAGAAAAGTTCGTTCGGGTTTTTGACTTCTTGTAAGCCGCTTGAGTGCATCTCGAAAATTCCGACTTCGGATGTGTTACCAAAACGGTTTTTTATGGAACGTAAAATTCTGTAGGATTTGTACCTGTCACCTTCAAAATATATGACTGTGTCGACCATGTGTTCTAAAACTTTTGGGCCAGCGATGTTTCCATCTTTTGTGACGTGGCCGACAATAACAATTGTTATGCCTTTGGTTTTGGCAATGTGCATTAGGAGATTACAACATTCACGAATTTGAGAAACGCTACCTATTGAGCCGGCAATATTTTGTGAATAAATTGCTTGAATACTGTCTACCATAACGAAATCCGGTTGAACTTCGTCGATTTCGGACTTAATTTTTTCCATAAGCGTTTGTGGGTAGATAAAAAGGCTTTCCGGATTTATATTGAGGCGCTGCGAACGCAGTTTTAATTGGCTTGCGCTTTCTTCTGCGGATATGTATAAAACTTTTTTATTTTTGTTGCATAGTTCTCCACTGGTTTGAAGAAGGATTGTGGACTTACCTATTCCGGGGTCACCTGCGAGAAGGACTAGGGAGCCCTTGACAAATCCGCCACCTAAAATCCTGTCAAACTCTGATATGTTGGTGCTGATTCGGACTTCTTTACCTATTTCGATGTTGTTGAGCGCGATGGATTTTTCTTTGTTGATAAATTCGTCTAAAACGCAGTTGTTAAGCTCTTTGACAGGCGCGCAAGTTTCTTCTTGGAAGGTTCCCCATTGGGTGCATTCCGGGCATTTCCCGAGATAGCCGGCGGTTTCGTAACCGCAATTTTGACAAACCCATTTTGATTTTATTTTAGCCATAATTAATCCTCTATATAAATTTTATATTGAAAAGGCGTGCATGCAAGAGTTGAAACGCTACCCTTTTGTAACGAAATGTAACGATTTTATTCTAATATGGAAAGAATATATCAATTTTATATAAGAAAAATACTTTATATAAGAGACACGAGGAAAAGCTTAAAACGAGGATAGACAAAGTTTTTAAGCAAACTACACACTTCACACTATTGTTCGGAATGAAAAAGATTTAAAAACATTCCAAGCGCTTCTATCAGAGGCGCTTTTTGTTATTTTTGATAAAAAGTAAAAAGAATGCGTGGAATTTTTCAATAAAAACAAAAAAATATAAAAGGGGGGTTTACAAAAAAAAATCAGCATGTATAATTAGATTGTACCCAGTAAATTTTCGCTGAGGAAATGTGGGGGATTAGCTCAATTGGTAGAGCACCTGCTTTGCACGCAGGGGGTTAGGAGTTCGAGTCTCCTATTCTCCACCATAAAAAGGACAATGACATTTGTTGTTGTCCTTTTTATTTTGTGAGGGTAGGTGTCGAGCGTCAGGGATTTTGACTGTTGTGTATCAGAGATTTTGACATAAAGTATCGCAGATTTGACATATAACTTGGAAGTTATTATTGACGTTAAATACATTTACCCCTTTGACATATTTAGTCGGAAGTTTGTCGAATGTATTTTATAATCCGGTATTTTAAAATCTTTAAATGCTAAGAATTGTAAGAAATACCTTGTTAAATTATATTCCGACAGACTTCGCTACAGAGCAAACAATAAATCCTTTAAGGATTTTTGAACTCAATAATAAGCCAATTCGAAATGGAAAAATTATTTACCTCTGCGAAAGAGAAATAAGAGTAAAAGACAATTTTACCCTGCAATTTGCTCTTCAAAAAAGCAAGGAACTTAATTTACCACTCAAAATAATTTATCCTAAAATCAACTATAACTATCAACAAAAACAAGAATTCATTGATAACCAAATAGAACAAGCAAAAACTCAATTTAGAAATATTGGTTTGGATTTTGAAATTATTGAAAAAACACCTCAAGAAATAATTAAAAATATAAATCCTGCTATTTTAATTATTGATTTTAATCCGATTTTAAAAAGAGATTAT
>JAZUCM010000025.1:0-10336 GCA_045639085.1 Candidatus Gastranaerophilus bacterium
GACCTTGTTAATAAATACGTGCTAATCTATAACAATAGGCCACAGTGGAACAAAAATAAACTGTCTCCGTGCAGATACAGAGATTTTTTATTGGCTGCTTAATTTGTGTCCAGGTTTTGGGGACCACTTCATATCGCCCTATCGCCTTGGTCACCTATTCACTTCCCTATTTTAAACCAATCAAAAAAGAAATTTTTCTTTGGAGGCGGAGCTTTTCGAAAAACTCCTAAATCAGGATACAAAGTCAGCAATTCTTGCGCTTCATCGTCTTTTAATTCCGGGAGATGACTATTTCTACTCGTACCGTTTAGAATTTGAATATTTTCATCACAAGAAACTTTCAAGATATCCCCATATTTCGTTTTATATATTTTTTCTATCTCTTCTTTAGAATTGCACTCGTTCAACAACGCGTCCAGCACAAATTCTTTGCCCTTTTTACCATGAATTTGTAACGCAACATGGTCTAGAATTTTGTATTCACTACCGTACTCCATTTCCTTCATCACGTTTAAAATACGGTCAATTTCCGGGAATAAACTCCCGCTGTAATCCTTAGGTTCTTTTGTTGTTAACAACGCCATATCAAGTTTGGAATGTTTTATCCCGTTCATTCTGGCTACCGCGTAAGATATTCGCGTTATTTCACCACAGTTTTGCACCCTATGCTTATGAACAGCTTTTATCAATTCTCTGAAATAATCAAATGGCTTACAATGAAGCGCATCGCACGCTTTTCGAATTTTTCTGAGACTTTTTTCTTCTTCTGATATCATTTTTTGAAACTCTAAAACATCAACAATCTGCGAAGATGTTTGAGATTGCTCTACCAACTCACGAAACCCAATATAATAATTTTTCCAAGGCGATTCGTAAGGGAAATTCTGCTGAATAACATTATGCATCAGCTTGATTTTGTTTATACCTAATTCCATAGAATGGTTAAAACCACGTAAATCTAACATATTACTATTGTGGAAAACAAGTTTTACAAAACGTAACATAAAACCCTCTCACAGTTTCGAGCAAATGAAAACACATATTCGACATAATCCATTCAAATGATTGCAAAGAATAGAAAAATGTGGTAGAATGTTTTCCAAAGAGAGGTTTTTTATGAAGAATATCGTAATTTACGCAGCAAGAAAAGAATCACAAATCGCTGAATTTCTTGCAGAACAACTCGATGACGCAAATGTCAGAGTAGAAGAAGATTATACATTAAAAGAGTATGAAACACTTAATCCAAGCCTTATCATCGCGGAAAACGTGACAAATTTGCCGGACACGCTTTCACTCGTCAAATTCAAGTCTCCGATTCTATTCTTTGGAGAAGATTTCAAGAAAGCATCGGTCGTCAGAGCGTTCGCATACGATTTTATCAGAACACCGATTGATAAAGATGAATTGCTCATCAGGGTCAAATCAATGTTAAGAATCCGCGAACTAATGACAAAAATTCGCCAAGTTTCAACTACGGATGAATTGACCGGGCTACACAACAGAAAATATATGCAGGAACGACTCGATCAAGAAATTTCACGTTCAAAACGCTACGGCCTGAAACTTTCTTGCCTATTGTTTGATTTAGACTTTTTCAAGGTTGTAAACGACATTTACGGTTACAGTTGGGGTGACGTGTTATTAAAGTCCGTTGCCGAAAAACTAAAACAATTAATTAGAAAAGAAGATATTTTAACCCGCTACGGCGACGAAGAATTTTTAGTCCTTCTACCTAACACATCCGAAGAACAAGCGTTTTTATTCGCAGAACGTTTCAGACGCGACATTGAACGGATGGAATTCATTCCGGCTGGCGAAGAAGAGCGCCATCCGATTACGATTTCAGGCGGAATCTCAACTTATCCTTGTATGGAAAACGTTGAAGAAGACGCAAACACAATTATTCGCTACGCGGAACACGCTCTTTATAACGCAAAAAAACGCGGCAAAAACAAAATTGTTCAATTCTCACAACTTAATTTGGGTGAATAGGGCGTTAAGGCAATAAGATATTAGGGCGATAAGTTCATTATGGAATAATAATTTATCTAACACTATTATTATTTCGTAATTGACTTGTCGTTCTTTTTTATATTGACTGATTTATAATGAACTTAACGCCTTATCGCCCTATCAACCTATCGCCTTGAACATACATTCTATTTTTTTATTGCCATATTTTTTTTTGTGCTATAATTAAGCTTATGAAAGATATGTTAGAAAAAATTGAACAAATAGAAAAGAAGTACATCGAGTTGGGAGAAACTCTCTCTGACCCTGCTGTAATTCAAGATTATAACCGTTTTAGAGATTTGTCAAAACAAAGAAAATCTATGGAAGAAACGGTCGAAACTTATTACGCTTGGAAAAAAGCGACAGACACTATAGCCGAAACAAAAGAATTATTACACGGTGAATCTGATGAAGAAATGAAAGCATTCCTAAAATCAGAACTTGAAGAAAATGAAGCAAAAATTCCTGAATACGAAGAAAAAATGAAAGTTCTTCTACTTCCGCGCGACCCAATGGATGACAAAGATATTATGTTGGAAATCCGTGGTTCCGCAGGTGGTGATGAGGCAAATATTTTTGCCGGAGATTTGCTCAGAATGTATTTGCGTTTTGCAGACAAACAAGGCTGGCAAACACAGATTTTGTCCAAAACAGAATGTGAAGCCGGCGGATTCTCTGAAGTAATTGTCTCAATTAAAGGGGACAGCGTGTATTCTAAATTAAAATACGAATCCGGCGTTCACCGCGTACAAAGAGTTCCGGCAACAGAATCCCAAGGCCGCGTTCACACATCCACGGCAACCGTCGCAGTTATGCCGGAAGTCGATGATGTAGAAGTCGAATTAAATATGAACGATATCGAAATAACAACAGCACGTTCAGGTGGCGCGGGCGGACAAAACGTCAACAAGGTTGAAACCGCTGCCAGAGTCTTCCACAAACCAACAGGAATTATGATTTTCTGTACGGAAGAACGTTCTCAACTTCAAAACAAAGAACGCGCACTCCAAATTCTTAAAGCAAAATTGTACGATATGGAAGTGCAAAAACAAATGAAAGAAATCACCGACCTACGCCGTTCTCAAGTAGGTTCCGGCGATAGAAGTGAACGTATTCGGACTTATAATTTCCCACAAGGACGTCTGACCGATCACCGCGTAAACCAAAATCTTAACGTATGGACGGTGATAGATGGTGATTTGGAAGATTTATTAAAACTCCTCATTGAGTATGACCAAAAGCTGAAATTGGAAAAACTTGCTGAGGTAAACTAATGACGAAACGAAAATGCGTAACTTGTGGAAAAATGAAGGAAACAAAAAATCTGATAAAAATAACAAAACAATCTTCCACAGGCGATATCGTCATAAATCACGATACTAAAATATTTGGCAGATCTGCGTATCTTTGTTATAATATTGACTGTGTCGAAAGTGCATTCAAAAAAAATAAACTCCAAAAGGCATTGCGCTCCGCTCTGCCAGAGGATTTGAAAGGAAACATAATTAATGAGTTTTGAAACATCGATAAGAATTAACGAACTAGCAAAAGAAATGGGTATCCAAAGCAAGGAAATCATTGAAAAACTTGCTCAAATGTCGATTACCGGCAAAACTCATTCCAGCACAATTACACCTGATCAAATCAGACGCTTGAAAGAATTTATGAACCAAGGCAGCCAACCGGCAGTCAAAAAACCAAAAGCTTTCGTCGTAAAAAAAGCGAAACCAGTTGAAGTTGAGGCACCTAAAGAACCTATTGTTGAAGAAATACAGGAAGAAAAAAAGGTTGAACCGATCAAGGAAGTTCCGCGCGTGGAAGTTGTTAAGCCACGTCCTGTCGTAAACAGGCTTGAAATCGTCCGTCGCGCACCGCGCCCGGAACCTGGCGAAGCAGCGGCACGCCCAGAGCGCAAACCTTTCCGTCCACAAGGTGATGGCAAAAAATTCCCACCACGCGACGGAAACAGAGAATTCAATCGCGACAAAGACGGTAAATTCCCACCAAGAGGCGAAAGACCGGCTCGTCCGTTCGACAAACGTTCCGGCCAAAATAAAGATGAGCAACGTCCGGCAAAAGAATTCGGCGACAAAAAACCTATCGAAAGACGTATTATTCCGCAAGATATGTACGACAACAAGTCCGGCGCCAGAAAACGCACAGACAGCACGAACGGAAAGAAGAAAACTAAAGATTTCAACTCTAAAAAAGAAGAACAAGAAAGAATTTCACTGGAAAAAGCTGCGGCGCAACATCACAAAAAACGCACACAAAGAGAGGAAAGTGTTGAAGCCGTCACTCAACTTGTTGTTACACAAGCGATGACAATCAGCGAACTATCAGAAAAAATTCAACACACACCTGCCGAAATCGTTAAATTTTTAATGCTTAACGGCGTTATGGCAACGTTAAACCAACTTATTGACGTTGAAATCATCAAAAAAATATGTAACAACTTTGAAATTGAAGTTCTTGAAGAAGACCTCGAGGCTTACATCGAAGAGGAACTCGAAAAAGAACAAAAATCAAAAGCTCTTGCCGAAGTTGACAAAAAATTACTCAAAAAACGCGCACCGGTTGTTTCAATTATGGGCCACGTTGACCACGGTAAAACCACATTGCTCGACAGCATTCGCGCATCAAAACACAAAATTGTATCAACCGAGGTCGGTGGAATCACGCAATCTATCGGTGCATACACCGTTTACGTCGATGAAAAGAAAGTTGTCTTCCTCGACACCCCGGGCCACGAAGCGTTTACAGAAATGCGTGCGCGCGGTGCAAAAGCAACAGATATCGCTATTCTCGTCGTCGCAGCGGACGACGGCATAATGCCACAAACAATTGAGGCTATCAACCACGCGAAAGCCGCGGAAATTCCGATTATTGTCGCCGTGAACAAAATCGACAAACCGGGTGCAAATCCTGATAAAATTCTGCAACAGCTAACAGAACACGGACTCGTACCTGAAGAATGGGGTGGCGATACAATTACGGTCAAGGTTTCAGCACTTCAGGGTATCGGTATTGATGATTTACTGGAATATATCTTGCTCGTCGCAGATATGGAAGAACTTAAAGCAAATCCTAAAGCCGAAGCATCAGGTGTTGTAATCGAGGCAAACTTAGATAAAGGAAAAGGCCCTGTTGCGACCCTTCTTGTTCAAAACGGAACACTACGCGTCGGAAACTGCTTGGTTGTGGGTACAGCGTGCGGACGTGTTCGTGCCCTACTTTCTGATAGCGGCGAACGTATTCAAAAAGCAGAGCCTTCAACTCCTGTCGAAATCTTAGGTTTGACCGAAGTTCCACAAGCGGGTGATTATTTTGAAGTTGTTCAAAATGAAAAAGAAATGAAGGCGATTATAGACAAACGCAAAGAACGCGAACGCGACAAACGTATTGAAGCAACCCTACCGGCGCATATTCGTCGTGAAGCAATCGCTGGTGACGATGATATCCCTCAATTGAATTTAATCATCAAGGCAAACACCCACGGTTCGGCAGAAGCGGTATCACAAGCAATCGCGCAGCTTGAATCCAACTTGATTAAAACAAAAATAATCCACGTTGGTGTCGGCGATATCTCAGAAGCTGACGTTATGTTGGCATCCGCGTCCGGCGCACTAATCCTTGGATTTACCGTTAAAGAAGACTCTAACGCTCTTGCAGCGGCGGAAAAAGAAGGTGTTTCAATCAAAAAATACGATATCATCTACCAAATTCTTGAAGATATCGAAAAAACAATGCTTTCTCTTCTTCAACCTGAAACAAAAGAAGTTCAACTTGGGAAAGCCGAAATCCGCCAAATCTTCACAATTGGTAAAACAACAAAAATTGCAGGTTGTTACGTTACCGAAGGTAAGATTATCAGAAGCAAAAATGCAGTTCTTATTCGCGATGGTAAAGAAATCTTTACAGGCCAAATTGATCAATTAAAACGTTTTAAAGACGACGTCAAAGAAGTTGCACAAGGCTTTGAATGCGGTATTTCTTTCGCGAAATTCAACGATCTGCAAGTCGGCGATATTATCCAAGTATCTACAACTGAAGAAATCGAAAGAACAAGCTTATAAGAGGTTAAAAATGACTTTAAGAAATGAACGTGTAAGAAAAGAATTAATGCGCGATATCGCGGAGATTTTGCAACGCGAAATCAGGGGTTTATCAGGCGTTGTGTCCGTTGTCGACATCGAAGTTGCACACGACAACTCATTTGCAAAAGTTATATATAGCGTTTTGGGTTCCGAAGAACAAATCGAACACACAAAAGAAGTTATAGAAAAAAACACCCCTAAAATCCGCTACGAAGTAGGTAAAAGAATCCGCCTAAGACTCACGCCGGAACTTAAATTCGTCTACACAGATTCGTTCGAAAAAGGCTCTCGAGTAACGGATTTAATCAACAAAATTTCAAGAGGGGAAGTCTAAGTTTTGTTCGGATTTTTAAACATCAATAAACCCAAAGGCATGACATCCCACGATGTCGTTGCGGTCTTGCGCAGAATTACAAAAATTCGCCAGATAGGTCACACAGGAACGTTAGATCCTTTTGCGACAGGGGTTTTACCCATTTGTATCGGCAAGGCAACACGCCTCATTGAATATTTGGCAGATGACAAGGCATATCTCGCGACCGTCCAATTTGGTTCAAACACTGACACTTACGATATTGAAGGCCAAATAACACAAACCTTTGACAAAAAAATCACACGCAATGAATTAGTCGCAGCCTTGGAGAAATTTCGCGGCGAAGTTGAACAATTCCCGCCGATTTATTCAGCAATAAAAGTAAACGGCAAAAAACTTTACGAATACGCACGCAAAGGTGAAGAAGTCGAAATAAAGCCACGCAAAGTACATATTTTCGAATTAAACCTTATTAATTTTAACGAACAAACCCAAACCGCGCAACTTGCAGTCAAATGTTCTGCCGGCACCTACATCCGCTCACTTGCTTTTGATATCGGAAAGTTACTGGAATGCGGCGCGCATCTTAGCGAACTTGAGAGAACTCAAGCCGGATTTTTTACCTTGGATAATGCAATTTCACTAGAAAATCTAACCCCGGAAGAGGTACAAAAGAATTTAATCAATCCACTCGCTATGCTTAACCAAGAAAAACTCGAGGCAGCGGACTCTGATCTGTCAAAAATCAAAAACGGTGTAGCACTGGAAAATAAAAATATATCTAGCGGAAAAACCGTTATCCTCACGTATAAAAATAATATTTGCGCTGTCGGATTTAGCATGGATAATATAATCAAGCTGCAGAAAGTGTTTTTATGAGAAAGTTTTGGTTTTTATTAATTCTAATATTTTTAAGCGCACAAAACCTTTGGGCCGGTGAACTTTGCCCTACAGCCTACGAACTCACATCCGGCTTGTCAAGTTTTATGAGCCGTGCCACTGGAAGCAATTTCATTCACACAAAACTACTCGAGCATTATTTGGAAAAACAACTGGCAAAAAAACTTCCGGGCAAATTTGAAATACAAATTGATTCATTTAGCACGCCAGACCTCAAAAACGGAAAGTTCCGCAGCCTGACAGCCGTAGGGGAAAACATAATTCTCGACGAACTTTCAATCTCAAAAGCTACCGTAAATTCGATCTGCGACTTCAATAGACTAGAAAAAACAGAAAACTCAACCTACCGCTTTGCAGAAGATTTTCCGGCTAATATTACAATCGAACTCTCAGCCGCGGATATCAACCAAATTACTCAAACGACCGATTATAAAAGGACAATCCGCGAAATAAACAACATTCTGCTAGGAATGCTACGCATTGAAGATGTAAAATTTGACATCCATGACAACAAACTCTGGTACAATTTCATTTTCAGCACGCCGTTTTCACCTAAAAAACAGGCCATCAACATCGGCACAAGCCTAAAACTTAACGCCGGAGATGTTAGCATTATTACCGACCAAACCTCAGGCAAGCCAACTATTTTGAGCATTTTGAACCTAACAGATGCGTTAAATTTTATTAACCCACTTGATTTTTCAACAAAAATCTTGGAAAATAGTATCATAAATGCGAGTTTAAACGAAATTTACGCAAGTGACAACAAAATCATAATCAAAGCATTTATAAACATCAGGAAGTGAGGAACTTTATGGACAGAAAAAGTTTAAATATTATTCTGATAATTCTGACATTAATCGTTGGTACCGCGTTTGTGCTATCAGTAAAAAACATGCGCCCGACTCCTCCAACCCCTGAAATTCCACCATCCACACAGGAAACTCCCCAAGAAGAAGACACAAAAGTTAGCCAATACGTCAATGTATTTTTCATCGGGCAAAACAAAAACGGCGAAGAAGTTTACAAAGCCGTCAAACGTAAATACGATCCTGCAATTGATGGAACACCGATCAAATTTGCAATAACATCTCTAATTGATGGCCCGCGTCCGGAAGAAGTTAAACTTGGCGTATACTCTGAAATTCCTATTGGCACAAGACTTTTAAACGTTGCGGACGCATCAGAAGGCGTCTACATAAACCTTTCAAAACATTTCGAAATGGGTGGTGGCACAGATAGTATTTACAAGCGAATTTTTCAACTGATAAAAACCGCAAAATACAACACCAATAAGCCTGTCTACCTTCTCATCGACAACATCAAAGTCGAAGTCATCGGCGGCGAAGGTATCATGATTACCCAACCACTTAATGAAAATTCCCTCGGCGGCTAGATATCACAAAAGAGAGCGCAAAATGAGCATAGACGAAAAAGAACTTGATTATTACCTAAACCTAAACTGGACCCTAATCGAAGGTACCGACCTGGATTTTGAGGGAAACCCATACCACTACATAGAGATAGAAGAAATCCCGAGCTTTACATTCTGCGCCAAAACGATAGAAAAAGCACGTGAAAACTACAAAAAACAGTTGCGCGTGACATTACAAGTTATGCTTGAATTCGGCGACAAAATCCCCGTACCACCAAATAATTAACGCTTTATACGGCCACTGAGTGGCATCCATACTCGTACCGAAAATGGCAAGACTGCGCGCCTAATTTATTACCTTCCGCTGAGCGGCCCCTATATTCGTACCGTGGAATGGCAAGACTGCAAGTTTAATTTATTACCTCCGGCTGAGCCGGTCCTATACACATTGGCTCGACCCGAACAAAATTTTAACGTTTAACACAAAGAACAGCCCTCGGATAAAGCCGATTTACTGTTCCAGTTGTACCTGCGGCAAAAATTAACTGATATGCTTTAGACGAGGACACAATAGTTCCTGACCAATGCACACGTGCACGAATTCCTGCAAATTTGTGATTATAATACAACGCTCTTAGTTCATCAATATTAGGTAACCTAGACTCAGAATCTTGCACAGTACAGGCGAAAATAGCGTCTTTATGCGACAGATCCTTTGTTTCTGCTGCCGTTGACAATGGCATTGGTGCAACAACTATCGGCTCCAATGAGTAAAGTACTGACAAAAATCCAATATCTTTACCAACTGCGTTTGGTCCTTTATCCCCATTCAAATCGTAAATAAAATTTGCACACATTCTAGTTTGCGAATAAGCAGTTGCGACATCAGACAAACTAGCACAATATGGGCTATAATATATAACTACAGATTCTCCATTATTCGTTTCAAATGCTGCAGCCCGAGTATCTATTTGAGAATAAGAATAAAATTTATCAGAACCATTTTCGCCAAAACCAGAACCAATAAAAGAATAATCAACAAACTGATAGTTCCATTGTTTAACCGTTTTAGGCCAAGTTATTGTTGAACCAACCAAGTTGATATAAGAAGTCGGAACACCACAATCGGCTAAATGCTCACTATCGCAAATATTATTAATTTTAAGAACTTTTGAAAGGCCTTCTGTCAAAAAAGTTTCCGCGGCTGTATCAGCAGTGACGCTGCCACTTTCATCTTCAGTTAAAGTTCCATAACCGCCAACTTGTGGCATCATTGCAATAGCTTGGGACATTCGCGCGTAAAGCGCTTTGCGTTGGGTGTTCCAAGTGCGTTCGTTAATATTCGCCATTAAGCTTGGTAATGTAATCGCCGCGACGACGCCAATGATTGTGAGGGAAAGTAAAATTTCCGCCATTGTGAATCCAAGTTTTTTTGTCATTTTTATCCTCCTGCTATTCTCATATACGTATTCTACCATATTTTCTTGTGTTTTTCAAGTGGCGTTAGTAAATATGTGTTCGCAAGGGTCGGAGGTTTTGGCAAAATAGGTCGCTGAAACCCAAATATAATCAGGACTTTGAGGCGCCCCCCCCCCCTATTGAACTGTATATTCCATCATTGTATTTTGTATAATT
>JAZUCM010000026.1:0-16715 GCA_045639085.1 Candidatus Gastranaerophilus bacterium
ACTTCCTAGCCGCTTGTCCAGGTTTTCGGGTACACTTCAATAGGTCGTTAAGAGGAAATTAATCCGAATAAAAATTTATCGTTAGGATATAATATAGGTAAATAACCTCATAACGACTTATTCGCTGTCTTGCTCGTTCGCAGGTTTCAGCATTGCAAACTCATGTCCAGCCCAATGTGGATGTGCCTCAGGCACCTCGCTCGCGCCAGCCGGAGGTAATAAGTTAAACGTGCAGTCTTGCCATTTTCGATACGAGTATAGAACCGGCTTGTCTTGCTCGACTCGCAGGTTTCAGCATTGCAAACTCATGTCTAGCCCAATGTGGATGTGCCTCAGGCACCTCGCTCGCGCCAGCCGGAGGTAATAAGTTAAACGCGCAGTCTTGCCATTTTCGATACGAGTATAGAACCGGCTCAGCCGGCGCTGTGTCAAGCGATAAAACTTTGGGCGGGTGGAGTTGGTTTTCATCCGCCTTTTGCCAATATGCTTTTTCGTATTAATACAGGATGTTTAAATTTTCTTTTTGCGCTAGAATTATCCTATGAAATTAAAAGGCCTTATATTTTTTATCGTTTTAATTTTTGCGGTTTTGGGTGCAAAGTATTTGTTCCCGGACTTTTTTGACGCGCAGGTTTATAAAGTGCGCGGAATGTATTATGTTTATAAGGGCGATAAGGCGCTTGAGGATTATAAGTGGCAAAAATCTATTGACCTTTATCAGCAAGGTTTGGCTCTTTATCCCCACCACTATAGCGCTTGGCATAATTTAGGCAGTATTTATGTTTTGTATGAGGATTATGATTCCGCGCTTGAGGCGTATTCTAATGCGATAAAATATAATCCAAAGTTTATGGTCGCTCGTATGAATTACGGCATTGTGTCGGCTGAAAAGTTGGGCGATTTTGATTCTGCTATTAGCCAGTATGATGAAATTATCAAGACAAAACGTAAGTTGCTTAATATTCCTTGGGTTTTTGATAATAAGAAAAGTACAAAAGCAAATAAGGGTTATGCGTTTTATAACAAGGGAATCGCGTACAAACAAAAGTCGCTTTATACTGACAAAGACGATTATGTGTTGCGTAAGCGCTACTTGATGGATGCGCTTGAGGCGTATAAATCTGCGGTAAAAATTTTGAAAAAGAGTTATGAGGCTCATTATAATTTGGCGTTGACTCATCACTTGTTGGGTAATTCTCGCGAGGCTGGTTTTGGTTATTGCAAGGCAATTGCGTTGTCGCCGATGAGTTATGAGGCGCATTATAACTTGGCGATTTTGTTAAAACACTTGAATCACTACCAAGAGGCGCGTGAAGAGTTGCAAAAGGCAGCGGAACTTATTACAAGTTCGGATGGATTTTCGAATAGACAAAGTTATATTTTTGATATTCTTTCAGAGGTTTCCAGGACGGTTTATGAAAATGAGGTTGAAAACCCTATTGTGGAGAGTTTTTCCAGTGAAAAACCTGATGCAGATATGATGAAAATAAGTTATATCAACGGAAAAATGGTTTATACGGAAGAACTTGATAAGGCGATTTTGAAGAATTTTTCTACTTGTAAATCGTTTAAGATTTTTAAAACGGAGCTGGAAGACGACGAGGAAGACCCGGTTTTTAGAAAGAAAATAAACCTGCCGTATTAGTTTTAATAACATCAAAAAAGCCGAGATTAAACTCGGCTTTTGCGTTTGAATTTTTAGAAATTAATCTATTCTGCGTCTTTTTTAACGATTGGTTCGTCGGAATTCATCTCTTTTTGGATATCTTTTTTGATGCCTTCCGGATCGTAGCTTTTGTCGACGTAGACGATTTGAGCGTTTTTCTTCAATGCTTCAAGAAGGTTGTCGATAGCTTTAACTTCTTTTTGTGCTTGAAGATAGTTTGTAATTTCGTATTGTACCGCTTCAAATGGGTATTGTCCGGCTGCAGATCTGTCCATTACGTAGATGATGTGGTAGCCGAATTTTGATTGAACAACTTTGTTATAAATTTCGCCCGGTTTTGTCGCGAAACTTGCGCCGCTGAATTCAGGAACCATTTCGATTGCGGCAAAGAAACCAAGGTCTCCGCCTTGAGCTGCTGAGCCTTTGTCTTCAGAGTTTTCTTTTGCGAGTTTTGCAAATTGTGATTTGTCTGCTTGCGCTTTTTTCAATAATTCTTCTGCTCTTGCTTTTCTTGCTGCAAGTTCTTCTTCAACTTTTCCTTTGATTTCGTCTTCTGTAAGTTTTTTGTTATTTTTATCCGCACGGATTAGTTGTTCGATTTCAAACGGATTTGTTGAAATCAGAATGTGGGACGCTCTTACTTTGTCCGGGTATTGGAATTTTTTTACGTTTTCTTTGTAGAATTTTCTTGCGTCGGCTTCTGTGATTTTTGTGTTGTCAAGCTGCATTGCAAGTTTTTTGATTTTCAGTTCTTGTTCGAAGTCTTTATCGAATTGAGCTTTTGTGATGTCTCTTTGTTTCAGGAATTCGTTAAATCTTTCTTTGGAACCGATTTTGCTTATCAAGTCTTCCATTGCAAGTGCGTGTTCATCTTTGGAGATAGTGATGTCGCGTTTTTTGCATTCTTCGTTGATAAGTGATTTGATGATTAATTCGTTTACGACTCTGTCTTTTGTTAAAAGGTACAAAAAGTCATTTTGAGAACTTTTTATATCAATGCCCATTTTTGTGAACGGTGAGCTTTTAATTTGTGAATTAATTGCGTCATCTACTTCAGTTTTGGTAATGTTTGCACCGTTTACGGTGATAACGGTTTCTGCATTTTTGACGCCGCATCCGGCAAGTAAAACCGCAGAAAGAGCAAGTGTTGATAATAATTGTTTGCTTCTCATTGAGCCTCCTTATATTCGTCCATAATTCTCTCTATTGTTGTAAATAATTCTGTTAATTTTTTGTAGATTTCAATAAAATTTGAATGTTTACTATTTAATAATAATATAGAAATGCCGTCTTGGCAAGTTGTTGGCGCAATTGTAAATTTTAGGGAACGTAAAAGTTCCGGTGAAAGTCTTTTTTGAATAAGTCCCCATTCGATTTTGTTGAAAGGTGCGTAAATACGTATATTTTCGGGCGTTTCTCTAATTACCTTGATTTTACATTTGCTTGCACTCAGTCTGATTTTAATAAGTTTTATTAAGTTTTCTACACTTTCAGGTGCTTTGGAAAATCTATCTTGCCACTCGCTGATTATATAATCTAATTCTGTTTCATTTTTTACATCAGCCAGACGTTTATATTCAATCATTTTTTGTTCTTTAGAACCGACCCATTCATCCGGGATGAAGGCTGTAATATTGATGTCTACGATAGTTTGAACTTTTTGTTCTTTGTAATTGCCTTGGAGTTCTTGTACGGTTTCTTCTAAAAGTTCGCAGTAGGTATCAAACCCGACGTTAATCATGTGTCCGTGTTGTTTTGTGCCGAGGATGTTTCCTACACCGCGGATTTCGACGTCGCGCATGGCTATTTGATATCCGCTGCCCAGGGTCGTAAATTCTTTGATTGCTTTTAGACGTTCCGTTGCTTCTTGGGTGATGTTTTTGCTTGGTTTGTACAGGCAGTAACAGTAAGCTTGTTTTTGAGAACGTCCGACGCGTCCGCGGAGTTGATAGAGTTGCGCAAGCCCGAAACGGTCGGCGTCATGGATAATCATTGTGTTTGCGTTTGGGATATCAATGCCGTTTTCGATGATTGTTGTGGCTAAAAGGATGTCGTATTCGTGGTTTGCAAAATCAACGATGACTTGTTCTAATTCCCCTTCATTCATTTGGCCGTGACCGATGGCGATTCTTGCTTGCGGAACAAGTTGTTGAAGAAGGTATTTCATCTCAAGGATTGTTTCAACGCGGTTGTAGAGATAAAAAACTTGGCCTTCCCTGTCGAGTTCGTGTGTAATTGCGTTTTTTACGGTCGTTTCGTTCCAGTGGCCGACGTAGGTTTTGATAGGAAGGCGGTTTTTAGGTGGAGTGTTGATGACAGACATGTCTTTAATGCCGGAAAGTGACATGTATAAAGTTCTTGGAATTGGAGTTGCGGACATACTTATGATGTCTATGTTTTCGCGGAAACTTTTTAATTTCTCTTTGTGTCGAACTCCAAAACGGTGTTCTTCGTCGATTACGAGAAGTCCGAGGTCTTTGAATGTTATATTTTCTTGTAAAAGTCTGTGGGTTCCGATAACGACATCGCATTCGCCTGTTGCCATTTTGCGAATAGTTTCTTTTTGTTCTTTTGTTGTTTTGAAACGCGATAAAAATTCCACATTTACCCCGAAAGGTTTAAAACGTTCTGAAATCGTTTGATAATGCTGTAGTGAAAGTATTGTTGTCGGAACGATTACGGCGGCCTGTTTGCCGGATGTGACGGCTTTGAAGATTGCTCGCATTGCAACTTCGGTTTTGCCAAACCCAACATCGCCGCAGATGAGTCGGTCCATAGGGTTAGGACTTTCCATATCTGCTTTAACTTCGTTTATGGCACGCATTTGATCAGGTGTTTCTGTGAATTCAAAGGCTTCTTCCATCTCAAGTTGCCAGTTGCTGTCCGGCTGAAATTGAATTCCTTCTTGCATTTTTCTTTTGGCGTAAAGTTTGAGTAAATCGTAAGCGACGGTTTCAACCTCTTTTTTTACTTTGGATTTAACGTTTTCCCATTCTTTGCCACCCATTTTGGATAATTTAGGTTTTACGGTGCCGGAGCCGCGATAGCGACAGAGTTGGTTGATTTGTTCTGCCGGCATGTAAAGTTTGTCGGAGCCGGCGTATTGTATTGTCAAATAATCTTTAATTTGCCCATCAAAGGTTTCGTGGGTTAGGCCTTTGTATATTCCGATGCCGTGCACTGCGTGGACGACGTATTCGCCTTCTTGAATATCGTTTATGCTTTCGATGAATTCTGCTTTTTCTTTAAAATAGCTGCGTTTTGTTGTTGTAATTTCCTTGTTGCGCTTGTTGAAAAGTTCTCTGTCAGTTAAGAGTATAAATTTAAACTCTTCTATTTCCGTGCCAAAACTTGCAAGCGCCGGGATGAATTCAACACGATTAATGATGCCTTGGCCTTCGAGTAATTCTCTTACGCGTTCCGGGTAATCGGTTGCGATTGCGATTTGATAATCTTTTTTTGAGTTGATAAATTCTGCTATTTTCTCAATATTTGCACTGAAATTCCCGGCGATTGCGGAGTTGAATTCTACAATCAGCTCGGAATCTGAATCCAGAAAATTATCCATTGAAATTTTTATGAATTTTGCGCATTTATTGCGAAATTCATCGAGCGAAAAATGGTTTAAAGCCTTGAGGGGAACTCTGAAGTCGGGTTCTCGTTCTTGGATTTGTTTGTTGAAATTTGCTTCAAAATACTCATATCTTGAGAAAATTTCTTCGCTTTCGTCAAATACGAGGATGTAATCTTGCAGATAATCAAGCGCGTTTACAAACTCGGTACTGTAGAGGCTTTGATATACTTCAATTCCCTCGAAGTATCCGTCCTCGTCGTCCGTAATTGGGTTGTCGGAATTCGCGATGAATTTGTACATCGGAAGGATTTCAGCTGAGTCAATTTTTTCTATGCTTTTTTGAGTTTCGTTGTTGAAGTATCTCAGATCGACGACTTCATCTCCCCAAAGTTCGACTCTAAGCGCGTGTTTGTCGAGCGAGAAAATGTCGATTATGTCGCCGCGCATGCTGAATTCGCCTATATCACTCACCATCGTTGAACGTTTATAGCCCAAACGCACAAATGTTTTGGCAAGTTCTGCCATATTTATCGTGTCGCCTTTTTTTATTGTCAACGTGTTTTTTGTGATAAAATTCTCTGTTGGAAATTTTTCAAGAAAAACTTTAACCGGGGCGATAATCATGTCAGGTTTTGTACGTAAAATCCCAATTTGTTCTGCGTAATCATATTTGTTCGGCGAGATTTCCTCGTACATTGAGATATTTTGGTAGGGTAAAATTTTAGCGTTAACCTCAAAGGCTTTTGTTAAATCGTTCTGATATTTAAGCGCGTTTTGTTCGGATGCTGTTACGAAAAGGATTTTTTTGCCTGTTAAATGCTTAATTCTATCTAGAAGTAGGAGTTTTGCAAACGAAGTTAATCCCGAAATACAGAACGACAAATTGCACGATAGATGTCGTGCAAAGTTCATATATACGGAATTATTACCACCATGTGTCAGTTTGAGCATTGTTAAAGCAGTTTCTCGCCGTTAGTGAAAAATTTTGTGCCTAACGAGCGACTGTGCAGTTTCCTAAGCATTAGGGCTTTCGTATTCAATACCAATTTCTCTGAGGGCTTTGATAAAGTTTTGTGCACAAACTCTCTGAGCTTCAGGTGGAACAATTCGGAGAATTTCGATTGTTTTAGAAATAACGGGATCTTTGTCGTACCAACGATTGTTAGCGTTTACAGGTTTAACCATTGCATAAAATTTGTCGATGGTTTCTTTGGAAACTTTTTCTTCAATTTTTTGCAAAAAGATTTCTGCTTGCGCTCTCAATTCAGTTTGATAATTTCTTAAAAGTTCAACTACTTCTAATAACAACGGGTCATGATCATACCAACGTTTATAAGTAGGATTCATTACGTGTGTCCTCCGTTAGAATGGTTGGAACGATTTCCTGCATTCTTTCTATTTTTCCACCTAACAATTGTATCTTATTTTCGAAATTTTCGTATCCTCTATCTATATGATATAGGTTTTTGACTTCGGAATTCCCATCTGCCATCAGTGCAGCGACAACGAGGGATGCGCCGGCACGCAAGTCGCTTGCTGATAATGTTGCGCCGGAAAGCTTTTTAACCCCTTTGATAATAGCGTGATTTCTGTCTTGATGGATATCTGCGCCCATTCTGCGGAGTTCGGGAACTTGCATAAATCTGTTTTCATAAAGGCTTTCTGTAATTATTCCGACCCCGTTTGATACGACCAACAGCGCCATTGCCATTGATTGTAAATCTGTCGGGAACCCTGGATAAGGTTGGGTTACAAAGTTTATGGAATTAAGTCGGTTTTTGCAGCTTACTTCAATTGATGTTGGGTCGACGAGTTTAATATTTGCACCCATTTTGATCAACTTATTGGTAAAAAATGTCAAGTGCGCAGGATAAACATCGCGAATAATTGCTTTCCCGCGTGTTCCGACAATCATGCTCATAAACGTTCCGGCTTCAATTCTGTCCGGGATAGTTGTGTATTCAACCGGGTGTAACTTTTCTTGTTTTACTCCGTTGATTGTAATTTCAGACGTTCCGGCGCCAACGATATCTGCGCCGATTGAATTTAAAAAGTTTGCCAAATCAACGATTTCTGGCTCTTGCGCAGCGTTTTGGATATGGGTTGAGCCTTCTGCCAAAACCGCTGCTAGCATGATGTTTTCTGTTGCGCCGACAGACGGGATGTCTAAATAAACGTCTGTTCCGACAAGTTTTGATGCTTTGGCATGAACATAACCGTTTTCGATTTTTATTTTAGCGCCCAAAGCCTCAAGGCCTTTAATGTGAAAATCAACTCTTCTTTCGCCGATTGCGCAGCCTCCCGGCAAGGCAACTACAGCCTCTTTGCAACGGGAAACCAGTGCGCCTAAAACGATAAAAGACGCTCGCATTTTGCTAACGAGCTCATATTTTGCTGTAACTTCAGAAATTTCTGTTGCATCGATTACTACATATTTTTCTGTTTTGTTGTATTCTGTTTTAATTCCCATTTGGCGAATAACTTCCAACATAATATTGACATCCGTCAAGTCGGGAACATTATAAATCTTTACCGCACCGGGAACTAAAATCGCTGCAGCCATCAATTTCAGAACGGAATTTTTTGCTCCGCCGATTTTTACTTCACCTTTTAATGGAACCCCACCCTTAATAAGAAATTTGTCGCTCAATTCAGCCTCCGATGTCTTAATCCTATATTTATAATAATACAATCAAGAGATTTTGTGGCAAGATGTTTAAAGAATGTTACAATTTTGCTCGGGTAGAGGCAATCTCGAATTTAGTTTTAATGACCGCTATAGTCGAAATATTTGTCAAAATCTACATCGTCAAAGCTACATAATAGTCTGAAAATTTCGTCTGAGTCATCCAGTCGTTGAAAATTGTATTCGTCGAAACGCCAGTATTTTGGGTTTATTCCGCGCACTCTCACGACACCGTGGTCTTTGAGTAAGGTTAATTTTTTCTTAACCGTTTCTAGTGGTAAATTTACGAGTTTCGCCAGTTCAACAGAGGTTATGCCTTCTTCGTTAGAATATTTTTCCGGCGTTAAAAACATCAGCTCAAGGCCGACTTGCTTCAATTCTTTGTCTTCATTTTCGAGTTCAAAGTCATACATAATATTTATAATATGCCCAAATCTTTTTGGTTTCATCATATTGATGTAGGAAAATTGTAACGTTTGTAAATGTTTTCGTTGTTTGCGCAATTTTGGGGGGCAAAAATACTTTATATATGTGTGTGTAGTTAATTTAGGTTATTGTTATGTTCAGCCCTGTTGCATCAACTGTATTTGCATTCAGAAATATTGGCAAGACTGAAAATGGTGAAATCGGTCGTGCGCCGGTTGCTGTTGGGCAAGTTGCGGGAGTTATTAAAGAGATTGGCAAATATGATAAAACTATTGCGATGGGCACGAAAAACGCGCTGAATATTCTGCAAGAAGTCGCGGGTGATTCTAAGGCGCTTAAATATGCAGGCAAAACTGTTGAGTTTTTTAGCAACAATATCAACCCATTGATTTGCGCCTCAAGTGTTGTTAAGGTTGCAATGTCTGATGATAAAGAAAAAACATTTAAGGAAGAATTAGGATCTTTGAGTTTTATGTTTGCGGGCGAAACTCTTGTTTCTAAAAATTACGATAAAATAGCAAATTCAAAAGAAGTTACCTCAGCATTGAAAAAAATGTCTGATTCGGATTTATTTAAACCGATGTTTGAGGCCATTGCAAAAAGAAATTGGGGTGGCAAAATCGCATCTATCATTAAAGGTTTAACTTTTGTTACTGCCTCCATTGGGTCTTCCTGTATTGGTTTAGCGGCAACTAAGTCTCTTATGAAGACATTGGACAAAGACGGAAATGAGTGTATAGTTTCGTAAAAATATCCTCTAAAAACTCTATGAAATTCTAAACTCCCTATGGTATTATAGAGTTTATGAGAAGTCTGCTGCTGGCACTATTTTTGTTCATATTCTCAGTAAATCCTGTTTTTGCTATAAAAATAGGGTTGTTGTCGGGTGTTTCGTCAGCAGGTGTTGGAACTTCCGGTGATGGGGTCGTTATTGATGCGCGAACGAATCGAACTGTTGCAGAGTTAAAACAGATGAGGGGATATATGATTGTCGCGCGTAAAAACAAGATGGCAATCAAAATTAACGGCAAGTATGAGGACATTAACACTGATAGAATTGTCATAAAATCAGGGCAAGACGGGTTTGTTAGTACGAAAAAAAGATGGTATCGCGGAAATCTTATTATACAGAATTATAATGGCAAACTAACTGTTATAAACGATGTTGATATCGAAAATTATCTAAAAGGGGTTATTCCGTCAGAAATGCCGACGAGTTGGGATGTTGAAGCGCATAAGGCGCAGGCAATTGCGGCTAGAAGTTATGCCTTGGCAAATCTTGGAAAACGTGCGAACAAAGGATATGACTTGGATGATACTCCGAAAGATCAAGCTTATGGTGGAGCGTCCGCGGAAAACAGAGGGACAACAAAGGCGGTTAATGATACTCGTGGCATTGTTTTGACCCATAACCAAAAAATAATTTCTGCGTTTTATACCGCGTCTGCCGGCGGAAAAACAAAGACGGCCAATGCTGCTTGGGGCGGTAACGTTCCGTATGTTCGCTCAGTTCCGTCTTATGATGGCCATGTCGGGCGCAAGGGGCATGGTGTCGGAATGTCACAACATGGCGCCAATAATTTGGCAAAACAAGGGTATAATGCGTATCAAATTTTAAAATATTTTTACAAAGATGTAAGTTTTGCAAGGTTGAAAACTGAAATATAATATCGCATTTTTAGGTTGATATACTATATTTTTATTGTAAAAATCTCACAAAATACTTGTTTTTTGGTTCAAAAAGTGATATAATTTCTTTGGAACTGTGTTGGCATGGTTTTTGATAATAGTGTAGTAAAAAAGTTGAAAAGGAGACTGAAGATGAACAAAGATGAATTACTTAGAGTCGTTGCGAAAAAGGCTTGTGTTCCGCATAAAGTAGCAAATGATGTATTGAATACGTTTCTTAATATTATTGTAGAAAATGTTTGCGAAGGTAAAAGGATTACGTTGGTGGGCTTTGGTTCGTTTGAGCCGCGTAAACGTGATGCGCGAATCGGCAGAAATCCGCAAACCGGTGCAGAAATTCAGGTTCCGGCCAAGACTGTCCCGGGTTTTGTCGCAGGTAAAAAGTTCAAGGATATGTTTAATTAAGTTTAAAAGGCTCCGAAAGGAGCCTTTGTTAATATTTGCAATTGTTTTTTAATGCTAAACTTACGTAAAAGTTCTCGTCGAAATTGATTTCATCCGGCATGATGTTTTTTTCTGCCGGAAGTTTTTTTAATAAGTTGGCGGTTTTTTCTCGAATTGTGTATTCATCAATTTGGGCAGCGCGTTTAAGAAGCTCAAAAAGTTCGTTTTCAGGCAAGTTTTCAAAAATATTCAGGGTTTCCAGGTACCAATAGAGTTTGAAAATTTCTTTGTTTGTCACATATTTTCTGTCTTTATGGCTGAAATTTTCGATTGTATCGAGGACGGATTGTGCGCGTTTAATAATTTGATTACTTAAATATTGGCAGAATTGTGGGTCTGTGCACAGATGATGCATAGTGGTGATAATATTTCGGCAAATATTACCGTTAATGTCAATTATTGCGTCGAGAAAAATGTCATAGAATTCGGGTTTTAGAAAAAGTTCTTTTTGTGAAGGGACGAATGTTTGCAGCTTAAAAGAGACGGCTTCCCGCACTTTTCCGTCGATACCGGTGAGGTTTTGCATCAGAATGTCGGCTTCTTCTTGAGTATTGACGCTTTCTAGGCGAATGCAGGCAAGTTGTTTTTCTGCAATCGTTCCGCTTTTTAAAAAATCGTAAAGCTCGGAATGAGAAAATTCCTGTTCGAAAAACTTATAACACATGTCAAAGTTTGAAATATTTTCTTGCTCAAAACTCATTTTATTATTTCTACATCCTTTTTCTTATACAAAAATATACCATAAATATTAATGTTTTACTAAAAATCGGTTTCATAATGTAAATGAGGTGATAATTATGGCAAATTATTTAAATGGTATTAAAAATTTTGTATTAAGTATGTTTACTCAGGATGAGAGCGTCGGTTTAAGATCACTTGAAAAGATGAAACTTGTCCAGCAGGTTCAAACTCCGAAAAAAGATGGCGATTTTAAGTTTTCTGATATTATGAAATAATTTCGGCTTAAAGTGGTGTTATTGTAACAATTTTGGGGTAAAAGCTTTACATATTAGCAAATTCAGTTTTTTACGGGTTATAGTATAGTAACAGTAGAAAAGAAATGGAATAGCTGAATGGCCCTAAGTGTTAATGCAACTACCCCAAGAAAAAGTGTTGGACAAAACGTAAATGAGAGCAATAAAGGCAATGTCGTTGCTGCGCGTACAGGTGCGAAGTTGCCTGAAGTGCAATCAGACAAAGTTGAAATTAGTTCAAATGCAAAAGCTGATAAAGCAGCTTATGAAGATCCGCTTTTGCGTTGGCCGTTGCGTGGACTTGCTTTCACGAACGATATTGGTGCTGCGGTGATGGATATCGCACCTGGGCTTGGTATGGGGCTTTGGGTTCCTGCATTGATGTACTTTGGGGCTGATATTTACGACAAATACAAAACCGATGAAAAAGAGTACGAACCGAGTGGCAAACGTGCGTTTAAACAAGCGGTGTTTCAGGCTTGTGCGTCTGTAATGTTGCCAATCGTTGTCGTTCATAATGGGCAGAAGGCAGCTTCTTTAATCGGACGTAACTCTAAAAATGGTATGTCTTTGCAGTTACAAGAGGAAGTTGATAAGTTTACCGTTGATCTTTTGAAGCGTCGTCGGTTGAAAGATTATGAAAACGACAGAGAAGGGTTTAAAAAAGAGTTTAATGAACATTTGAAAAACCATCTTGTCGACACGGAAAACTCTCGAAAAACTAAAAATCCGTTTAAAATTTTAGGGCGTTGGATTTTTGGTTCTAAACATAGCGAAAAAATTACAGATGATAAATTGAAAAAAGTTGAGGCTTATTCTAACAAAAATATTGACGAAATGTTTGCGATTCGGGATGATTTGTTACTTAACAAAAAACCTCAAAACTTGTCTAAAAAATTGATGAATTTGTACGAAGAAACTCGCAACAATTTTGCTAAAGATACCAATACTATAGAAGGACACGTTGAAGATGCAATTAAAGCGACCCTGAAACAGCGTCAGCGTGATAAACTTTTCCACACAAAATTAGGTAAAACGCTCGGTGGCTTTGTTGCGTTGGGCGTTTCTATCAAATTTATTGATCATTTTGTTGAAAAATATGTTATAGAAAAACTTGTTGAACCCGGCCTTCAAAATATCGAGGTTAGCAAAAATGGGGTACAATTTGGCCGTAAACATAAATGATTTCGCGTATGAATTCGGCGTATTTTTAGCATAAAAAAAGACCTGACTTGCGCCAGGTGTAAAATTGTAGGGGAAAATTTAAATTGGGAAAAAATATAGGGATTATAATAAATTTAGTCTCTCTCTGTTTGCCATTGCGATGAAATTCATCTGGGCAAATAATACTTCGGATCTGTCTACAAACGGCTGTGCGGCGGATTCTGATGTCGTTACTTGTTCGCTGTACATCTCCTTTAATTTGTTGTCGATATTGTTCAAATTTTTCACCGCCATTTTGTGCCTCTCTTCTAAATCTCTCTCGTGTATATATAAAGTATATAACGGATGTCCGATTTCACAAAAATCTTATTTTGTTACAATTCGTAATATTGGCCTTTATTTTAGTGAAAAAAGGCAATTTTATCAGAGAAATTACGTTTATAAACATGTAGGTTTTTGTATTGGTAATAGGTATGATTAATAGTAGTAGTGAAATCAGATATAGGAATAACGTGCCGTTTAATGCACAATCTGCTCCACTTTCACAAGGTGGACAGGCTACTTATGTGCCTTCAATGCAAGGTGTTCAGGATAATTATGTTTCTAATCGTGTTAAAAAGATTGAGTATGATTGGTTGACATTCCCGATTGGTGTTGGTGCTTGGTATGGCATTTGTAAGGGGATGGATTATTTTAACAACAAATTGTGCGATAGAGAATATATGGACACTCCGTTCGGCAAGATTGGTGCTTGGGGTGATAAAGTAAGTAATAATTATTTCAACAGTTCTTTTGCAAAATCTGATTTTGGCCAAGGTTTGCATAAGTTTTTAGGTGACACAAAAAACTTTATTAACGATAAGATTATCGGAAAAAGCAAAGTTTTGACTGCAATGAAAACGACTCCGACTTCTCCTGAAAACAAGATGGCTGTTATGCAGGCAAAAGGTTTGCTGGGGTGGCATAGTGGTGAAGTCGATTCTTTGATTCCATCATTCCTTGAAAAATCAGAGGTTGCGGAACAACTTGAACGCTACGGCATGAAAAAAGACGATGTCAAAACGCTTAAACAAGACCTGAAAGGACTTTCTAAAAAAGAACGTTTGGCAAGACTTGAGGCTGAAGAGTTCAAACTTTTTGGCGTACATAGCGAAGACGCTTTAAAAGCGGCGAAAATTAAGGCGATGGGCTTCAAGAGTGTTGATGATTACACAAGAATTGCCGGCACTAAAGGCGAGAAATTCTTAGAAAACGCGGAAGAAGTTTTTGAAGCGTTGAAAAATGCCGATCCTAAAATGAAAATTAACAGATGGGTCGGCGAAGGTAGATTTAGTTGGGTTACCAAGCTGATGGGCCGTGAGATTTCGTTCAGAGAACTTGCGAATAAATACAGGGTTGTTGGTATTCAAAATCCTCATACAACCAAGTTAGGCCGCGGATTGTCACAAAGTTTGGGCTGGTTGTTGGAAGGCGCAACCAACCGTTTTGCAGGTGGTAAGTTTGCTGCGATATTGCAAGCGGGCATTCTTGCACAAATGGTTGTTTCTGCCCTTAAAGCAGATGGCCCGGGCGAAAAAGTTAAAACCTTTATCGAACGAGGTGTAAACGACTTTTCTTATGTGTTTGCAGCTCCGCTTGCGATTATGGCAATGCATAGAGTTGGCGGTATGAAATATGCCGGCATGACGCCTGAACAAGTCGCAAACTATAGAGCTCAGTTGAAAATCTTCAATGCAAAGGCTGATGCCAAAGCGTTTGCAAACAAAACTGAATACAAAAACGCTAAAAAACAACTGAAAGAATTGCTCAAGGGCGATACGAAAAATGGTTTCTTCACCAGAATGTGCAAAAAAATTGGCCAAGCGATTAACATTGGTAACGAAAAAATTAACCCATATCTTTCAAAAAGTGACAATAACTTGAACTTCTTCAGAAAAATGGGTAAATGGACCAAAAACGCGGCAGGTTATCCTGTAAGACTTGGTCTTGCAATGTTCGTCTTAATGCCGTTTATTTCAAGTACAGTGACGAAAACTTCGAACGCAATCTTTGGCAAGCCAAAAAATTCTGTTCTTGATGAAGATGCAGAAGATGACGCTACGAAGAATGAAAATGTTAACGCGCAGTTAGCGCAGTTAAGACAAGACGCGATTGCGCGTCAACAAGCGTCACAACAACATCAAATGATGGCTCAGCAATACCAAAACGCGCCTAGAATGGATATGTTGACAAAATACAAGCAAGGTCAAAACGGCAGAACTGTGGTAAATAACACAACTAATATAAATAATAACTACGTTGGCGCTCAACAACCTACGCAGCAAAAGGACCCGGAACCGATAAGAACATATATTCCGTCACCGATTGGTGTACAAGTTGCGATGCCGAACATTGATCCTGCAAACGCAGCGCTTCAACGTTCAATGAACGCTGAACAAGAGGCCCTCAGAATGTTGGCGATGTGAGGCAGTGATCAAGGCTGCAGTGACCAAGTGATCAAGAGAGTTAATAAGTTAATAAGTTTTGAAGAGAGTTAATAACTTATTAACTCATTAACTTATTAACTTTCGTCCCCCCCCTCTTGACAAAATCGCGAACATGGTAAATAATGATAATATGTTAAATGAAAATGAAAGTATAAAGAGTTCAATAGGGGGGGGGGGCGCCTCAAAGTCCTGATTATATCTGGGTTTCAGCGACATGTTTTGCCAAAACTTCCGACCCTTTTGAATGCATATTTGCTAACACCACTTGAAAAACACAAGAAAATATGGTATAATACATGTACGAGAATAGTCGGAGGATTAAAATGACAATCAAAAATCAAATCGTAGCAAACGCAAATGAGTCAAATTCCCATAACGACTTATTGCCTTATTCACTTATTCACTTATTCACTTATTCACTTTGAAACCGCGGAGCGGTTTCACGATGGCAGAGATATTATTATCGCTAACGATAATTGGGGTAGTTGCCGCAATCACCCTGCCAAGCTTGATGGCAAATATCAACGAACGGACTTGGAACACACAACGTAAAGCGCTTTACGCTCGAATGAGCCAAGCAATTGGTATGATGCCACAAATTGGCGGTTACGGAACGTTGACGGAAGATGAAAATGGTAGTGTTACAGCTGACACTGCTGCGGAAACTTTTTTGACAGAAGGGCTTTCTAAGGTCTTAAAAATTAATAATATTTGTGACAGCGACCACCTTGCGGATTGTGGTATTCCTACGACGATAAACGCACTTAATGGCAATACGGCTTTTTCACAAATCCCAAAAACGTTGTTAGAGTTTAATAGTTCTTTTCAGTACAGTAAAACATTAACGAATGAGTCAACTAGCGTTACTTGGGATATGTCTTATTCCCAAATTGACACAAAGGCTGCGGCTTTCGAAACTCAAAATGGAGAATCTGTTCTTTTATTTTACAACCCCAATTGTATAGAGGAAGTCGATGCAAAGCTTGTTTATACGCAAAGTTATATGTGTGCAAATTTTGTATATGATTTAAATGGAAATAAGGGGCCAAATTCTGTTGGTAAAGATGTTGGTTTTGTCACAGCGCTTTATCCTTTCGATTCTTCTGTTGTTTCGCCGTTTCCTACTGCGAGTGTTATTGAACCTACCGATTTTATTGGTGCGAGAAGTGCGTGTCGTGCAGGAGTTGAAACGCGATTACCTAATATTGAAGAGCTGATGGCGATGTTTTATAATAATAATTTGTTGTTATCTATTGACATGGGAACTTCTGATGTCCCACAGGCTAATTTGTGGAGTAATTCATTGACTTCTGATGGAAAGATTAAATATTTGCATCTTACATCTGGGGCTAAAAGTGTTCTTCCTAAAACTCACAATATGTCCGCCTGGTGTATTTATCGTTAGGGGCGGAGAACTACTTTAACAGTTTTGATTTACTTAACCATACCTCCAACTATTCGGTTAAGTGGCCGGCAGAGGTTTTTCCTCTGTCGGTCCTCTTGCAAATTGTCCGAACAAAAATTCGCGATAAGGAACGTGAGCGAATTTTTGAGAGTGGCGTATTAGACAGCGGAGCAACGGGTCGGCTTGCGAGGAGCAAGACGA
>JAZUCM010000027.1:0-8115 GCA_045639085.1 Candidatus Gastranaerophilus bacterium
ATTGGTAAACTTCTTTTACGTTTGGATTAGAACGTAAACGGTCTTTTTCTTCTTTACTAAATTTCATTGGTGTACCTCTTTCTTTATTTTACTACTTCCTAGCCGCTTGTCCAGGTTTTCGGGTACACTTCATTATGGGAATTTAACCCGCGCGCGTACGCCACGTTTGAATTTTCGTTAATGTTGCTTGTTCCTCGCAATGACGCATGTTTTTTTAATGTTGTTTTTGTCATTTTTAATCCTCCTGCTATTCTCATACATGTATTCTACCATATTTTCTTGCGTTTTTCAAGTGGTGCTAGAAAATATACATTCGTCGGGAAGGTTAAACTCGACAAAATCTTCAAAACAGGTCGCTGAAAGCCAGATATAATCAAGACTTTGACGCGCCCCCCCCCCCTATTGAACTTCTCATTCTTTTATTGTAGTTTAATCTAATCATATTTTCATTATGCACTATTGCGGGGATTTTGTCAAGTGCCGCATGATTATTTTGTGCATAATGAAAATTGCGCAACATGTTAATAGGTTAATAGGTTAAAAAGTTAAATGGGGTTATAGAAAATAAAAAATGATAAAACGCAACATTTTACCATTGTTTATTCCTTAACGAACCTTTTAACCTTTTAACCATTTAACTCGCCGCAGGCAAGAAACTCGTTGAAAACGAATAACCTATTAACTCGCCGCAAAAAGCAACCTATCGCCTTGGTCACGGCCTTTCGCCTTTACGCCAACCCTAACACTTTGCGATACCAAGAAAACGTTTCTAATTCAGAACCATTAAAAGTTGTTTTGATGCATTGTTTCTTTAAGTAGGTTTCAAACTCGTCGTTGAATTTGGTCTTCTTAACTTTTTTGGTTTCAATTGTTTCAGTCGTTCCCATAATCGTAACTCCTTCCACCTTAACCTTCATCGCAAGTATTATACCATAAAGCACGTTTCTTCGCTAGTGGTAACAACAAAACGCACGCCGAAACCCCCTTCCCAATAGGGTTTGAGAATGTAAATTTTTGTAACGTCTCATCATATCCATTAAATAACTTCATATCTTTACACATTTGAAATTTTTTGATACAATGCTAATATGTATTAGAGGGGCTTCTCTCGGGAGGTTATTACGAAAAAGCGTTTACTCATATCGGCAATATTACTAGTAGTTTTAAGCAATACCGGCGTCAACGCCAGCATGACTCCAGAGGCAAATGCGCTTTACCAAAAGGCCTGCGCCTTGGAATACAAAGAAGAATACACAAACGCAATTCAAGCTCTTTTGCAGGCGGTTGCAATCTGCCCGCGAGAAGCTATGCTTTTTACCAAATTAGCCGGGCTTTACGCCGACACGCAAGATTATGACACCGCCCTAAAAGCGTACAAAAAAGCACTTGAACTTAAACCAACCGACGCATTTATCTACATCAGCATAGGCGGAATTTACGAAAACAAAGGTGATTACAAAGAGGCGCTTTTATACTACGAACAAGCGCAAAAAATCTTCCCGGATTACAAGTTCAACTACCTAAACATCGCAAACGCACAGTACATGAACAAAGATTACAAATCCGCAATAAAAAATTATGAGTATTTCCTCAGCATCTACCCGGAACACTTCGAGGCCAGAGAATATCTTGCAAACTCTTACCTTTTAGAAAATAACGTCAACAAAGCGATTACCGAATTCGCAACCATCTACAAGAAAAATCCGGACGGGTTTAACAGTTACGGCAACTATGGTATTGCATTATATAAAACAAAAGAATACAAAAAAGCAATCGAATTCATCAATAAAGAACTCGAAAAAAATCCTACAAACCTTTCTTGTCGCGTCACTTTAGCGCTTTCCTACCAAGCACTTGAGGAAAACGAAAAAGCTCTTGCGCAATACGTGGCGATTTTTGAACAAGAACCGGGGCTTAACATAATAAGATTTGACTACGCAAACCTTCTTGCCGATATGCAACACAACACCGAAGCCATCGAACAATACAAACTCTATATCGCGAAGTACCCGGACAACGGTTACGCATACAAAAATTTAGGGATGGTTTTAAAGCGTGAAAACAAAATAGATGAGGCCGTAAAAAACTTTGAACTTGCGCTTGCCAAAAATACCTCCGACGCCGATATGAAAAAAGCCTTGGCCGAATCCTACCACGTGTTGAAGAATTACGAAAAAGCCGTTCAAGGTTACAACGAAATCCTTCTCACAGAACCAAACAACTATGATTTAAAACTCAACAAAGCCTTGGCACTTCACGCGTGGGAAAAATATCCGGCCGCTATCGACGCGTATTTTGAACTTCTGAAAATCAAACCAAGTGACGAAGTAACAAAAAATTTAACCGCTGCGTTAATGACACAGGCAAAATTGTACTATGACGCAAACGAATTAACCAACGCGCTATCGTATTTTGAAAAAGCGTCTCAGCTTGACAAACAAAACAGCTATCCGCATTATATGATGGCAAAGATTTACCGCGCGCAAGAAGACACCGCAAAAGCCAGTGAGTTCTACGAAAAAGCAATATCATTAAGCCCGTCAAACAGCGACTACAGCAACGAATACGCAGAATTCATCACAGAAGCCTACAACAAAGAAATCGAGGCAAAACCGGCAGAAATCGAAGTTCCACCACTTGAAACAAGCAACGCAGACAATGACATTTCACTTGTTACGGTAACTTTTGAGGACGAAAACGCACCGAAAACAGAGGCCGACAAACAATATCAAAAACTTCTTGCAAACGCAGACAAAAATTATAAAAACAAAGAATATGACCTTGCACTAACAACTTACAAAGAGGCGCTTAGCCTAAACCCGAACGATGAAAAAACACTTCTTAAAGTCGGAAACGTCTACAGAGCGCAAAACGATAACAAAAACGCAAGTTCATACTACAAAAAAGCAATTTTAACAGACATAAACTACGCTGACGCTTGGTTCAACCTCGGACTTGTGAACGCAGAAGACCAAAATACAACAGAAGCCATTAAGGCGTTCCAAAAAGTCGTCGATATCGACCCGACATACTCTTACGCCTACTTTGCGCTCGGAATCGCTCACGAATCTCAAGGAAACACACAAGAGGCAATCAAAAATTACCAAACCTTCCTAAAACATAGCGACGACAGCAACACAATGGAACTCGTCAGAGAAAAACTAAAAGTACTTAATTAATGAAAAAATATTTTGCACTTCTACTTTTATTCATAACACTCTTTGCAAGCGGCTGCAAGAAAAAATCGTACATTGTTTTCAACCGCGAACCCATAACGCAAGAAAACGTATTGAACGCGAGTTATGTTTTTGCCCGTGGCGAAAGGGTTTATTATGTCATAACATTGCCGGAACCGGTTTTAACGCGCCAACTTTTCATCCAAGTATATAAACGTGACAACAAAGAAATGCGCTACGGCTACAAACTTGTCTACGGCAAAACGGTAAAACTCAAAGACGAACAAGAAAGTTACTACACGGATTATTACGTTTTCAACGAAACGGGGCTGTACGAATTTAAGGTTTACTCAAAAGACGACCCGACAAAAGAACTCACCAGCAACATAATGCAAGTAAGATAACCCAGCCGAATTGCCAATTGCAATCCGGCTATATTTGGAGTATTATATGAGTTATGAAAAAGGGATTATTAATCTTATTGTTAATAATAGAAATTATAACAAGTTTTTATTGGATAATACTATTACCTCTTGCTTTTATATGTTTGTTCTACTTTTTTTCAGAAGGGGAAAGTTTTCTTGACACAATAAAAAATCTCAATGAACTCCCTCTTTACATATTTATATATTTAATAACAAGTTTTGGACTAATAAAAGCAATTATGACAAGCATCAAATTACAAAGAAACCAAGCAATTACCCTTTCTGACAAAATCTGTTTAACTTTTTCATTTATACTTCTTTTAGGGATAATATATTCATACACACACATCTAAAACCAACTTTTCCATTCATCATATGGTACAACTATCAATAAAGATATTTTTCTGTTTAAATATCCAGCCGAACTGCCAATTGCAATACGGCTAGGTTTAAAGTAATATATGAGTTATGAGAAAAAGTTTATTAAATTTATTATTAATCGGCCTAATAGTTTTTTTGTTTATATTCATTTTCTTTGGCATATTTGTCCATTGTATAATATATTCAATATTTTTTGCTGAAACAATTCACTTCAAAGATATTCTTTTACTTATATTGTCCACCTCTAATTTCTTAATATCCATCTTCGCAACAATTATATCAATCATTGCAGTTAAAAAACTCATTCAAAATCAAACAATCAAATGGTTTCACAAAATTTGCCTCGTATGGACGCTATTAGTAGCTATTTATTTCACAATCCAATTTCTATAATCGCTAAGATAACCCAGCCGAATTACTAATTGTAATCCGGCTATATTTGGAGTATTATATGAGTTATGTTAAGATATAGAAATTAGTTAATGCGCCTGTATGCTAAAGCTCTTTACACTTCGCTCGCGCCTATCGCAAATTTTTGTTCGGGCATTTTAGTTGTATAATTATTTCCTTAATTTCCGAAGAAACGTCCTCAAGGTCGGTGATGTTCTCTTTCACAAACTGAGCAAATTCGGCCTTCTTAAATTCGTGCAAGCCGCGTTTTTTGAAAAATTCCTGCAAAAATTCAACCGTCGATGTCGCGCCCTCTAACGCCGCTGTATCACCCATCGAAATGTTTTCCAACTCGTAATTAATCGCCTTTTTTACCAAATTTTTAGGCAAAATATCCTCAAATTCACCCCGTGAAATCACGTGCACATAATCCCCTTCGCGCAATCGCGGCTGAATTTGTTCAAAATTCTCCTTCGCATCGTTATCCAACAAAACAAAAATCGGAACCCGCAAGCACTCAGCAAACCGATAAAAATATTTTACAACCTGATTTTTTCCGCCCGCTGAAACAACAAACACCCCGTTTTTCTTAAAATCATAATCCAACAACTTCGCAAACGACGGCATCAAAATTTCTTCCGTAATCCCTTCCACTAGCAAAACTTTTTCCACCGGGTATAAATTTCCACCCCGAGCCGCTGCACAACATCTTTTACCGGCCAATGATTTGAGCCAGCGCAAATTGAACACCGCATCATCCGCAATAAGTTTCACCGCCGCTGCGTAATTTATTTTATTTTTAAGTAAAACCTCTTGGCGTTCATCAATATTAAAAATACTTTTTTCATAATCCAGTATCTCTTGATTAAGCGAATAATCTTCAACCAATTCCATCCCCAACGCAACAAGAGAATAATTTATAATCTCGGTCGCTAATTCCCTCACAAGAACAAAATCCATCTTCTCAATATCGATTTTCTTATACTTTGGTTCAATCAAATTTGAGGTAATTATATCCTCAAAAACCCGCATATAGCGTTTTTCCGGCTCTTTAAAACGCGTAATTCTATCCAACGCAATCAAAAGTTGTTCAGTTGTTAACGGTTTAATCTTTTTCAAATACGCCTCGATTGTAAACAATTTCCAAAACATATCCATAATATATGGCAAAAGGAAAACTTTTTATATATTATAGAATTATGGAGTCTGCGCGAAATGTTATCACCCATCACAAACATTCCACAAATAAATTATACCACAAGCCCAACAAAATCCCAAAAGGTTAACCTTTTGTTGCAAAATTCGTTCGGCTTACAACCGGCAGACTCTGTCACGCTGAAAAAAGAAATTATTCCACGAGAAAATGAACAATACCAGGAACTTATTCGCGCACTTCCGCACAAAAACGCCATTGAACTTGAAAATTTACGTTCAAACGGCATTCTTAACAATCGAAAATCTAACGACAAATCATCCACCTTTGACAACCTATACAAAATCTACAAAACCCAACGTGCAGAAGGGTTTAACAACATAGAAGTTCTAACCCAAACCATCAGCCATCTTAACAACCCATACCTTATCAGCCAAAAATCCGACAACAGCGTGACAAACTACCTCGAAGCCGTTTTCAGCCCTCAAACTCCTTTCCTAGGCAAAGACAATTCCAGCACCTGCACTGCCGCTTGCATAGAATTTGATCTTGCAAGCCAAGAACCCGCTGAATTTACAAGATTTGTCGAAGGATTGACATCACCCGAGTTAAAAGTTGAAAAAACAATAGACCTGGATAACCTTGCCGACAAAACCCTAGACGCAATCTGGCTTTTGAACACCTTTGACACAGAACACACAGAATCCGGCTTTAACAAAGCAAAAATCACCCTACGACCGGACGAAATGGTTTTATTAAAAATTCGCCTAAACAACAAAACGCCCAAAGCCATAACTCAACGCAACAATATCGACACCGTTCTGCAATCCACCTTTATGAACCTTGGTTCCCAACAAAGTTACAACTCTCTCACCGACAAACGCGACGGAAAATTCAACGTGACAGAGCGTGGCCTAATTGAGTTTGAAAAAACTTTTGTCGAATCCATCGTTCGCAACAAAAACATTATCTCAGTAAACTACCAAAAAATCAATGAACACGGACAAATTGCAGACTACGAAACCGACTTTGAAACAATAAAACAACAACTTCTTGACACTCTTTCGCTCAAAGAAAACATCATCTTAGGCGTCACCAACAGAACGCTATCAGGCAAACTCAAAGGCCACGAAATCGTCCTCACCGGCGCGCGCACAAATCTTGACGGCAAAACGGATTTTCTCTGCTACAACAGCGATATCGACAACAAAACCCCCGTAACGTACCCGGAAGAATACATCATCCCGCGCATCCACCACGCCGGCCTGCCACGCGAAGTCGTCCTCAAAAACATGGTTTTCAAGGACGGCTGGATTATAGGCCTGGAAAATTATAAAACACAAAAGGGTAAATGAGTTATACGTGCCGACTCGTATTGGTTTTTAGCGTTTAACACAGCGGACGTAGCCCGCCTCTGACTTGCGACCCGAACCGCGATGACCGTGGTGCGGGCTAACGTGCAATGCTCTGTCTGCACTGAAAGCAGACCCGGACCAAAAAAACTCCGAAGCGGTTAAGTTAATTAGACCCTTGTTAATCAACATCGCTGAAAGTTCGTCGATGTTCGGGATACGACTTTCAGTATTTTGTGTTGTGCATAAAGAGGCAGCACCAACCCAAGCAGATTCTCCCGCGTTCGTACTGGATGAAGGCATTGGGGCAACAACGATAGGGTCGTTTGAATTGAATGTGGTTATGATACCCATGTCTTTGCCAATGGTATTAGGTCCCTTGTTGCCATTCAAGTCATATAGGAAGTTCACACACATGGTAGCTTCGGGGAAACCAAATACGTTGCCGTATTGAGTAAGGCTAGCCTCGTTTAAGTACTCGTATTTGCAAGAGTGATTGTAATATGCAACAATACTTTCACCATTCTGAGTTTCAAATGCTGCGGCCTTGGTGTCCATTGTAGAATATGAACTGCCTGAGTATGCTACACTCTTAAAGAAACTACTTAATTCATAAAGCGTGGTTGGCAAAGTCTTTTGGCTGCCCAACATATCATTGTAGGTTGTAGGAATGCCACAATCTGCCAAATGCGCGTTGTCACAGATGTTGTTAATTTTTAGAACTTTACTCAAGCCCTCGGTTAGAAAACTTTCTGTTGCAGTATCAGTAACAGTTGTTGAACCGTCCTCATCTGTTGTTTCGGTCAATGTTCCATAGCCAGCAATCTGTGGCATCATGGCAATGGCTTGGGACATTCTTGCGTAAAGCGCTTTGCGTTGGGTATTCCAAGTCCGTTCGTTGATGTTCGCCATTAAGCTCGGCAAAGTAATCGCCGCAACTACGCCGATGATTGTTAGGGAGAGAAGTATCTCTGCCATCGTGAAACCGCTCCGCGGTTTCAAAGTGAATAAGTGAATAGGTGAATAAGCGAATAAGTCGTTATGGGAAATAGACTCATTCTTGTACGTAATGTTTGTTTTTTTACTCATGTTATGCTCCTTCTCGCTTGTATCAACAGGGGCGGAAGGCTCGGCAAAACATGTATATTTACCCTCGCAACGCCAATTATAGCAAGGACTTTGAGGCGCCCTCCCTCCTATTGAACTTTACATTTTTTTAATTTGGAATTTCATTATCA
>JAZUCM010000028.1:0-11939 GCA_045639085.1 Candidatus Gastranaerophilus bacterium
ATCTTTATTAACTAAATTAATATAAATTTTGTTTTGAGCAACAGGAGAAAATTTAAAAGAATGTCCTGATGAAATACTATCACTAAAGTAGTTCGTAAGTTCTAAATATATGTCTGGATTAGGTATAACTGGTGAAGAAAAGTATATTCGTACATCATTACTTCCTTTTAACATATCAAGAATTTTGTAGTATATTATACTTCGCTTGTCCTTACTTGAAATTTTATGAGCTTCATCAATAAATAAAAATTGAAATCTCAGTTCAGGATTTTCAAGTATTGAATAATATAATCTTTCTGGTGTTAATATTGCAATAAATTTTTCATTATTTGTAATTGATGCTAAAGTTGTTACTATTCTATGCTTATCTATTCCAATAAAATTTCTAAATTCTTTAATCATTTTAGTCGCTATTTCGGAAATTAAAGCACGAGTTGGGACTAATATTACAAAATTATCTTGACTATTATTTTGTAATTTATTCAGTATAAACTTTGTTATTACAAAAGTTTTTCCCATTGAAGTTGGTGCAGAAAAACTATAATATTGATTTCTTTCCAATGATTTAAAAACAGACATTTGCGTATCAAAGAAAGCTTTATCTGAAGCAGGAATATTGTTTTGAATCTTGTGAGTGTGATATACTAAGTCCGATAAAAAATTATTATCTATATTGGATAACAAACCTTTGCTTTTTAATAATTCTATGGATGCAAAATTTGAAACATTTTTATAAATATTTTCTTTAAATATTTTTACACTTTCTTCTTCTGGATATATTTGTGAAAGAATTATTACAATTTGTTGTGCTATATTTTGATGTTCTTCAAACTCTGAAAGTGATAATACATCAGCATATCTAAGTAATTTATTGTATTTTGGGTCATATTTTGCAATATCATTATTTAATAAGTTTGTTGTATATGCGATCAGCAAATCCTTGAACAAATCTTGAAAATTCTGTTCTTGGAAGATGTTTTTATATAAAAAATGTGAAAAAGTACTAGCCATTTCTAATATTCTCCCAAGAAAAAGTCGATTCTTTTTTAGTCAATTGATCAATAATAACTTTTCGGTCATTTGAGGCATTATGAAATGGTAGAAAATAAAAATTAAACTCATAATTGCTAATATTATACTTTTTTATTTCATCAATTATTTTCTGCTTATATGCCAAAACTTGATTTAAATTAGCCTCTTTGACTTTTTGCTTATATTCATCATTATTATCATTTATTCCGCTATAATCTATACTATACCCAATAAAAATACCAAAAACAGTTTCTTTTTCCTCCGAATCATCTCCTAATAAATATTTTTTTAGTATTTCGGCTTCATCATCTTCAATCAATTGATTCATAAGATGTGTGTCAAGAAGTCTAATATCTTGAGTATTATTACTTAAATATGTATTTATAGAAGTAAAAGCTTCTTCAATACCATCCTTTATTTTATTTTTTATTTTTGCTTCTCCGACTACTAATTGCAGTATTTTTACACCATTCTTATTTGTTCTAAATTTAAAATGAATTGCGTCCGCACCTTTTACATAATCATTTTGGCTTGTTTTTAATTCAACCTTACTAAACAACTTTGGTGCCTGTAAATCCTGTTCTAAAAATAAATATAATAAAATTTCTCCTAGTTCTCCACCTGCGCCTGAATCTTTTTCGGAATTAATTTCTCTCAAATGATCTAACGCTTCTAGTATTAATGTTTTAGATTCTTTTTCATTTAAGTTTTTACGTCTATTAAATACGTACTGACAGATATTATCAAGTATATATTTATATAATTTGTTGTAAGAAAAAAGCTTATCATGAATTTTTAGGATATAAAGATTTATTACATTATTATGTCCTCCGTACGAAATCTTTTCAGAAGTTAGTTTTTCAAAAATATTGAAACCTTCTACAACTGATGTGTTTTCAAAATTAACTCCCATTACTTATATCCCTTAATTTGATATTATTTTATATCAAATTTAATCTAAAAATTGGAAATATTCAATATCTTAAAGCTTTATTTAATTGATTTTTCTCAAAATCCCCTGTCACTTTTTCTCAATATCGTTGTCAATTTATAGGAGTCATTAATTTATAAAATAAACAACTAACAAATTTATTTTTCTTCGTTTTTTTTTAATATCATTTAAATGTATATTATAAAATCTTTATGATATAATAGCCCTATGAATGTGTATCCAATCAATAACATAAACTTTAAAGCAAACTATTACAAAGTTCTGAATTATGGAAAAGCTACTTCTACAAAAGTAATGACTGATAATTCAGAAAATTTAGGTTCAAAACCTGTTCATATTAATTGGAATGACCAAAAAACTGAAATGATTTATGATGGGCAGTATTATATAACTAAGTCTTTTGTTTCGGGTGATGAATACAAAATTTTATATGAAGATACAGGGCTATACGAAAATCAAGGTCAAGAAAAATTTTTAGATAAAGATAGAATTTTTAGAACAATTAAAAGTTTAGATAAAGCTCTAAATCGTGCTTCAATTCAGGGTAACGCCGAAGGTTTATTAGTCCAATCACAAAATATTGATGAAAAACTATTAGAATCGAATGCGCCACTAGTGGTTATATGTGAAGACGCAAAAGATGTTTATAAACACTTTGAATATTTTGATAAAATTGAAGGAGTTATATTAAAATCTGCTGATGAAGGAGACTTATCTCATTTTTCTGCTTTGTTTAGAGATTATTTTTCTTTTGGACATTTAGTTTCTAATGAACAAACTATTAAAGATTTGAGCAAATTTGAAGGTAAATTTATTTCAATCTCAAATGAAACCGATGAATTAAAATACAAAGAAATAGCACCAATAACAAAAGGAGTTCGGGTTGAGGAAAAAGTAATCGTTCCTCCAATGAAAAAAGTGGATAAAATATTAACCTTAGATGAATGTGAAAAAGATACAGTAGGCAATAAAGCATACAACCTGAAGCGAATGATGAATTTGCTAAAAGAAGGGAAATTGCAAGATGTAATTATTCCGAATGCTTTTGTGTTACCACATGCATATTTAGAACATGTTGAAAAGACAATAGCAGAAAATAGAAGAAATAAATACGATAAAGAAAATAAAATACTTATAGAAATAAAAAATTTTGCTAAAGACGTTATTACAACGGATTCCATTATGATTCGCTCTGCTTTTAATGGCGAAGATTTGGATGGTTATTCTGCGGCTGGCTTATATGATTCCGCATGGGATTATTTAAAAAGTTTCGACTTGGATAAAATTAATTATGTTCTACGTTCGAAAAACAAATTAGTAGCAACCAAATCCAGAGAACGACATGGTATTAGAGATGAGGAAATAAAGCCGAGCGTAATAATTCAAGATTATATTAAGTCAGATTATACTTTTACAACTTATACCGAATCGCCATTAGATGAAAATAAGCTCTTGATAGAACTATTCATTAATAAAGATTTGCAATGCAAGCCTGAACCTTATCAAATAACATTTGATAGAAACACAGGTAAATTGGTTGTAGAAAAAGAACATAGCCTTTTAACTGAATATGTTTTTGATGAGAATTATAATTTATTAAGTACTAAACCTCTTGAAGAATCTCGCGCGAAAGAGCTTTTTCCAATTTTGAAGAAGTTGGTTAAAAATGCTTTAGTACTAGAGAGAGAATTTGGTAGACCTCAGGATATTGAAGGTGGCATTAAAGCAGGACAATTATACTTCTGGCAAGCAAGAAATATTGTTAAAAAAGCTATCAAACATTAAAAATAACTTTGTAGTTAATAGGTCGGCTTTACTAAGCCGACTTTATTTATAGTTGGCATAGTAATGCCAACCTATTTTTTATTTACCCTCAAAATTCCCAAATAGGACTTTTACGAATTTGGCTCAAGTCCCCTCCACACGGAGGAGGTTAGGGAGTGGGCTAGTTTTTTAAGTAAAACAAAGTCCATCAAAAGTCCATTTTCGTCCAGTTTGAATTTTCATTATCAACAAACTTCCAACCGCTATTATTTAGTTTTCTTGGGCTGAAAGCCCAACTTATATTTATTTTACTTCCGACCAAAACGGACAAAAAAATACACTTTGTCCAATCGCAAAACTGCTCCAGCCTCAGCTCGTTCGCGCTCGAACCAGACCAAGCTCCGCTTGGTTGGTTCTCATCCACATTCTATTCAAAGATAAAAACGGAAACAACAAAAGTTATTTCCGTTTTTATTTGGGCAGGGGTGGATTCGAACCACCGTAGGCTCGCACCGACAGATTTACAGTCTGTTCCCTTTAGCCACTCGGGCACCTACCCTTATTTAATTTTGTTTCTTTCGCCGTCCTCGCTCAATGTGTTCCGCCAGTGTCCGTAACTTCCGCCTAGTGTATTTCGGCTAATTTCTTTTTCATTTTTCCGGTGCTATTCATATTCCATAAGTTGCGGACCGGCACACACATTTCTTGAGATTTTTGGGTTTTCTCTATCAGATTGGTTTCTCTGATTTATTCGAGATAACGCAATATGCCCTTGACGAGATTTGAACTCGTGGCCTCTCCCTTACCAAGGGAGTGCGCTACCCCTGCGCCACAAGGGCTTATTTTCTTGTGGTATTTCACAACGCTTTCGGTTTTTGGGGAACCAAGGGAGTGCTGCTACCCTCCTCCATCAAAAATGATACTCAATCGTTTTTGCGGAGTCCTTGCCACAAGGGCTTAGATTAAATTAGCCGGCAATAGGAATCGAACCTACAACCTACGGTTTACAAAACCGTTGCTCTACCGTTGAGCTATGCCGGCGCGTACGAAAATTGTATAATGAACATATTTGAATGTCAAGCGTTTATTTTTATATTTTTTTTAGTTGCTGAAAAGCTTGTTTTCGCTGAATACAAACGCTTTGAACTCCTGTTTTATCGGTCGGTAAAATTCTTTTACCAGCAAATGTTGGGTTTGTACGCAATCATATTGGTTGGCATGGAGATAGTCTTCGTATTCTTGCGCGAATTTTAGATATTTTTTTTGTTTTAAATATGCCCTAAACTCGCTGCAACGGCGTTTTTTTATGCTGTTTATTGCAAAAGATACAATTGCGTTATAGTCAAGCGCGTAGCCGTTGTTTTTTATAAGGCTGATGATAAAGTTGTAATTATCGTTTGTTTGAATTGATAAGTACGCAACGACGTGTTTGTCTGAAGTGAGCACATAATTGTTTTCAAATCGGTTGTCGAAGATTTTTAATAGAGGTTCTTTGAACTCATTTTCGTGGTGTTCAAGGGTTGGTCGATAATATGGTACTAATTCAGAGTTGATGAGTTCGGCGATGGCGTGGGCATGTTCGTCGTTGGCAGGCTGGAATTCTATCGGTGAAATCAGGGCGAGTTTTTCTATGTTATGTGAAATATCCCATAGGTTTTCCCACGAGCCACAGCGGAATCCACACCCGTTCATGAAAAGTTGTTCTAAATCTTTGTGGTTGTTGTCAATAATAACCTTGAATGTTTTTGCGCCTAATTCTGCGTAATGGTGAATAATATAGTCGATTAATTCTTTGCCGATGTAGTAATCATTATTTGCAAAAAGTAGGCGTGAGATGTTTATTTGTGTAGAATTTCCGCGAGTTGGGCATGTTGAAATCATTCCGCGAATTTGTCCGGCTTCATTGTAAACGTAGGATTCGGGCATGAATTTATATTGCAACGGCAAAAAGCTTTGTGCCGAGCATGCGCATTCCTTCATCAAGTTGTATTTGAAATAGTCGGAGTTCAAACTTGATGAGCCTGCAATCTCTTTGAGTTGTTTTTTATCGAAAATATTTAATCTTCTGATATTACTCATATAATTATTATATCACTTTTTAGCTTTACGGCAAGTAGTAATGGAAATAAAAAAGAAGGCGTACCGCTAAAAAGAGGTACGCCAAGTTATTGGAATTTTTGGATTAACCAAAATATCTTTTTAATAGGCCGTCGAAACCTCTACCGTGGCGTGCTTCGTCTTTAGCCATTTCGTGAACGGTATCGTGAATCGCGTCGTAGCCAAGTTCTTTTGCGCGTTTAGCAATCATTAATTTGCCTTCGCAAGCGCCTTGTTCAGCGTCAGCGCGGAGTTCTAAGTTTTTCTTTGTTGAATTTGTAACGACATTGCCGAGAAGTTCTGCGAATTTTGCTGCGTGTTCAGCTTCTTCGAGTGCGTATCTTTTGTATGCTTCGGCGATTTCCGGGTATCCTTCGCGCTCAGCTTGGCGGCTCATAGCCAAGTACATTCCGACTTCCATGCATTCGCCGTTAAAGTTAGCGAGCAAGCCGTCCATAATTTCTTTATCTTCAACGATACCATCGCCGATTTTGTGTTCACAAGCGTAAATTTTTTCGCCGGTTGAGTTAGAAACGGTGAAGGTAGTTGCGCCACAGATAGGGCATTTTTCAGGTTGAGTGTCTGCTTCGGTTGTCCAACCACATACTGTACACACGTATTTCATATTAAATCTCCTTATTAAACTGATTAATGATATTCTAGCATATTTTTGTTTTTTTGTAAACAGTTTGCCGAAGGGGGAAGACGGTGAACAAGTGATCAAGAGAGTTGATAAGTTGAGTAGATAGTTAATAACTCATTAACTCATTAACTTTTGTTCCCCCTCTTGACAAACTTCAAAAATACGGTATCATGATAATATGTTAAATGAAAATGAAAGTATAAAGAGTTCAATAGGGGGGGGGGGCGCCTCAACAGCCTGATTATATCTGGCTTCGCGAGGGTAAATATACATGTTTTGCCGAGCCTTCCGCCCCTGTTGATACAAGCGAGAAGGAGCATAATATGAGTAAAAATCTTGGATTTACGATGGCTGAAATACTGCTATCTTTAACAATCATCGGCGTGGTCGCGGCGATTACTTTACCATCGCTAATGGCCAACATCAATGAACGAACTTGGAACACGCAACGAAAAGCTTTGTACGCCCGCATGAGTCAGGCGCTTTCAATTATGCCACAAATGGGCGGTTATGGAAAAGTTACCGAAGAAGGCGGCAGTATAACAGAAGACACTGGAGCGGAGGCTTTCCTAACAGAAGGTCTAAGTAAAGTTCTCAAGATAAACAATATCTGCGACAGTGACCACCTTGCAGATTGTGGCGTTCCGACATCATACACCAACCTTGCTGGCAGTACAATTACCCCTTGGCCAAAGACAATTGGCGCTTGGAATGATCATTTTGTAAACTTTTCATTCGTTGGTAGTGGTTGGAATGCAGATGGTACCGACGCACATTTTTCATATTCCCAACCAAACATTAAGGCTGCAGCATTTGAAACCCAAAATGGTGAAACGATTGCACTTTATTACAATCCAAATTGTAGAGACAGCGAAGGCGAGGTGTGGCATTATGCACAAGCTCAAATGTGCGCAAACTTTGTCTATGATCTAAATGGTAACAAAGGTCCAAACATGGTCGGTAAAGACATAGGTTTTATCACTGCACTTTATAATAATGATACAAATATTGTAGCTCCAATGCCACTTTCAACTAACGCGAAAAGCGGAGCAACAATGGCACAAACAGCGGCTTCTGCGGCTTGCACGGAACAGGATCCTAACTCAAGAATACCAAACATTGACGAGTTAACCTCAATGTACTACAATAAAGCCCTTGTCGGTATCTCGTCCGGTAGCTTTTGGTCCGGCTCCGTTGTTTCTGCTAGTTCGGCTTGGCGCCAGGGTTTCTACGCGGGCCGTCGCCACCCGTACACGCGGTCCTATTCCGGCGACGTGCGCTGCGTTAAACGTTAAAATCTTTTGTTAATAAAATATTTGTTCATTAGAGCTTGTTGTTCGGCGCCGGGGCGGTTTTGCATGGCGTCGAATTTTTTATGCATTTCGGGTGCGTTTTCTTCCTTGGCTTTTTGTTGAAGTTTTTCTTTAAGGTTGGTGATTTCAGCAGAAGAAATTGTTACATATTTACTCGCATTGGCGGAGCCATTACCTTTGGACCCGAGTTCGGTTTTAACTTGTTGCATCTCGATTTCGCGCAATTTGGCTTTATCTGCTGCTTTGTTTCCGCTTGGAGTGAGGCCGAGTTCTAGCATTTTTTCGATAATTCGTTTATACTCCTCATCGATTCCGCCGCCGCAAATCATTCCTGATACACTATTTATCCCTGTAGATGCCGAAATTCTCATATCTATCATATCGGAATGCTACGGCCGTAGCTTTAAAAAGATTAACTTTTGTAAAGCATATCCGGCGTATATGTTATTTATATAAAATATATGGGTATTTAAATAATATAAACCATTTTCTTTTTCTTTATTTTCTCCTACACACTAACCTTTTACCAAATATGATTTAGCCGTGAATAACGGCTTTTGTTTTGCGTTTTGGGGAATACCCTTGGTGGTGGTGGATGGTGAGGATTTTTGTAAATTTTTCTTAATGAAAAACTTGATAAGCTCTTGCACTCGTGCTACTATTTTGTTAGAAGTTTAACTTGGGGATGTGTGTATGAAAAGTACAACTATCAGAAGATCAAATTTATCCAAAGAAAAAATGGCGGTTTTGGAAGCCTTAAAGAATTACCGCGGTGATGAGGCGGATTTTGCACCTAATGTTTACATCAGGCCGGGCAAAGAACAACACGAAAAACACGAAGAGTTGGATTTGCTTTGGAAGAATTTTAAAATCAGTGATTTTACGTCGACTGCGGATAAAACGCCGAAATTTTATATTGCGACAGGGATTGTAGCCGGTGCACTTTTGGTTGGTGCGTTGATGGGAACAGTATTTTTTGCGAATAGTTTGAGTAATTCTGACCTTGCAAGTGCTGAGGGCGGGTTTAGCCTGGTACCGTCGAGCGAAACAGAAGATGTTGCTGCTAAAAACGAAACTTACATTGTGCAAAGTGGTGATACGATTGAAAAAATCTTAATCCGCTTTTACGGACAGTATTCCAAAGTTTCAGAATCTAACTTGATGCAAGCAAACAATATGACAAATCCGAATAAACTTTCAATCGGCCAACAACTTGTTATTCCAATGAACTAAGCGGCCCGTAAGGTTCTCTGGAAGTAACACGTATTTGGGTTTCGATTTTGCGGTGTGTTGTTTTATTTTAGAATTAAGAGTCATTATGACATTAAAGTTTCAGTTGGGTAAACAGATTCAATTATACAGGAAGAATAAGAAATTAACTGTCCGAACAAAAATTCGCGATAAGGAACGTGAGCGGATTTTTGAGAGTGGCGTATTAGACAGCGAAGCCACGGTGTTGGCACCCGTGAGGGTGACAAGCAGGTGGCGGAGAACTGCTTTATTTTAGGATAAATTTGCAGAGTTGATTGGGATTGACCCTAAAAATGTAAGTAAAATTGAGAATGGTAAGAATTATCCTACGGCGGAAACATTGATGGCTATAACAAAAGCTTTAGGTGTTGAGCCTTATGAATTGTTTGTTTCTGCGCCGGAAATTCCTTATGAAGAGATGAAAAAAGAGCTTGTAAAAGCTCTTGATGATAAAAAGAATGTTCTTTATTTGTATAAAATGTTAAAAGGTATTTAAAAACCCGAGATTGTGTCTCGGGTTTTTATTTTATGAAACGCTGCCGTATGTGAAGTCTTTTTTGATGTTGCCGGAGAGTAGTTTCATCCAGTTTTCTTTGTAAGTTGTTATTTCGTTTAATTGGGTTTCGAGTTCGTTTTTCTCCGCTTCAAGGTTTGCTTCCCAGGATTCAAGGCGTGCAAGATCAAGTTCGTGTTCGTTTTCGATTAGCTCTACCAAGTCGTAGTACATATCAGGGTCTTGTTCGTAATATTGGTAATAATAGTTTTGAACTTGTTCGTTGAATTGTTTTTGCTTTTCGGAATAAGATCTGGTCGCAAATGCCGTGTTCATCATTATCCCGGACAATTGTTCGTTGATTGCCGTTTGTTGTTTTGTGTAGCTTAATAACATTTCTTGTAAATTTGCGATAGCCATATCTTGTGCCCTCTCAATTTTTTCTCTCTTATATCTATAAAGTTTTTTTGTAGGGGGAAAATTCAGAAAGATGATTTTTCTTTACAAATGTTAACAATATGGTATAATTTATTTATGATGAACAAAGATTTGGAACAAACGCTTAAACTGTTGCCCGAGTTGCCGGGATGTTATCTTTATTATGATAATGCGGGTGAGGTTATTTATGTCGGTAAGGCCAAAAATTTGAAACGGCGGGTTAAAAGTTATTTTAATAAAACGCCGGATTCGCCAAAATTGATTGCTCTTTTGCCTAAAATAGAACGGCTTGAGTATATTATTACCAATACAGAAGTTGAGGCGTTGATTCTTGAAAATAATTTGATCAAAAAATATAAGCCGAGATACAATGTTCTGTTGAAAGATGATAAAAAATATCCGTATTTTCTTATTACAAATGAGGATTATCCGCGGATATTGATTGAGCGTAAGAAAAATATGAATCCACTTAAAGGCACGTATTACGGGCCTTATACGGATATAAGGGCGATGTATTCAACGTTGGATTTTTTAAAGAAAATTTTCCCGCTTAAAAAATGTAAGCAACCTAAGTTTAAGTCTAGGCCGTGCCTTTATTACCATATTGGGAAATGTATGGCGCCGTGTCAGGGGCTTGTTTCTAAAGAGGAATATCAGGCAGTGGTCAAGCAAGCGGAACTTTTTTTGTCAGGGCGGCAGAGTGAACTTATAGAAAAACTTAAAGAACAGATGCAGGAGTACGCGTGCACTGAACAGTTTGAGAAGGCGGCACTTTTGCGCGATAGTTATTTTGATTTGCAAAAAACTCTCGAGCGTCAGAAAGTTGTTTACGAGAATACGAAACTCAATCAGGATGTTATTTCGCTGTTGCAGGAAGACGGTATTTTTGCGATTGTGGTGTTGATGATTAGAGAAGGGCGCTTGATTGACAAAAAAGATTTCACGTTTAGTGTTGAAGAAAATGACAAGGATGAATTTTTTAAGACGTTCTTCCGCGATTATTATGGAAATTTGGCGTTGGAGTTCCCGGATAGGGTTGTTTCACGTGAGTTGGAAAATATTGGTGAAAAGGCGCTTTATGAGGAATGGCTTGAAATTTTGGCGCGTAAAAAGGTTCGTATAAGTTACGGGAAGACAAAACAGGGAACTGAATTGCAGCGACTTGCGGATAAAAATGCAGAAAATTTGTTGAAAAATGCCCTTATTAAAAAGATGGTACAAATTCAGGATGATTTTAATGAGATTGGGGCGTTTCTGGCGGAAAAATTAGAATTGACGAACTTTCCGCATAGGATTGAATGTTATGATATCTCGCATATTCAGGGTACAAATACGGTTGCTTCTATGGTTACTTGTATTAATGGTCTGATGAAAAAAAGTGAATATAAGAAGTTTAAAGTTAAGTCGACCGAAGGCAAGCCGGACGATTTTTTGTCGATGAAAGAGGTTTTGGAACGTCGTCTATCGCATCTTGGAGATGAAAAGAAATGGGCAAAGCCTGATTTGATAATAATTGATGGTGGCAAGGGCCAGTTATCCAGTGTTATGCAGATTGTAGATGAGATGGGCGTTGAAGGAATAGATTTTGTGAGTTTGGCAAAACGCGAAGAAGAAGTGTTTTTGCCTGGCCGGTCGGACTCTATAATGTTGCCGCGGGGCTCAGGCGCTTTGTTTTTGATACAGCGAATCCGTGATGAGGCGCACCGCTTTGCCATAACTTATCATCGTAATTTGCGTTCTAAAAAAATGGTCGAGAAAGGTGAGTAAGAGAGTTGATGAGTTAATAAGTTAATGAGTTGTAAAAGTGAATAAGTGAATAAGCGAATATGAAGTGGTCCCCAAAACCTGGACACAAATTAAGCAGCCAATAAAAAATCTCTGTATCTGCACGGAGACAGTTTATTTTTGTTCCACTGTGGCCTATTGTTATAGATTAGCACGTATTTATTAACAAGG
>JAZUCM010000029.1:0-25424 GCA_045639085.1 Candidatus Gastranaerophilus bacterium
AGCAATATTTCAGCCATCGTAAATCCAAGATTTTTACTCATGTTTACCTCCGTAATCTTGTATTCGCAAGGGTCGGAGATTTTGGCAAAACATGAGCCGCAACGCCAATTATAGCAAGGACTTTGAGGCGCCCCCCCCCCCTATTGGACTGGATATTCCACTAATGTATTTTAATTTAACCATACTATTATATTAACCGATTTTCTACTTTTGTCAAGGGGGGCGACGAAAAGTCCGGCATTGTTTTTCACAAACCCAAATATAATCAGGACTTTGAGGAAGGCAGTTCTCGGGTTAGTAAAATCTCACACGGGTCGGCACGTGTATAAGAGCCGACTTCGTCGGCCCCCCTACCCCCTATTGAACTCTTTATACTTTCATTTTCATTTAACATAATATCATGATACCGTATTTTCTTAATTTGTCAAGAGGGCCACGTGTTAAATGGTTAATACTTTAACCCCGTTTAACTTTTTAACCCTTTAACTCGCCGCAGGCGGAATCCCGCCTGCGGCGAACACCTACAACCTCGCACCGCCGTTCTGGAGTTTAGAATGCGCATTTTTGGCTCCGTCTCTTTGTTTCGAAACCTCAATTACAAATGAACTTGCCTCATTATCACGTGCGGTAGCCTCTTTCAACGCCATTAATTCCTCAAACCCAAGCTGCGAAATATCGCATTTTTCAGGGTTCCGTGAATAAATACGAAAAAGACGCTGCGATTCATAGTCCATGCCCGGCAAATTTTGAAAATAACTATGCATTTTGTAAAAATGAAAAAGTAAAAAATAAAAATCTTTATTACCTTTCTCCATAATGAACATCGGCTTTGACACAAAAGACGGCGCACATCCCGCTAACAAATTCAAAACAAAACCCTCAAAACCTCGACGCTCCAAAATAAGCCCCTGTTCTTCACTCAAAAGCGCCAGAATTTTGTAGGCGTCTTTCATAAATATGACTTTAACGCCACGTTTTTCTATCATTTCTAAAAGTACATCCGACGTAAAATTTGAACTTTTGACAACATCCATCATATTTTGCCGAACAAGTTCAATATTTTTATTGGTTTCGGTATTGAGAGTGAGCGAACAGTTTCCCGAAATAACCGTTTTAGACGTCGAGTTTGTTGCAGAAGTGCGCAAATGTTTATCCAAACGCAGGCGCAAACCACGCTCTTTCAACGACAAAAACGTATAAATCAATCTCTGAAAAAAATTCATAACAATATTTTACTACAAAAATTTGAACTTGTAAATTTTAGTGATATAATAATTGCAAAGACAAGGGAGATGCTTATGGAAACATTAAACAAAAACGAAGGGTTAATAACAAAAATTATCGGGCCGGTAATCGACGTAGAATTCCAACCGGGAGAAGTTCCTGAAATCTACACGGCACTTGAGATTTTTAACGATGCCGGCGAAAAAATCGTCGCCGAGGTCCAACAAATGTTAGGTTCAAACCGTGTAAGAACAGTCGCAATGTCTTCAACAGACGGACTTAAACGCGGTATGAAAGTAATCAACACCAACGAACCCATCAAGATCCCCGTCGGCAAACCTATTTTAGGCAGAATTCTAAACGTTATCGGCGAAGCCGTTGACGAAATGGGCGCAATCGAAACAGATACGTATTTGCCAATTCACCGCGAAGCCCCAACCTTGACCGATCAAAACACCAATATCGAAATTCTTGAAACAGGTATCAAAGCAATCGACCTTATCCAACCGTACCAAAAAGGCGGTAAAATCGGTTTATTCGGCGGTGCGGGCGTCGGCAAGACAGTTTTAATTATGGAACTTATCCACAATATCGCATCTGAGCACTCCGGCGTATCAGTATTTGGCGGTGTCGGTGAAAGAACTCGCGAAGGTAACGACCTTTGGAACGAAATGAAAGAATCCGGCGTTATCGACAAAGTTGCACTCATCTACGGACAAATGAACGAACCGCCGGGAGCCAGAATGAGAGTCGGACTTTCAGCACTAACAGCTGCTGAATATTTCCGTGATTATTCAAAACAAGACGTTTTGTTGTTTATTGACAACATTTTTAGATTCACGCAAGCCGGCTCGGAAGTTTCAGCGCTTTTAGGCCGCATGCCATCAGCCGTCGGATATCAGCCAACACTGGCCAACGAAATGGGTGAACTTCAAGAACGTATCACGTCCACAAAAGACGGTTCTATCACATCAGTTCAAGCAATCTACGTTCCGGCCGATGACTTGACCGACCCGGCTCCGGCAACAACCTTCTCCCACCTTGACGCATCAACCGTTTTGTCCAGACAGATTGCGTCGTTGGGTATTTACCCGGCCGTTGATCCGCTAGAATCTAACTCTCGCGTCCTAGACCCGAATATTATCGGCACGGACCACTATGAAGTCACCACAAAAGTTCTTGAAATCCTACAAAAATACAAAGAATTACAAGATATTATCGCAATCTTGGGTATGGATGAGCTTTCTGAAGAAGACAAAGAAACCGTTAACCGCGCAAGAAAAATCCAACGTTTCTTATCTCAGCCGTTCTTCGTAGCCGAACAATTCTCAGGAATTCCGGGTAAATACGTAAAACTGGCAGACACCATAAAAGGATTCAAAGAAATCGTCGAAGGCAAACACGATGACCTTCCTGAACAAGCCTTCTATATGGTCGGAACAATCGAAGAAGCCATCGAAAAAGCACGCACCTTGGCAGCATAGGAGTAAAAATGAAAGTAAAAATTATTACTCACGAAAGAATTGTATACGAAGGCGAGGCCGACGAAATTATCGCAAAAAGTACAGAGGGTGAATTTGGCATCCTCGAAAATCACGTACCTTGTATGAAAGTTCTGGAAATTTGCGTGGCAAAACTTATCCATAACGGCGAAACAAAACTTTTCACAATTATGGGCGGCGTATTTCAATTCAAAAACAACGAGGCACTTATCCTAACAGATATTGCCGAATGCAGTCATGAAATCGATAAGGCGCGCGCCCAAGCAGCATTAATTCGAGCTGAAGAACGCCTGGCTGACATAAAGGCAGAACACGACGCCAAGCGTGCAGAAGTCGCAAAAGCCCGAGCTCTGGCACGATTGAAAGCATCCATAAGTGAATAGGTAAATAAACGATACGTGAACAAGTCGTTAATAGATATTTATAAAAGATTTTTCAAGATAGGAACGCTACTTTTAGGTGGCGGGTACGTAATTTTGCCACTACTTCAATCCGAAATCGCCGCCAAATACAACGATATAACGGACGATGATATTTGCGAATATTACGCGATTTCCCAAAGTCTGCCCGGCCTAATAGCAATCAACACCGCCGTTTTTGTCGGCTACAAGCTTTCAAAAACAAAAGGTGCCATTGCGGCGATTACAGGCATCGTAACACCGGCATTTCTAGCAATAGTACTACTTGCAAATCTCTTGGCGCAAATAGTAGATCTTCCGCTGACCAAAAATGTTTTCGCCGGCATCTCAATTGGAGTATTAGCACTTTTATTCCAGGCTGTGCGCGAAATGTGGTCAAAAAGTATCATTGACAAAGGCGCGTACATAATCTTTTTGATGGCATTTATCGCTCTAATAGGGTTAAAAATTTCACCAATTTTCATCGTCATAAGCGGGATTGCACTTGGCACATTAATTGGCCTATTTAAAACCGGAAGCGTAAAATCATGATTTTATTGCGCCTGTTTTGGGAATTTTTTAACATTGGTGTTTTTTCATTTGGCGGCGGCTATGCGACCTTGCCATTTTTATACAAAATCAGTGAGCATTACAACTGGTACAGCCTCGACGACTTAAACAATATGATAGCCATTTCGTCAATAACTCCAGGGCCTGTCGGGATAAACATGGCGACTTTTGCCGGATTCAAAACCGCAGGAATATTAGGTTCTCTAATCTCAACGACAGCAATTATTCTTCCGTCTTTAATTTTTGTCGTTTTACTTTCCAAAGCTTTGAAAAAATTCAGCGAAAACCAATACGTAAAATCAATAATCTATGTACTAAAACCGCTTGGTTGCGGGCTTTTATGTGCGGTTGGTGTAAATATGTTCATCAACGATTTTTTAACAGCTAACATCAATCTATACAACATCATTTTTTTAACCATACTTATACTTTTAAGCTTGCACAAAAAATTTGACCCGCTGGTTTATTTAGGTCTTGGCGCCCTCTATGGTCTTGCTTGTGGAATATATTAACACCTCAACTTATTAACCATCTTTCACATATTATTCACTTAGCCACCGTCTTCTTAAACACTGGCGCTACCCTCTTGCCTTTTTGACGTCACTTGTGCTATAAATATGTTATGTTCACAGGGATTATCGAAGAAATTGGAGAAATAAAAAGGTTTCAACGCTCAGCAAACGGCAACGCAAAGCTGGAAGTTTTGTGTGACAAGGTGTTAAAGGATTGCAAACTCGGTGACAGTATCGCTATTGACGGCGTTTGCCAAACCGTAATCGAGTTTACCCAAAATTCGTTCAAGGTTGAAGTAAGTCAAGAAACCCTTAGAGTAACAACCTTTTCGGCTTTTACCCAAGGCCAAAAAGTCAACTTAGAACGCGCCCTAACCCCCACATCAAGAATGGGCGGCCACATCGTTCAAGGCCACGTAGATTCAACCGGGAAACTCTTAAAAATTGAGAAATTGGACAATTTTTACAATATGTATTTCGAAACCAACGACACAAAATATATTGTCAAAAAAGGCTCTATAACAATAAATGGGATAAGTTTGACAATCGCTGACGTTAACGAAACGTGTTTCAAAATAGCCGTAATCCCCCACACCTACGAACACACAACGCTTAAAAACCTAAATATCGGCTCTATTGTAAATATTGAAACAGATATTTTAGGTCGATATATTGAAAAATTTTTATCTCCGAACGATAATAAAAGTAGAATTAGCATGGAGTTTTTAAGCGAAAATGGATTTATTTAGTTTTAAATTTGACAAAATCGAAGACGCGATTGCCGACTACAAAGCAGGCCGTCCGATAATAGTGGCTGACGATGAAGACCGCGAAAATGAAGGCGACTTGATATGTTCTGCACAAATGGCAACACCTGAAATCATAAACTTTATGGCAAAAGAATGTCGCGGCCTAATTTGCCTTGCAATCGCCCCGGAAATCGCGCAACGCCTTGATTTACCACAAATGGTCGAAAACAACACCGAAGGTCTCAAAACGGCGTTCACCCTGAGCATTGACGGTGCAGAAAAATACGGAGTAACAACCGGGATTTCCGCTTACGACCGTGCAAAAACAATACAAATCGCTATTGCACCAGATACCACACCAACAGATTTGAGACGCCCCGGACATATTTTCCCTTGTGTAGCCAAGAAAGGTGGCGTCTTGGAGCGCACAGGCCACACTGAAACCGCCGTCGACTTGGCAAAAATTTGTGGCCACGCACCGGCAGGCGTAATGTGCGAAATAATGATGGATGATGGGCAAATGGCGCGCCGCGACGATTTAAGACGGTTTGCAAACCATCACGACATTAAGTTTGTATCTGTAGCACAACTAATCGCGTACCGTTTAAAATCCGAAACACACATCACACGCGACGCAGAAGCAAATCTTCCAACACAATTTGGCGACTTCAAAATTTACGGTTATACAAATCACTTGAATGGTCAAGAACACGTCGCGCTCGTAAAAGACGACGGTTCCGACAAAATGCCATTAATTAGGGTTCATAGCGAATGCCTGACCGGGGATATTTTCCACAGTCTAAAATGCGACTGCAACCAACAACTTCACGAAGCGTTAAAGATGATTAACCAAAACGGCCGAGGCGCTCTTATTTATATGCGTGGACACGAAGGACGCGGAATCGGTATTGTCAACAAAATAAAAGCTTACGCGCTACAAGAACAAGGCCAAGACACCGTCGAAGCAAATGTCTCCTTAGGTTTTAAACCTGATTTAAGAGAATACGGCGCCGGCGCACAAATAATCCGCGATATCGGATTCACGACTTTTGATTTAATAACTAACAATCCACGAAAAATCGTCGGCTTGGATGGTTACGGACTAACAATTCATGATATAGTTAAAATAGAACCAGAAATCAACGAATATAATCAAAAATATATGCACACCAAAAAAGAAAAAATGTGCCACATGATATAAAAAGGAATAGCAAATGTACGAAGTAAAAGCACTAACCCCTAAATATTACGACAGTTTCAAGCCTATTTACGAGGACTTCTGCCAATGCGCTTTTGCCGAATACAAATTCGAACTCGAACCTTTGCAGTTCGACAGTTTTTTAGAATCTTTAGAAAACAACTTAATCAACTGCCTCATCTACACCGAAAACGATATTCCAAAAGCATTTCTCGTCTACACATTGGCAATTTCTGAGGCCATAGAACTAAACATTGTTCACAGCCATAAATTTGAAAACATAACCCAAAGAAGTTGCGCATTAATAAAACATTTTATGGACGAAGTAAAAACCGAACGACTTCAAAAAGTGGTCTGTTACCCAATGTTAGGCCGACAAAAAGGAATCGTTGGCGAAATTTCCATTTTAGGTTTTAAATTTGTAGGAATCGCAGTTTTACGATTTATGTTGCACGAAACGAGTTCTCGACAAATCCTAAACTTGGCGACACTGGAAGAACTTCCAAAAGATTATAGTATAAAATCCTGGAACGACAAATTTATGAACGATGCTGTACGCGTAGTTCAAAACGCCTTTTCCACAAGCGCTGACGCACTTTTTGACACAAGATTTTCTTCTCTTGACGGCACATACGACATTTTAAACAAAATCGTAACACACGTTTACGCAGACTTCTTGCCCGAAGCCTCCAGTGTTCTATTTTACAAAAATAAACCCGTCGGATTTTGTTTTGCCAACGTAACCGGCAACAAAATCGTGAACATACCTATTTTTGCGATATCAAAAGACCATCAGTCGAAGGGGCTATCGAAATACTTACTCGGAGAAACTCTTCACAAAGTAATAATTCTTTGCGACGAAAACGAACTTCCGATAACAGAAATCAACACAAATACAGAAACAAACAATTTCCAAGCGTTGAAAATGTACCGAAACTTGGGGTTCAAAGAGGATTACAATTACCCGCAATCCTACCTGCCGGTACTTAAATAAACCACCTAATTATTTTAATGGCAAGAAAGCCACACTTTCGCAGTGCAGTTATACGCAAATCAGATAGTATAATAAAACTATGAATACAAAAAGTCTAAAATGGAGTATATTTATTATTACGGCAGTCGGGAATTTTCTGGGGATGTTCGATTCGACAACCGTTAATCTTGCGTTGTATGCAATGTCTACAGATCTTGGAGTCAGCCTGTCACAAATTCAATGGGTCGTCATCGCATATATGCTTGTATTAACAGTTTTACTCCCATTTTTCGGCAAGCTGGGCGATATTTTACCCAAAAATAAACTTTACGCAACCGGATTTTTACTCTTTGCGCTGGGTTCTTTTTTGAACTTCACAGCTCAATCGTTCAAACTTTTGGTCTTGTATCGGTGCATAGAAGCTTTGGGCGCATCGATAATGATCTCTAACGCGTCCGCAATAATCGCAACTATTTTTAAAAACGAAAAACGCGGCAAAGCTTTAGGGCTAAGCGGATGTATAATAGCAATTGGCGGACTTAGCGGCCCGGCTCTGAGCGGAATTATAATCCATTATTTTGGCTGGCATTCAATATTTTTGCCGAGCATTCCGATCGCTCTGGTTAGCGCATATTTTGCATATAAACTTTTACCGTCACACACCGCACCACGAGAAAATTTTAAATTCGACTACCTGGGTTTCGCCTATTTTAGCGTGGCTATTTTAGCCCTGCTTTTAGCCATATCGGAAGGCCACACCTGGGGCTGGACATCGTTCAAAATCCTTTCTTTGGGGCTCATAACCCTGGTTTTTGGTACACTTTTCTACATACGTGACCACAACATTGACTACCCGATGATAAATTTAAGTCTGTTTAAAATCCGCGAATTTACATTCGGAAATCTTGCAGTCATGACTTCATACATGGCAATGTTTACAAACAGCGTACTTTTACCGTTTTATTTGCAAGAAATCCTCAACTTCAGCCCGATGAAAACCGGCTTAACCGTGCTTGCTTACGCCGGAGTTCTGTCAGTAACCGCGCCGCTGGCAGGGCGTTACGCAGGAAAACACGGCAGCAAAAACATAACTTTGTTCGGCGCAGCCACATACATTCTGGCGTTGGCGCTGTTTATAACCTTTGACGAAAACACACCAATACAAGCTATAGTCTTAGTTTCAGGGTTCATGGGAATCGCAAACGGCTTATTCCAATCACCATCCAACACCGCTATTCTATCAAGCATCCCCAAAACCGAAATCGGCGTGGGCAGCGGAATTCTATCACTTTGTAGAAACGTAGGAAACATCCTAGGCGTCGCGCTCACAATAACCATCTTTGCCAGTATCAAAAACCACTACCTCAACCAAAACCTCATCTACAACGACGCATTTTTGAACGCATTCCACTACACGATGGGTTTCGGCGTAATCCTTGGCATAACTTGTTTTATCCTCGCTTACCTCGCCTACAGAAACACGCCTCAAAAGTAGCTGGACATACTGACTTCTTTGTATTACAATAATATCACTATGAGTAAGAAGATTGACCAAATTAACGATTTAATAGCGAATTCAGAATTCGAAGCGGCTAAAGCCGAGCTACAAGAGATAATAAAAAACGACGAAAAAGACCACGAAGCATTAAAACTCCTCGGGCTTTGCCACGTAAACCTCGAAGAATACGAACAAGGACGCAAAGTGTTTGAAACCGTCGTAAAATATAGCCAAGACGACGCCACTAGCTGGTTCTATCTGGCAAACTGTTACGACAACCTCAACGATTTTATTCCCGCGCAAAACGCCTACCGCGAAGTAATTAAGTTGCGCGAAACCTATCTCGATGCCTACAAAAATTTAGCAGTACTTCTTATCAAAAACAAAAAAGAAGAAGAGGCCGTTGAATTGATGGAAAAAACGCTTAATTTTGACGATATTGACTATTCGGTATTTTACATCCTCGGAACATCTAACATGTCACTAAAAAATTACGAAAAAAGTATCGAATACTTCGAAAAAGCAATTGAACTTAACCCAAATCACACGCAGCTTTACAACAACATAGGAACTTGTTACACCGCAATGGGCGAAACCGACAGTGCACTCGAATACTTTGAAAAAGCCGTCGAACTCAGTCCCAATGAATCAATTTCTTATTTCAACATTGCTTCACTTCTTCAAACTGAAAACGAACACGAACAGGCTGCACAATTTCTCGAAAAAGCTTACACCATCGAGCCAAAAGACAATTACCTCGTCGCTCTGGCATTGTCTATGGTAAAACTCGAAGAATGGGAAAAAGCAATAAAATATTACAAAATCTTGATTTCACGCAATCCGGGCACAACAACTTATCAATATAATCTGGCTTGCTGTTTCGAAAAACTTAACATGTTCGAACACGCCATCTCAATCCTTGCGCACTTGGCCGTCCTTAACCCGAAATCAGTAAACATCTTACAAAAACTCGCGCAAATGTATTCAAAAATTTGCCAATTCGGCAACGCAAAAGTCGTCTACGAAAAATTAATTCTCCAAGGCAACATCTCCGCAGATATCTATTTCGAATACGCACAAGTCTGCGCAAGCGTCAATGACCTCGATAACGCCGAAAAACACTTGAGAAAAGTTATCACCATTGACGACCAATACGCGATGGCCTACAAAGATTTGGGCATTATCTATATGTCAAGAAAACAATTCGACTACGCAGAAATCGAATTTAAAAACGCGCTCAAAATCAGCCCGGACGACTTCTCCATAGTTTTTGAATACGCAAATTTCCTACACTCAACCACACATTTCGAAGACGCGGACAAAATGTACGAAAAAGCGCTCCAGCTTAACCCACAAGACCATCAGGCCTTAGCGTTCTCCGCTCTCAACAAAATTCTTCTGAAAGATTTTGACACCGCTTCAGATCGCATCACAAAAGCGCTGGAAAAGCAACCAAACTCCGCGTTCTACCTCTACATCGCGGCGAAAATCAAATACAACGCCCAAGACTGGGAAGAAGCCAAGCGCTATTTAATCGCAGCCTACGAAAAAAATCCGACCCTCGAAGTCGAAAACCTTCTCGCCCTAACATATTTTGAACTGGGCAAATGGGAAACCGCCGCAAACCTGTTCAACAAAATCATCAACGAAAACGGCGACAACTTAAATTTACTTTTATACCTTGCGCAATGCTACGAAAAACTGGGCGAAATCGACAAAGCACTGGAAAAACTATACGTCATAACAGACCTCTTCCCAGACTGCGAATCCGCTCAAGAAATGATTCGGCGCATATCATAGAGCATAAAAAAAAAATAATAATAATAGAAATGCCTACAGAGGCTTTCGCCTCTGCAGGGTAGTCTCAACAACTTGAGAGGAGTTACGTTGAGGTAAAATTTTTATTTAACGCTTAACACAACGGACTGAGAAATTTTCATTTCGAGCACGAACTCCCCTTTGCCCATTTGGGAAATCTTGCCCCCACGCCATACTGGTAGAAACAACAGAAGATGACCAAAATTTACCTGTCGAAATCCCCAAGAGTTCTTTGTTATAATACATAGCTGTTAACTCATCAATATTTGGTAATCGGCTTTCAGAATTTACAGCCGTGCACGCTGCACTTGCAGAGGATTGTGCCAATGCAGAAGAACTTGCATCCGTGGCTAGAGGTATAGGGGCTACGATATTAGAATCACTATTATAAAGTGCAGTAATAAAACCGACATCTTTACCAACAGTATTAGGGCCCTTATTCCCATTTAAGTCATAGACAAAATTTGCGCACATTAAAGACTGAGCGTAATGCCATCCTTCACCACGATAATTTGTACAATTGGGATTGTAATACAAAGCAATAGATTCTCCATTTTGAGTCTCAAATGCAGCAGCCTTAGTATTGGGTTGTGAATATGAGTACGACCAATCAATACCACTACCACCCCAATTAGACCCTACGAAAGAAAAATTTACAAACTGGCTATTCCAAGCACCAATTGTTTTAGGCCATTCCAAGCCGGTAGAACCAGCAAGGTTTGTATAAGTTGCAGGAACGCCACAATCTGCCAAGTGTTCAGAATCGCAAATATTATTTATCTTTAAAACTTTTGACAAACCTTCTGTTAAAAATGTTTCTGCCGCGGTATCTTCGGTTACACTTCCACTTTCATCTTCTGTCAATGTTCCATAACCGCCTACTTGTGGCATCATTGCGATGGCTTGGGACATTCTGGCGTAAAGTGCTTTGCGTTGGGTATTCCAAGTCCGTTCGTTAATATTTGCCATCAAGCTTGGTAGCGTAATCGCCGCAACGACTCCAATAATTGTTAGGGAGAGAAGTATCTCCGCCATCGTAAATCCAAGTTTTTTTGTCATTTTAATCCTCCTGCTATTCTCATACATGTATTTTACCATATTTTCTTGTGTTTTTGAAGTAGTGCTCGAAAATATGCGTTCGCAAGGATCGGAGGTTTTGGCAAAACAGGTGCCTGAAACCCAAATATAATCAGGCTGTTGAGGCGCCCCCCCCCCCTATTGAACTTCTTATTCTTTTATTGTAGTTTGTATAATTCATATTATCATGATACCGTATTTTTGGAGTTTGTCAAGAGGGAGAAAATGAACTTTCCAACGACTAGTTCGTTATAAATACATTATCCACACGATAACACGAACGATGAAAAATAGTATTATTATTCTGGAGCAATAGATGAAATTAACGAAAAAGATAATAAGTTTAACGATAATCATTGGGCTTGCTTGTCCGACGGCACTGGCGCTTGAAAACAAAACAATCGAAAAAGGGTCTATGTTAAATCTCACGGACTGCATCAGCATTTCGCTCAACAACAGCCCGCTTGTTAAGCGCACGATTTTTAACCTGAGAACAGCCAAAAACAATATTTCTATTGCAAAATCCGCTTACACCCCAACGATTAGCGCCGGCGTCGGCTATAATCAGAATATAAACTCGATAAGCGGTAGCGGTTATATGTTGCGCAACAACTCAAACAACCGAACGTTTCCCAACGTCAGCGCCTCAATTAACCAAATACTTTTCAATTTCGGCAAAACTCTAGCGTCAGTCAAAATGCAAAAATATAACAAAATTGCCGCAGAATACGACTTTGATTACGCGGTTTTAACAACAACATTCGATGTAAAACTCAAATACTACGCAGTTTTAGCAGCAAAATCCGTCATGGACATAGAACGTTCAAACGTGCAGATTACAGAACGCAACTACATAAGAACTCAAGCGTACTATGATGAAGGCATTCGTTCAAAAATAGACCTTGTAAACGCCGAGGTCAACCTGAGTGACGCAAAAGTGGCGCTTGTTCAAGCCGAGAACAACTACAAAAACGCCCTTGTCGCATTGAACAATTCAATGTATGTGGCTTATGCACCAGAGTACGAAATTTCAAATACAGAAACTTTTAATCTGCCAAACCCTTATGTGCCGGTTAGTTTAACAAAAATCGCCAATGACAAAGATCTAAGCGTTGTTCCAAAACCCGTTCAAGACGCCGTTTTGACCTCTGGTGTTGAAAAAACAGAAGTTCTTGAGGATTATAAATTCCAAAAATATCCGTTCACTTTTGAAGAATCAGTTCAACTTGCGATGAAAAATCGCCCGGATCTCAAAGCTTTAACCGCAACAGTCGACGCAATGGAACAATCTTTGCTTTACGTCAAACGCCAGTATTACCCGACATTATCTGCAAACGTCGGATACGGGCTTGCGAACACCCCAAATTATCGAACTAACAGCATGAGTATTTCGGTTAATTTGAATTCATCATTTAACATTTTTCAATTGCAAAAAGAAATCGACAACGCAAAAATCCAGGTAGAATTTGCACAAAACGAAGTAAAACTTTTGGGCGAAAACCTTTATTTTGACGTTCAAGGAGCGTATATAGATATGATTCAGCTTGAAAAACAGATTCCGCTACTCGAAACAAAAGTTCGCCAAACCCTTGAGAACCTCGAACTTGCCGACGGTAGATACGAAGTCGGTTTAGGCGACTATATTCAACTACAAGATGCTCGCGTCAACTACAATAACGCACAAAACACTTATGTTCAAACAATTTACAAGTACAACGTTGCGCGCGCAACACTTGAACAGGCAATCGCGCTAAATCAAGATGTAACACTGACAGTTAAAGACCTCAATCTATAGAGAGGAGAAAAAATGAAAATTAAAAATTTTGAAATTTCTAATAAACAACTAATCGTCATCGGCTTAATTCTGGCAACCCTTGCGACAAGTGCATTTATTGCAAAAACAAAATCAGGGCCTAAATACACAACCGCACCGATTACAAAGCGAACAATTACGCAGATAGTCGAAGCATCAGGCACGATTAACCCCGTAAACACAGTCAGCGTCGGCTCAACCGTATCAGGACTCATAAGCGCGATTTATGTTGATTTCAACTCGGTAGTAAAAAAAGGACAACTTTTAGCCGAAATCGATCCACGAACATTCCAAGCAACAGTTGATCAGAACTTTGCCGCCGTAAACAACGCAGAAGCGGCCCTTGCAGAAGTTCAAGCAACGCTCGAAATGAGTACCAAAACTTACAATCGATACAAAAATCTTTACGCAAGAAATTTTATTCCGCGTAGCGAACTTGATCAAGCAGAAAGCGACTACAAAGCCGGACTTGCAAAAGTTAAAGCCGCAAAATACAAAATTCAACAAACACGCGCTCAATACGAACAATCATTAGTAAATTTGAATTATACAAAAGTAGTTGCCCCGGTCGATGGGATGATTATTTCACGCGAAATCGACCTCGGACAGCCGGTTGCCGCAACTCTTCAGGCGCCGGAACTTTTCACAATCGCGCAAGACCTTGAAGAAATGCAAATTGAAGTTAACGTTTCTGAAGCCGATATCGGCGAAGTCAAAGAAGGGCAAGACGTCATCTACACTCTCGATGGCTATCCAAATAGCGAATTTACCGGCAAAGTCACCCAAGTGCGAATTTCTCCGACCACAGTTTCCAATGTCGTTACATATTCTGTTATCGTAAAAGTCGCAAACGACGATTTAAAACTTAAACCGGGAATGACAGCCAATGTTTCAATAATCACTTCCCAAGAAAAAGACGCTCTTTGCGTACCAAACAGAGCGCTAAAATTCACCCCGCAAGATAACACTCAACGCTATGAACAACAAGGCCTTTGGGTCTCAAATAAAGGAAATCTTTATCGCATAAACATCAAAACCGGCGCAAGTGACGACAATTTTACCCAGGTAATTTCAGACGAAATTAAAGAAGGAATGCACGTTGCAACGGGCTCCAGCAATCCAAAAGCAAAAAAAATGAATAGAATGAGGCCGTTTTAATGAATCTAATCGAAGTCAAAAATCTTATAAAAACATACCAAAGTGGCGAAGAATGTTTTAATGCGCTGGATGATGTATCATTAAGCGTCGAAAAAGGAGAGTTCGTTGCTATTATGGGCGCGTCAGGCTCCGGAAAATCTACACTTATGAACACTCTCGGCACCCTTGACCGTCCAAATTCCGGCTCCTATTTCCTCGACGGCACAGATGTTTTTTCGCTTTCATCAGATGAATTATCCGAAATCCGCAACCTAAAACTGGGTTTTGTATTTCAAGGCTTTAATCTGATTTCAAGAACATCCGCTCTTGACAATGTTCAACTTCCGATGATTTACAAAGGTTTGCCCGAAGAAGAAAGAATTGAGCGCGCCCGACAAGCACTTAAAATCGTCGGCCTGCAAAACCGAGAAAACCACATGCCAAACCAAATGTCAGGTGGTCAACAACAACGCGTTGCAATCGCTCGTGCCATCGTCAACGATGCGCCGCTAATACTGGCAGACGAGCCAACAGGAAACCTAGACACCAAAACAAGCGTTGAAGTTATGAACTTTTTCGTCGAACTTAACGAAATTCACGGAAAAACTATTATTCTGGTTACTCACGAACCCGATATCGCAGCGTATTGTAAGCGTGTCGTGCGTTTTAAGGACGGCAAAATCATCTCCGATACCCTAAATTCAAAGCAAGAGGCGTTAAAATGATAGATTTCAAATCAACTTTAAAAATTTCGATAAACTCACTAAAAGTGAACAAAATGCGCTCCGCACTGACGAGTTTAGGCATAATCATCGGCGTAAGCGCCGTCATCATAATGCTTGCGGTAGGAAACGGAGCAAAAGTGAACGTACAAAAAAATATTGAATCAATGGGCAGCAACCTTTTAACCGTTCGTTCAGCCTCAGCAAAATCCGGCGGTGTGCACATGGGTATGGGGTCACGCCCAACCTTAACCCTCAAAGACGCACAAGCCATCAAAAAAAATGTCTCCGGGATTGATGCCGTCGCATCTACAAGTTCAGAAACAAAACAAGTTTCATACGGAAATCAAAACTGGGCAACAACCGTTTATGGAATAGAATCAGATTATTTATACGCAAAAAATTATACAATAGATTATGGAAGAAGATTTAACCGCGAAGAAATGAATAGCGGCTCAAAGGTGGCACTCTTGGGAAACACCGTTGTTTCAGAACTCTTCGGAGACGTCGACCCGATAGACAAAACAATCAGAATCGGCGGAACACCTTTCAAAATCATTGGCGTACTAAAAGAAAAAGGCTCAATGGGGCACCTCGACCAAGATGATTTAATCTTTATCCCTATTTTGACCGCGCAGAAAAAAGTTTTCGGAACAAGTTTTCCGGGCTCAGTCAAAATGATTATCGTCAAATGCACTGATGCTGACACCGTACAAAAGACAGAAAAAGAAATTAAAGATCTACTTACCGTAAGGCACAGAATAGGCAAAAACCAAGAACCTGATTTTGAAATCCGAAATTCTGCCGAATTTCAAGAGCGAATAAAGGCCACAACGGCAACATTTGGAATCCTTCTGTTTTCAATCGCGCTTGTTTCACTGGTTGTAGGCGGAATCGGGATTATGAATATAATGCTGGTTTCAGTGACAGAACGTACAAAAGAAATCGGAATCCGTATGGCAATTGGCGCGCGCGCCTCAGATATCCGCTGGCAATTTCTTATCGAATCCCTACTGCTTTCCGTAATCGGAGGCATTATAGGTGTTATAGTCGGAATAGTCGGCGCAAAATCCGTTGAATTGTTTTCTAACGATTTAAATATATCAATCTCTCTATTTTCAATCTTTTTATCCTTGGGATTTTCCGGGCTTGTAGGAATGATTTTCGGCTACTACCCAGCGCACAAAGCCTCTTTGCTAAAACCTATTGACGCACTGAGATATGAATAGTTACGCCTTCCTAAACGTCCAAAAATCACTCTGAAACATCACCAAAAATGGAATTAATTCCAAACGCCCAACGTACATATTGAAAATTAAAATCCCTTTAGAAACAGGTGTTAACGCATCAAAATTACCCAATGCACCAATTTGCGCAGGATATGTCGGCCCAATATTACCTATCGATGAAACAGCAGAGCTAAATCCAACCAACGCATTTTGCTCCAGCACAGACAAAATAAGCCCGGTTAGAACAATTATAAAGAAATAAAACAACAGAAAACTTACAACCTGAACAATTACTTCACGCGGCACAATATTATTGTCCATTTTAATATTAATAACAGCGTTCGGATGTAGAATTTTTTGCAACTCAACTTTCATAACCTTAAACACCAAACACCATCTGGTAATCTTTATCCCGCCGCTCGCCGAACTTGCGCACCCACCGCAGAAGAAAGCCAGTGCCAATAAAATTTGTGACGTTAAGCCCCAATTATTAAAATCAGCACTCGTACTACCGGTAGATGTCATAATCGAAATCACCTGATAATACCCGTGTAACAAGGCATCTTTTACACTTGAATAATTACCATTCATAAACAATGACAAAGCAACCAATATCCCCAAAACAAGAAAAACGCCCGTATATACCCGAACTTCTTCACTTTTAAAAACATTCCACGGTTTAAATTTCGATAACGCCATATACTGAACGTTAAAACTTACTCCGGAAATAAATATAAATGCCAGCATTATCAACGTTACAATATTTGAATTATACCCCATCGTACTTTCTGGGTTAGGCGAAAAACCACCGGCAGCAAGCGTGGAAAGCGAATTACACACCGCGTCAAACGGTGCCATTCCTGCCCAACACAAAAGTCCAATCTGAATAAGCGTCAGGGCAAAATATATTTTCCACAAAGCTGATGCCGTATTTCTAATTCGCGGAGTAAATTTTTCCTCCGTTGGTCCGGGCGCCTCAGCAAAAAACATCTGCCGTCCCGCGACCGCAAACTGCGGTAATATCGCTATAAACAGGACTATAATTCCCATTCCGCCAAGCCACTGAGTAAACGCTCGCCAAAAGAAAAACACGTGCGGATAATTAAAATGAGTCAAAATAGTTGCGCCCGTCGTCGTAATACCCGAAGCCGCCTCAAAAAAAGCATTAATCGGCGAAAGCCCCATCAACATAAACGGTGCAGCCGCAACGCTCCCCATCAACAACCACGCCATCACAACAATAAAAAGCCCCTCTGATTTTTTAATATCGTTAAAATTTTCAATTTCAGAAATTTTATTCGCGCAATATTTCAACAACAAACCTAATCCCAAGCACACGACTGCCGGAACAACAAAAGCAGAAATCGTATAAATTTCCCTAAAAATCAAAGCCACAACAACAGGCACAAGCATTACCAATCCAATATAAAACAACAATACACCGGCAACGCCTAACAAATAGTTAAATCTCATCTTTCCGCCTTATTAAAAAATTCTTTGATAATATCAGCATCTTCAGCCTTTGTAAATATAATCAACGTATCGCCGGAATAAACCTGGGTATCGCCTTTTGGAATAATAACCCCATTTCCGCGCTGAACAACTCCGACAATTGCAGGTTTTGGGAACTGAAATTCCATAATCTTTTTATTATTAAATTCTATATCCAAATCAATTTCTAAAACTTCACCCTGCCCTTGTTCTACGGTTGCAAGGATTCCGACAGACTCCTCGAGCGCATTTTTAACCTCATTTAATGCAGAATTTTTTGCAGAAATCGCGATATCTACACCCACTTTTTCAAACAAAGGTATATTCAAAACCTTAGAAACTCTCGTAATCGTACGCTTAGTACCAAGCTGCTTTGCCAAAAGCGAAGTCAACAAATTTCTCTCATCGTTATTGGTAACACTAATCGTAACATCACTTGCCCCAATTTCTTCCTGATCAAGAAGTTTTAAATCCGTTCCATCACCATTGATAACAAGCGTATTTTTAAGTGTTTGTGAAAGGTACTCGCAACGCTCGTAATTTTTTTCGATAATCTTTGTCTTGATTTTTACATCCTCAAGCGTTTGAGCAAGCATCATTCCGACGTTTCCGCCACCGATAATCGTAACGCTTTTTACACTTTCCTTATCGTGAAAAAATGTTCCCGCCAAAATATCCAGCGAATGCGAAGTCCCCATAAAAATAAGCTTATCTTCAGCCAGCAAAACAGTGTCACCGTTTGGGATAGACAATTCGCCATCACGCGTTATTCCAACAATCAACGTATTTTTAGTAAACGCGCAATCTTTAACCTTTTTACCGACAAGAGACATTCCATCTTTAAGCTTATACTCAAGAAGGCGCGCCCGCCCGTTAGCGAAAAATTCAACATCCAACGCCTGCGCAACCGTCACAATCCTAAAAATCTCCTGGGTCAAAAGTTCTTCCGGCCAAATAATTTCGTCGATAAAAAACTCACACAAACACATATCAGCTCTGTCGACGTTCAACACCTTGCGGTATTCTTCCTTAGAAACAAAAGAAACGGTGCGCACACCACTCATTTTTTTAGCGGTCAAACATGCAACAATATTCGCCTCATCCACAGCGGTACACGCAATAAAAAGGTCCGCATTACGAATATCAGCCTGGCGCAAAACCTCGGTATCCGAAGCATTTCCTTGAACAAAACCGATGTCCAACTTTTTAAATTCTTCTGTTTTGTTTTCCTCACGGTCAATAACCGTAATATCATGGTCCTCAAAAAACTCTGTAGCCAAAAGACAACCTATTTCCGTCGCACCATAAATCAATATTTTCATCTGACTGAACCCTCGTGCCTAGAAAATTATATCCAGCGCCGAACAAACCAAAATCTGGATTATTTGCAACACAATCACCGCAACGATTGGCGAAAAATCCAATCCATTTACCGGCGGAATAAATCTTCTAAAAATTTCCAAATACGGATCCGTAATATCAATAATAAATTTAAATGGCTGTTTATAAACGTCAATTCGCGGAAAGAACGAGAAAAAACATCTCAGAATTATCACAAAGAAATATAGATCAAAAAGTCTATTTACTGCACTAACCATCATTCACTTTAGCCTTTCTTTTTACAATTGCGAATTCTTTTTCGTAAACGCGCATTCACAATTATCACGTTCTACAGGAATATTTTCTATCATACTGAATAATAAAGATTTCAAATTCGCCACATTATTATTAAACACTTCAATAACAGCATGGTGAGAAACCGGCGGAACATCGCCAACGAGCCCCGCATCGTAATCAGTAATCAAAGAAATATTCAACGGACACATATCCATTTCCTTAACCAAATAAGCCTCAGGAAACGCCGTCATATTGATAACTTCCCAACCTTGGTTTGTAAAGAATTTAGACTCAGATTTTGTTGAAAAACGTGGCCCGTTAATTACAACAACCGTACCTGTTTCGTGAACCGTAATCCCTAAATCTTTAGCCGTCTTAATCGCCAAACTTCTAAGTTCCGGACAGTAAGTCTCAGCGGGTGACGGATGTGTAACAATAGGACCTTCAAAGAACGTAGATTTTCTTCCATCGGTCCAATCAACAAATTGATCACAAATTACAAAATGCCCCGGCTCAACATGTTTTTGCAAACTTCCGGCCGCGCACGGAGAAATTACGCGCTGCACACCTAAAGACTTCATCGCCCAAACGTTTGCTCGATAATTAATCAAATGCGGCAAAATTGTATGGTTTCTGCCATGACGAGGAATAAACGCAACTTTATGCGGCCCGATTTTGCCGACAAACGCACTGTCACTAGGCATCCCATAAGGTGTTTCTATCTTAATTTCTTCGACATCTTCTAAAAACTTGTAAAACCCGGAACCGCCAAAAACGCCGATTGTCGCAATTTGTTTATTCTCCATCATTTTCTCCTTAGCTTTTTTATTAATCAACAAAACCATTCTACCACAAACTACAAAAAGGGGCAACCATTCAGCCACCCCAAGTTAAATGTTTTATATTCGTGCAGATTAGCACACAATTTTAGCGTTTCAAACAACTACACGAAATATTAACGTTTATTAATCTTAATTAGTTCGCAACGTTGAACTTTAATCTTTACTCGGGCCTATTCCCATAACCCTTATTAACTTATTAACTCTCTTCAAGACTTATTAACTTTGTCAATTTAACTTACCTCAAGCAAGTACCTCGCTTGAGGCGCCCCTACAAACTAAACGAATCTTCTCGCAAAAGCTGTTGCTCAAAAGTTTCTTCGGGTTGGGTTATTTTTACGGTCGGAACCCCACCTTGTTTATAATATTTCAACCCTATACCTTCTGACGCGTTCGGCTGATTCTTGATATTTTTTGCATAATTAATCGTTTTATGTCCAAAACGTAAGTTCAAATTCTGTTCAACATCCTTCGCCACAACGTTTTTTGAATACGAGCGCAATTTTTCATACTGTTCAACCGCCTTTGTATAATTCACAGCCGTAAACGGCTTATTGGCAGAAGTTAACGGCATCTCATACGATTTTTGCCACAACAAAACCCCATCTTTGTTATCCACAAGCATCACTTTCGTTGTTAAAAAATAAGACGAATCAATATTCAAAACCGACGCAAATTTCATCACATCCCACGGTTCCAGCAAATTTCCGTTAACATCTTCGACAAAACTCGCCACAAGCAACGTTTTATTTGCCATGTCTTTACCCGAAACCGATATAAGCTTTTCAAAATCAATCACCCCGGTCTTGCGGTATTTATCAGCGATCTGACTCAACACAATGTCATTTGAATGCAAAGCCTTCACCGACGAAAGTTTTGTCGAATTAACCTTCGTTCCGAGTAAAAAATTTCTGATTATATCTCCGGCAAAAATCTCAGATGCCGTTTCAAATCCATACGCATTAGCAGCGGTTTCACCGTTCATAAACAATGGCAAAACGTAAACATCCTGCCCTTTGGCGTTTGCCGCTAATCCCAACAAGATAAAAAACATGGTTAAAAATCTTTTCATACCAACATTATACTCCAAACAAACGATTTTTAAAACACCACAATATTGTAAAATAAAAGACCGAGGTGTCGAATGGATTACAAAGAGTTATTAGAAAAAGCAAAAGAAGTTTCAAAACACGCCTATGCGCCGTTTTCAAACTACAAAGTCGGTGCTTGTGTCGTGACAGAAGATGACCAAACTTTTTGCGGTTGCAATTTTGAAAACAGCAGCTACGGACTAACGATTTGCGCCGAGCGCAACGCTGTCGGCAGCGCAATTGCAAGCGGCCACACAAAAATAAAAGCGGTAGCCCTCTACTCACCAAACAGCGACAACTGCTTGCCGTGCGGCGCTTGCAGACAAGTGTTAAATGAATTCAAAACCGATGATATCGACGTCATTACTGAAATAAACGGCGAACCCCAAGTTTACAAACTTAGCTACCTCATGCCGGAAGGCTTTAAACTATAGCGCACGTCTCACCGCCTCAACAGGCCCAACATCCTATGTATATATTTGAACTAATTATAAAAAAGTTTTTCAAAAAAAATAACGGTTTTATCAGACAAAAAACGCAAGAAGAGCTTGAAGAAGAACGTTGCGAACATGTTTTTATGCCAATCGACAGCACCGGCGAAATTCTGGCATGTAGAAAATGTGGAGCGGTCGTCCAGAAAAATCGTTTAAAATATATAAAAAACCAAGTTGATTAAAAAGTCTGCCACAAGCATATAAATCGTGGACAAAATTGCGGCCTGAGTGGTCGAAATGCCGACTTGTTTTGCCCCACCGGTCGTTGTATACCCTTGCGTTGCACAAACCAGGGTTATCAGTGCACCAAAAACCATCGCCTTAAACAAACTTATATAAACATCCCTAATCGACAGCCACGCCCAAACCGAATTAATATATCTGTCAGGATGCAAGTCAATAGTCGCTTGCGCCACAAACATTCCTCCGGCAATACCCACAAACTCTGCCAGCAGCACCACCATCGGAACCGTCAACAACCCTGCCAAGATCCGTGGCGTAAAATAATAACCGACCGGATCGACCTTCAAAGTTTTCAATGCGTCAACTTGAGATGTCACTTGCATATTTGCAATCTCAGCACTAATCGCCGTGCCTGCGCGCGCCCCAATCGCCAACGCAACAAAACCCGGCGCAATTTCCCTAATCATTACAATCGCTATCGAACCGCCGATATAAGTATCAGCCCCCGACATCGCAAAACTTTTAGCCACCTGAATCGTCATTACAACCGCAGCGATAAAAACAATCATCAACGATATCGGCAACGAGTCATAACTTATCGCCGCAGCCTGCGAAATTATCGCACTAAACCGCGCCTGTCCCGAAAACAGATACTTCACACAGCGTATTGAATTTTGGACACACAAGCCGAGGAATGTAAACACGCGGCAAGCTCTCCTTTTAAAATTACAATTAAAAAGTTAATTAGTTAATAAACCGGCATACACCAATGTTTGTATTTTGCGACTTTGCCTTTTACAACGTCAAAATACAAATCTTGCAACTTGGTCGCAATTGGGCCAACTTTGCCACCACCCAATTTTCTGCCATCAATTTCAACAATCGGGCTAACTTGCGCCCCGGTTCCGCAATAGAACGCTTCGTCCGCAACGTAAAGTTCTGAACGGTCAATTGAGCGTTCTTCGACCTCAATTCCCAAATCGTTAGCCAGTTCAATAATCGTATTTCTGGTAATTCCAACAAGTATATTATCCGTCTTTTGGGATGTAATAAGTTTGCCGTTTTCGACAAGGAACAAGTTCATCGCAGAGCCCTCAGTAACTTGACCTGCCTCATCCAAAACAATTGCATCATCAAAACCCATATTGTGCGCGTCCGTCTTAATCAACGCCGCGTTAGCGTAAGAGCCCGCAACCTTGGCGCGAGGCGGAATCGAATTATCCCCGTTTCTTCTCCAAGATGAAACACAAACCCTCAAACCTTTTGATGTGTCAATGTAATCACCCATTTTGTTTGTCAAAAGCACAAACGCGTCAGGATTATCATACAACCCCGGCCCAACCTTTTGCGCACATTTATACAACGTCGGACGAATATAAGTATTTTCACGATAATTATTTTTTCTCAACTGTTCTGCCGTCAACTTGCAATACTCATCAACACTCATCGTCGGAGTCATAAACATGATTTTCGCACTATTCGCAAGTCTTTCATAATGTTCCCTAACCCTAAACGCATAAAGCTGTTGTTCTTCTTCGTTCCAATACGCGCGAATCCCTTCAAAAACTGATGTTCCGTACAAAAAAGCATGTGTTCTAACAGGAATAGACGCCATACTCGAATCAACCCATTCCCCATCTAAATAAAAATACTCAGTCATATTTCTCTCCTTAAACTACCAATAAACCAATATTAACACGAAAATTCAACCTCGTGACAAATTATATAGTTTTATAAACAAAATTCTTTGCGACTCTTGCCAAACTTTCAAAAACCTGCTATAATTGTAGTATAAAAGTGTGAGGTGGAATTATGTTAGGGGCAAGTTACTTATTCAACAATGCGCAGAACATGGCGAATTCGCAATATCAAGCGCGAAAACAAGCGCTGATAAAAAAGAATTACGACGAGATATACAGCCACGAACTTGCGCACAAAATGGCTGGCGGACACTTAGCCGGTGCAATAGTAATCGAACGTAACGGAGAAGGTATACCGTTTGCGGGCCATGTTGCGATAAAAATGCCATCTCTTAACAAAAATAATCCCAAACAAACCATCAACGACGCAGATACCGTAATCCGCGCCGCGATGGCTCCATCCGACCCGTCAAGCCAAGACTACAAAGTCGCAGCACAGGCAAACCAAATTAAATCCCAAGCCCAAAACCTGCAAAATAAAAGGTTGAATTACTTGGCATAATTTAACACTTACCACTGAGCGGCTTCCATTCTCGTACTGGTTGATATTAAGATGTTATCGCTTAACACACCTAATATAATGAGAATTTGTTCGCAAATTTGGAGCACTATCACCCGAACTAAAACACTGATACCAAGACAAAGAGGCCGACACAACAGAACTGGACCAATAGGAACCAGTAGCAATTCCAAGAAGCTCTTTATTGTAATACATTGCCGTTAATTCATCAATGCTAGGAGGTCTACTCTCCAAATCTTGCAACGTACAGGAAGTAGAAACATCTTTATATGCCATTTTTTCTACTTTAGCATTACTTAACAGAGGCATTGGAGCAACAATACTTGTGTCTGAGCTATACAATGCTGTAATAAAACCTATATCCTTGCCAAAAGCATTTGGCCCTTTGTTACCATTTAAATCATAAAGAAAATTTGCACACATTTGAGCTTGGCTATAATGTGGAACATTTACACGCTCTTGACAATTTGGATTATAATAAAGCACCAAAGTCTCTCCATTTTGTGTTTCAAAAGCTGCAGCTTTGGTTTCCTGTTGTGAATACGTAAAGCTTCCCCAATCATAAGAAACCGAAAAATTCACGAACATACTATTCCATTCTCCAACAGACTTTGGCCAGTTTTTTGTTGAACCAGCAATATTAGTATAAGACGTTGGAACACCACAATCAGCTAAATGGTCTGAGTCGCAAATATTATTAATTTTTAGAACTTTTGAAAGGCCTTCTGTCAAAAAAGTTTCCGCGGCTGTATCAGCAGTGACGCTGCCACTTTCATCTTCAGTTAAAGTTCCATAACCGCCAACTTGTGGCATCATGGCGATAGCTTGGCTCATGCGAGCATAAAGTGCTTTGCGTTGAGTGTTCCAAGTTCTCTCATTAATGTTCGCCATCAAGCTTGGCAAGGTAATTGCGGCGACAACGCCGATGATTGTGAGGGATAATAAAATTTCCGCCATCGTGAAACCGCGAAGCGGTTTCGAGGTGACCAAGTGATCAAGTGACCAAGTGATCAAGTCGTTATGGGGAATTGACCTATTTGTATGCTCCATAGTAAATGCATTGTTGTAG
>JAZUCM010000030.1:0-9826 GCA_045639085.1 Candidatus Gastranaerophilus bacterium
TAATCTATAACAATAGGCCACAGTGGAACAAAAATAAACTGTCTCCGTGCAGATACAGAGATTTTTTATTGGCTGCTTAATTTGTGTCCAGGTTTTGGGGACCACTTCATAACGACTTATTCGCTTATTCACCTATTCACTTATTCACTGTGAAACCGCGGAGCGGTTTCACGATGGCAGAAATACTATTATCGTTAACGATAATTGGAGTCGTAGCTGCCATAACTCTGCCATCGCTAATGGCAAATATTAACGAACGCACTTGGAACACTCAAAGAAAGGCACTTTACGCGCGCCTATCCCAAGCCATCGCCATGATGCCGCAGATCGGTGGATATGGAACATTTAGTAAGGACTCAACAACGGGTTCAATAACAGACACTGCCGCAGAAGCTTTTCTAACGGAAGGTCTTTCAAAAGTCCTCAAGATAAACAACGTTTGTGACACAACGCACTTGGCTGATTGTGGCATAGTAAGTGGTTATACAAACTTGGCTGGCACAACGAAGTCCTGGTCAAGTGCTCCAACTTTAGGTGAGTTAAATAATTTATTTACATCAGGTACATACACGAACGGAGTTGGCTCAGTATTTCAGAATCCCCAGTCTTATATAGATACCAAGGCAGCAGCGTTTGAGACGCAAAATGGCGAGAGTGTGTTATTATTTTACAACCCATATTGCACTGCAGACATTGAAGGCAACAAATGGCATTTTGGCCAACCAAAAATGTGTGCGAATTTTATTTATGACTTAAATGGAAATAAGGGACCGAATACTGTAGGAAAAGATATTGGTTTTATTACCGCATTATATCCGACCGACTCAAACTTAGTAGCGCCATACCCATTGGCAACGAATGCGGCGAGTGGAACAACAATTGCTCAAACGGCCGCAAGTGCAGCTTGCTCAGCACAAGATCCTGAAAGCAGATTACCAAATCGTGATGAACTTTCAGCTATGTTTTACAACAGAGAACTTCTTGGCATTACGTTCGGTGACTTTTGGTCTGGTTCTGTCATCTCTTCCGGAGTATCTGGAACGGCTTGGGACCAGAGTTTCCACGCGGGCTATCGTACCCCGCCTACACGAACTGCCACTCGCAATGTAAGGTGTGTCAAGCGTTAGTACAAATGAGATTTTCAACAACAGGCTTATTGATTATTCAATGGCCTGTTGTTTTTTATAATACGTGATGAGATAGGACACTATATTGACATGTTTGTCTATATACGTTAAAATTAGGCGTGTAAGGAGTTTTACTATGTATTGGCAAATTTTTATGGTTATCGCAATTGTGGCGTTTATTTTGGAAATGTTTACGCCGGCGATGTTTTTCTTGAGTATTGCGGTTGCGGCGTTGGTGACGGCGCTTGTTTCTGTGTGGTTTGAATCTATGTCGTGGCTGATTACAATTTGTTCGATTTTGTCTGTTGTTTTATTGCTTTTTGTCCGGCCTTGGATGAAAAAGTTTATGTGTGCTTTGCCTAAAGGGGTAGATTTTAGCTCTGAGTATATCGGTAAAGTCGTTAAGGTTACGGACGAAATCACTAATTCATCAGGGGCTATTGCGGTTTATGGTGAACGTTGGGATGCAAGACTCGCAGACGAGAGTGCTGATACTATTCCTGCGGGTGCGGAGGTTAGAATCGTTCGCAACGAAAGTATTATTTTGTTTGTAGAGAAAGTTTAATAAGGAGGAAATATGTTTTTTCTATTGGTATTATTAATTTTTGCGGCAGTGGCGTTTGTCGTCAAAGGTGTTATTATCGTTGAACAGCAAGAGGTTGTTATTATTCAGCGCTTGGGTAAGTACTTGCGCACGCTCAACGCCGGATTTAACTTGATTATTCCGTTTTTGGATGCGCCGCGACCAATTGCGAAGAAAGTTTCTCGCAAAGATTTCGAAGGACATGTTATTTCTTGGACGACGATGTCCAATCGAATCGATTTGAGAGAATCCGTTTATGATTTTCCGCGTCAAAACGTAATTACGAAAGATAACGTTTCTATAACAATTAACGCGCTTTTGTATTTCCAAATTGTGGATGCGCACAAGGCTGTTTATGGTATAGATAATTTACCTGAGGCAATCGAAAAACTTACGCAAACAAACTTGAGAAACCTTGTCGGTCAAATGGAGTTGCAAGATACGCTTATTTCGCGCGATAAGATTAACGGCGAATTGAGAACGATTCTTGATGATGCGACAAACAAATGGGGCGTAAAAGTTAACCGTGTAGAACTTCAAGACATTATTCCGCCGGCAGATATTCAGGCTGCGATGGATAAACAAATGAAGGCTGAGCGTGAAAAACGTGCAATGATTTATGAGGCAGAAGGTCAAAAAGAAGCTGCAATCCGTATTGCGGAAGGTCAGCGTGAAGCCGCTATTAAAAAGGCAGAGGGTGAAAAACAGGCGGCAATTTTGACGGCAGAAGGTGTTGCGCAAGCGCGTATTGTTGAGGCTGAGGCGGAAAAAACTGCTATTCGCCAAATTATTGAGGCGCTTGAGGATAAAGGCCAGCCGGATAAATATCTGATTGCGATGAAGTATTTGGAAACCCTTACCGCAATGACAGATGGCAAGGACAATAAAGTTGTTTATCTTCCTTATGAGGCGACAGGAATTTTGAGTTCTGTTGACGGAATCAAAGAAATGTTCAAAGGCGTCGCGAAGTAAGAATTGAAAACCCCTTTGCGCTTTAGCCAAAGGGGTTTTTATTTATTTGAATTTTTATTTTCCTTTTTTAAAATATTTTTCTGCAATTTGTTTAGAGAATTTATTTTTTTCTGCAAAAGTAACAATCATTTTATTTGTTTTTCCATCAGGGTATGATGAAACAATGGCGAAAATTTCTTTGTCGGAATTAGGGTCTTTGATGCTGATTTTAGCGTATCTAAGGTCTTTGTCCATGGCGTTCCAGTTGCCAATTTCGACGACATCAATGTCTTCTGATTTTATCGGCAAGGCTTTGTGTTTTTTTGCTAGTTGCATCATATCGGCTTTGAGTTCAGCTTTGTCGTCAGTGTTGATATCCAGTAGAATTTTATCTTTTGTGTTAACAGTAACCATTTTTTGTCCTGATTCAAGATCTTCGGCAATCTGTGTGTCGTAGCCCATAAGCCCTTTAACTTCTGTTATTTCGTAGCCGTCGGTGATTTTTTGAGTGACCATTGCAACTTTGATTGAGTTCCAAAGAAGCTCGCCAATTTCTTTTAGTGAAAGTTCTGTAAACTTTTTGCCTGTTTTTTCTAATTGGGATTTGAATTCAACATTAACTTTTTTTACAGTTGGCATAACGTTGGTTTCAAGATACTCTTTTCCGCCAATTGACAGAAAACCAATGATGGCAAGGCAAATTACTATTAATTTTATAATATTTCTTAAACATCCCATGCTTAAACCCCTTTTCGTGATATAATGATTGTACTATGAATAAACCTGAAATCAACTATATTAATTCGGCGGAAGTTGATATTGATTTGCTGACGCCTTCAATGCAACACTATTTGAAGACTAAGAGAGAAAATCCTGATTGTATTTTGTTGTATCGGTTGGGTGATTTTTTTGAAACTTTTTTTGAAGATGCAGTGACGATGGCAAAAGTTCTTGAAATTACGCTTACTGCGCGTGATGCGGGCAAGGCAATCGGTAAAATTCCGTTGGCTGGCATTCCTGTAAAATCAATGAATACTTATATCGAAAAGTTGATTCAAAAAAATTATAAAGTTGCGATTTGTGACCAGTTGGAAGACCCTAAAGAGGCTAAAGGACTTGTTAAACGCGGAGTTACGCGGGTAATTACTTCTGGTACGATTTTAGAAAGCGATTTTTTGGAGAAAAATTCAAACAATTATATTTGTGCCTTGCATTATGACGAAAAGTCTGATATGTTTGGGTTTTCTTATGCCGATATTTCGACCGGCGAGTATAAAGTTACACAAGGCGGTTTGAATTTGATTTTGTCAGAATTGGCACGTATTAAGCCGGCAGAAATCGTTGCGCCGTCTTTGCGCGCAGAGATTAAGCCTTTTCAGATAGTTCCTGATGAGGTGGTTAATCTGCCGGAAGTTATTGTTAAAAATTATAACTGTTCGAAAATCCCGCCATCTGTGTTTGAAGAACATTTTTCATATAACAATTTGAAGGCAGTTTTTAACGCAAATAGCCTGGAAGCTTTTGGTTACAACAGTTTTAAGGTTGGTTTCAGGGCCGCGGGTGCGCTATTAGCGTATATTTGGGAAACAACCAAGGAAAATGTCCCTAAGTTTGAGCGCATAGAAAGTTATGAACTATCTGAGTTTTTGTTGATTGATTCGGGCACTCGCAAAAACCTGGAGCTTACTGAAACTTTGCGCGAAAAAGGTAAGTTTGGTTCGTTGTTGTGGGCTATTGACAATACAAGGACAAATATGGGTGCGCGATTGTTAAAAACCTGGCTTTGTCAACCGTTGAGAAAGGTTGAAGATATCCTTCAACGTCAAAAGTATATCTCTGAATTGGTTGAAAAACCTGATTTACGCGCTCAAATGGCATCAACATTGGAAAAATTTTATGATATCCAACGGCTTTCAACAAAAATCAGTAACGGTTCAGCTAATCCGAAAGATTTTTTAGGGTTGAAAACTTCTTTGTTGATGTTGCCGGAACTTCTTGAGGCGTCTCAGTTTTTGGAAAATAATCCGTTTGTGCCGGTTCTTGAATATGCGGAGGAAATCACTGATTTTGCCCAAATGATTGACCGTACCATTGAGGAATCAGCGCCTCATTTGATTAAAGAAGGCGGCATTATTAAATCCGGCGTCAACGGTGAATTGGATTATTTTAGAGACCTATTGACCGGCGGGGAAGAATGGCTTCGTTCGTTTGAAGAGCGTGAGCGTGATGTGACCGGGATTAAGAATCTTAAAGTCGGTTACAATAGAGTTTTTGGCTATTTTATAGAGGTTACGAACAGTTACAAAAATCTTGTTCCGGCACATTATATCCGTAAACAAACTCTAACCGGCGCTGAGAGATTTATCACCGAAGAACTTAAAAATCACGAAGATGACGTGCTTTCGGCAAAATATAAATCAGTAGAATTGGAATATAAACTTTTCTGTGATATGCGCGAATATGCCAAAGAATTTGTTTCCAAATTGCGTGAAATCGCTGATATTATTGCAAAAGCCGATGTTTATGTTGGCTTGGCAGTAACTGCGGTTGAAAACAATTATTCAAAACCAGAGATTGACGATTCTGCTGATTTTGTTGTTCGCAACGGTCGTCACCCGGTATTGGAAAAGATTTTGCCGCTTGGTGAATACGTGGAAAACGATCTTGAACTGCGCGCAAATTCAACGGATATAACTCAATTTATGATTTTAACGGGGCCGAATATGGCCGGTAAATCGACTTATATGCGCCAAAATGCTCTGATTTGTATCTTGGCTCAAATCGGATCGTGGGTTCCGGCTGATTACGTTAAACTTGGCGTCGTGGACAAGATTTTTACGCGTGTCGGGGCGTCTGATGATTTGACGCTTGGGCAATCAACGTTTATGGTTGAGATGGTCGAAACGTCTTATATTTTAAACGCTGCCAGTGAGAGAAGCCTGGTTTTGGTCGACGAGATTGGGCGTGGAACAAGTACTTATGACGGTGTTGCGATTGCTTGGTCGGTTGCGGAGTACTTGGCGTCTCGCATAAAAGCAAGATGTATTTTTGCTACTCACTACCACGAACTTAATGTTATGACAAAAATGTATCCGCAGATTAAGAATTACAGAATAACCGTGACGGAAGAAAACGGGGAGATTCAGTTCTTACGCAAAATTGTTCAAGGTGGTGCGAGCCGTAGTTATGGTATTCAGGTTGCCAAAATGGCGGGTTTGCCAGCGCCAGTTATTAAACGTTCCGAAGAACTAATGCAAAAATTACAAAAAGACTTTTCTAATAATCTTGCAACGCGTAAAAAATCCGCGGAGCCTGAACTCGCAGTACCGCAATTGACCCTGTTTTATCAGTAGAGGGGGCGCAGTTGGCGGGGAAAAGGTTGATTTGCCTGTGGTGAGTTATTAACTCTACATTATGCACGAAATAATCATGCCCCCCTTGACAAACCCCTCGCAATAGTGCATAATGAAAGTATGAATTATACAAAATACAATAAAAGAATAAGAAGTTCAATAGGGGGGGGGGGCGCCTCAAAGTCCTTGCTATAATTGGCTTTGCGAGGATAAATATTCATGTTTCTCCGAGTCTTCCGCCCCTGTTGATACAAGCGAGAAGGAGAACAACATGAGTAAAAAAACAAACATTACGTACAAGAATGAGTCAATTTCCCATAACGACTTATTCGCTTATTCACCTATTCACTTATTCACTTTGAAACCGCGGAGCGGTTTCACGATGGCAGAGATACTTTTATCGCTAACGATAATCGGTGTTGTCGCGGCGATTACATTACCAAGCTTGATGGCCAACATCAACGAACGGACTTGGAACACGCAACGAAAAGCGCTTTACGCTCGCATGTCCCAAGCCATCGCAATGATGCCACAGGTTGGTGGATATGGAACGCTTACAGAGGATGAAAGCGGAAGTGTCACGGCTGATACCGCCGCTGAAACTTTTCTGACAGAAGGTTTAAGCAAAGTTCTTAAAATTAATAACATTTGTGCCAGCGAACATTTGGCTCATTGCGGTGTGCCGCCTTCTTATACGAATTTAGCCGGAAGTGCAAAGGCTTGGCCAACAAAACTTGGAGAAATGAATGACACTTTTGTCAATTTTTCGGCTTCTTACGAATGGGGGAGTTATTCTTATTCGCAGACTGACACAAAAGCTGCTGCATTTGAAACTCAAAATGGTGAAACGATTGCGCTCTATTATAACCCTGATTGTGTTGCAGATATGGGTAATACAGAAGTGCATTATTCTCAAGAAAAAATGTGCGCGAACTTTATTTATGATTTAAATGGGAACAAAGGGCCTAATACCGTAGGAAAGGATATTGGTTTCATAAGTGCACTTTATGCAACTGATACCGTTGTCGTTGCTCCTTTACCATTAGCGACAAGTGCAGGTTCTTTTTCGTATGAACATGCCAGTGCGGCTTGTACTTCATTGGACCCAGAGAGTAGAATTCCAAATATCTATGAATTGACGTCAATGTATTATAATAAAGAATTAGTTGGTACTGGTTCACATCATTGGTCTGGAACAACGCTTTCTAATGGCAGAGTATGGGGTTTAACGCTTTTTTCTGGATGTTGGTATCCTCATCCCCGTTCAGAAGAACATGATGTAAGATGTGTCAAGCGATGAAAATCACAATATCTCAATCATTTGATAAAACGGTGCGAGGAGGTTTTCTGGTGGAACCTCTTCGTCCATTTCTATTGTGATAATTGGGATTTTGCGCTCTATTCCTGCCCAAGTGCCGAAACTTCCCGGGGTCGGGTAGCCGATACTTTCTTCGATAGGGTAATTGAAAATTTTACCGATTTTTTCGCTGATTTCGCGTGCTTCTCCGTCAAAGTTGACGATTTTAAACGGGGTATGTAAAGTTATGATGAGTTTTGGCGCGTATTTTTCTACCACATTGATGACAAAACGTGTTTCAATCTCGCTGGCTGGAGTTTCGCCGCCGAAGTAGCGGTTATGCTCTCCAAGTTCCCAGTTTTCAGTCGGAAAATTTCTGTTCAAATCAACTTCGTTTGCGTTTGTTCTTGTTTCTAATACCAGGCCGTCCGGGTTTAGTGCAGGGATGAAAAGCAGGTTTCCCGCCGGGGTGTTTTTATTCAAAAAATCTCTTATGAGAAACTCGCCTTGGGGTTCGTCACCGTGGACAACGCCTACTATCAGCACACAGTCTCCTTTTTTTATGTTATTGGAGCCGATAAGCTGTATTTCGTTGTTAAGTTTTGTGGTTGCTCTCTCTAAAATCATTTTATTTTTCCAAAAGTGCGTTGACAAAATCTTGCGGGTCAAAGCTTTTTAAATCTTCCATCTTTTCGCCCACGCCAATAAGTTTGACCGGCAAGCCCAGGTTTTTGGCGATGGATATGACGATTGCACCTTTGGCGGATCCGTCAAGTTTCGTGAGGGCCACACAGGAGATATTTGTGCATTCTTTAAAAACTTTTGCTTGTTGAAGTCCGTTTTGGCCAGTGTTTGCGTCAATTACGAGTATGCTTTCGCGAAGTGCTTCCGGGGCGTTTTTGTCGATAACAGCTTTGATTTTGGACAACTCTTCCATTAGGTTGAATTTGTTTTGTAATCGGCCGGCGGTATCGATTAAAATAACGTCGTAATTTTCAGATTTAGCTTTTTGAATAGATTCATAAACGACGGCAGCGGGGTCGATTTTGTCTTTGCGAACTATGTCGGCGCCGGCGCGTTTTGACCAGATGTCCAGTTGTTCTTCTGCGGCTGCGCGGAAGGTGTCGCCTGCTGCCACGAGAACTTTTTTGCCTTCTTGTTTGAATTTGTAAGCAAGTTTGCCGATTAACGTTGTTTTTCCGGCGCCGTTTACGCCTGTTATGAAATAAATATTCAACTTGTTTTCGGTGTAATTAAGGTTTGTTGAACCCGCGTCGGACAATGTTTTGAGAAACTCTGTTTTTAAAAATTCTTTTACTTGGCTTGGTTTTATGTTGTTTTGAGAGCGAAGTTTGTCTATAAGTTCGGCGGAATAAGAAACACCCAAATCAGCACTGATTAGGGTGTCTTCCATATCGTCAAGTAAGAATTCTGAAAATTCTTCTTCTTTTTCAACGCTGTTAATTACGCCGGAAGTGAAGGTTTCGGTCGTGTTTTTGAGTGCATTTTTTAGGTTTTCGAATTTTTCAGAAAAGAATTTAAACATTATTTAGTACGTAATCCTATAGCCCGTAATCGACAATAACTTTAGCCAAAATTCCGTTAATGAACGTTGTGCTTTCGTCGGTTGAATATTTTTTTGCAAGTTCTAAAGATTCGTCGATTGCGACTTTTAACGGTGTTTCTTTTACATAGAGCATTTCGATTAACGCGATACGCAAGATGTTTTTGTCCATTGTGACGAGGCGTTGAATATCCCAGTTTTTCGCGTATTTTTTAATGATTTCATCTATTTCTGCGTTGTGTTTTTTGTATTCTTCTGCAATGTTTACCGCGTATGCTTGAACTTCGCTTTGTGAATCAAGTGTTGTAAATTCAGCGATTTCTAGTGCAAGAAGAGATTTTTCTGCAACGTCGACCATTTGCCCGATTTTTTCTGATAAATCTGAAGTCAAAATTACCGGGACAGGAACGTTTGAAACTTCAAGTGGGCGATTCAAGTTTGTTTCGTGGTTAGCCTCATATTCGTCAATTTGAGCTTTGAACTCCATCAGGCTGCTAAGTGCCAATTGAAGTTCGTCGGTTGCGTTGCTTTTTAGTGTTCTGACTGAGTTTAGAACGATGTTTTCGATATCAGTCTTTGAATATTTGTTTATATCTTTGTTTATCTGCGAGAATAGGATGAACGCTAGTTCTCTGGCAGCTCTGCGTGCGTGCATATTGTACCTCTTTATTATGTCGTAACGCTATGATTTTAGCATAAACAAATAAGTTTACAAATATTATTGTTAAATTTTTTGAAGGGAAGTTTCGCCCTCGGCGCGGTTTCCCGCGCCGAGGGCTGGTTAATAGGTTATTCGTTTTCAACGAGTTAAACGGTTAAATGGTTAATAGGTTAAATGGGAATAATGTAATAAACAATGGTAAAATCGCGGCGTCTTAACATTATTTATTTCCATAACCCCATTTAACTTTTTAACCTTTAAACCTTTTAACACATTCCCCTCTTGACAAA
>JAZUCM010000031.1:0-5694 GCA_045639085.1 Candidatus Gastranaerophilus bacterium
CCCCCTATTGAACTCTTTATACTTTCATTTTTATTTAACATACTCTCATTATTTACCATGTTCGCGATTTTGTCAAGAGGGGGAACGAAAGTTAATGAGTTAATAAGTTAATAAGGTTTAACGTTTATTAATCTTGATAAGTTTGCAACGATGAACTCTTTGTTTGTTCCTCAACAAACATTAAATCCAACGTTCCATCTTTACCCAGGTCTATTCCCATAAACCTTATTAACTCATTAACTTATTAACTTATTAACTTTATCAATTTCACTCTTCCGGCTCGGTAAACCTCGCCTATAACAAAAAACTCCCTTTCGGGAGTTTTTTGCTAGACTGTCAATTTAATTGCGCTTTTAACGCGTTTGAGAACTTTTTCTTTGCCCAAAATCGCGAGTGTTGCAGTCATATCAGCGCCACGAGTTCTGCCCGTAACGGCTGCACGAATCGCCCACATCGTTTGTTTTGGTTTGATTCCTTTTTCTTTAAACTCGCCACGGAAAACTTCCAATTTTTCGTGCAAGTTTTCTTCTTCAAATTCCCACGCTGCAGCTTGTTCCACAAACGCTTTCAAAACGTCTTGAGAAACTTCAGTGTCAAGAACTTCTGATTGAACTTCCGGCTCAACTTCAACAGTTTCACCAAAGAAATATGGCACGGCGTCCGTGATATCTGATAAAATTGTCAACGGCTCACGGGTAATTTCAACCAAGCGAGTGTATTGCGCATCGCTCAACTCTGACAAATCATATTTTGTCAAGAATGGTTTCAATTTTTCTTTTAAAGTTTCAATATCAAGCGCCTTGATGTAATGGCTGTTCATCCAGTTTAATTTATCGTACTCAAAAATAGAGTTTGAAGACGAAATTTCACCGATTCTAAAGTCTTGCGCGATAGCGTCAACCAGCTTAATCTCTTCGCCATCAGACGGTGACCAACCCAATAACGCAACGAAGTTAATCAACGCGTCAGTCAAATATCCTTTTTCAACAAATTCACTAACCGCAGTCGCGCCGTGACGTTTTGAAAGTTTACTTCTATCAGGAGCCAAAATCATACCTAAATGACCGAATTTCGGAACTTCTGCGCCAAGAGCCTCGTAAATCAAAATTTGCTTAAATGTATTTGAAATATGGTCTTCACCACGAATAATATGTGAAATTTTCATCAACATATCGTCAATAACAACCGCAAAGTTATAAGTCGGCGCGCCGTTTGATTTCATAATAACAAAATCACCGAAAAGATCCGTGTTTTGTTTCAATTCACCCTTGACCAAATCATCGAACGCAAGTTCGCTGGTAGGATGGAACGCTTTTTGTGCTTTTGCGATATTGAAACGAATAGCAGGTTTTCGGCCTTCAGCGATTAACTGCGCCTTTTCTTCTGCTGTCAAATTCTCACATTTTTTAGAATAAACATAGGCTTGCTTATTTGCAGTCGCGGCTTCTTTTTCCTGTTCAAGTTCTTCCGGCGTGCAGAAACACTCGTACGCAAAACCCTTTTCCAGAAGAATTTGAGCGTATTTAGGATAAATATCGAATCTTTCTGATTGAGTATAAGGACCGTATTCTCCGCCAACGTCCGGGCCTTCATCCCAGTTTAAACCCAACGCCTTCAAGCTATCAAAAATATTGTCAATATAAGCCTGTGAAGTTCTTTCGGCATCGGTATCCTCAATTCTCAAAACAAATTTGCCATTGTGTTTTTTGGCAAACAAATAGTTAAATAATGCTGTTCTTGCCGTACCAACGTGAAGATTTCCGCTTGGTGACGGTGCAATTCTAACTCTAACTTCTGACATCTTATGACCTTCTTTCTTTATAATTCTAAATTCGGCATACACAAGGGTACCACGAGCACGCACTTTTTTCAAGAAATAAAGTTAATTTTTGTAAATTTTTTTACCCTTATAGCAAAAAACTTTCTTTACAAACCTTGATATGATATCATAACCTTCGGAGGCAAGTGTGGTCGTATCAAGCATCAATACTTATAAAGCAAGTAACAATACTCAAATAAATTTCTGTGCGAAAACCCGCTCGGAAAGGTCTGCCGAAAAAGATTATTACTATTCGGATGCTTATGCTGAAGTCGTACATGAAAGAAGTTTAAAAGATCTAGAAATAGCAAAAAAAGAAATCGAACGTCGGAGAAAAGCAAGAAAAGCAAGAGAAGAAAGAGAAGAAAGAGAAGAAAGAGAAATCAAGTACAACGAAGAAAAGCAATATCGTGAAGATGTCAAAGAATTAAAAGAAACCCAAGGTATAATTAAAGACCTCACACGTTCAAGTAAGAAACTTTTTGCCGGCAATTCGCTACAAAAAGTAGGTGATATTGCAGACATCGCAATAAGCGCAACGTTGAGTGGTATGGCGCTCCACTGGAGTACCGGGCACGCGTACAAAAAACTTCACGAAGTCGCAAAAAAACCTAAAGTTGCCAAAGTTATAAAAAACATTAAACGCCCATTCCAAATAGTTGGTTCATCCCTCGCTGAAGGCCTCAAAACCACTTGGAACACATTCGCTAAAAAAGTTAAAGAAACAAAGAACGGCCAAAAACTTCTCGCAACAAAACCTATGCAAAAAATCAACAAAGCAATTGACGAAATAGGTGAGTCGTACAAAAACTTCAAAACTGACGTCAAAAATTTAACGCCGGAAAACATAAAATCAGGTGTCGCAACAACTTTCGGCGTAAGCGGTGCAACAGCAACCGTCGTTGACAAGCTTGATGAAAACCCGAGAAATAAAGATTAAAAGGACTTGTAATGCGTATTTCGCCAGTAAATAATCTATATTTTCGCGCAAAAATGAACGAAGACGAAAAAGATAAGAAAAAAGTCTCCGGCTCTGAAGTTGCCGTTGCGACAGGCGCAACAGGTTCGGCCGTCGCTGCCGGCAAAGGTTCAATTAAGTCCTTTTCTCAAGCAAACCACAAAATCAACGCAACCGCTAAAAACGCAAAAAAAGCCGTCGATTTAGCAACTGACACCACTAAACAAGCAAAAGGTATCTTAGGCAAATTCGTCAAAAACTGCGAGCGGTACAAAGGAAAAATTATTGAATTCGGCCAAAACGCAACGAACTCAAAATACCTTAAACCAATTCTTACAAGTTCAGCATACAAAGGTTTTGCCGGCGTTGCCGGTGGCCTAACCGCAGGCGTTGTCGCAATCTCAGGTATAGGCGACATGGTAAATACTTTCGCAAGAAAAGCAGAACAGTATTCACAAGATTAATTTTATGCTAAAATTCCCCTATGAGAGATTTTATTGTTAAAGAAATTATAGGCTCCAATTTGGAACACGAAATCAAAGCCATCGGTTTTGACAAAAGCTATGCGTCTTTTGTAACAGACAAATACGAATACAAAACCCTAAAAATTTTCGCACTAACGGCCCCCCAAGCCAATATTCTAAAACAAACGGCCCTTTCGCTTGGTGCAGACTGCGCGACTCACCGCGAAGTAATTACAGGGAAAATCGACACCGCCGACTGTATTCTGGGCGCAAGCGTTTCGACACTGCGCAAAATCGCAACTAAACTCGAAACCCAACCCTTTGGCCTAAAATTCCTTAAAGACGCAATTCTCGCGCAACTTCCAGCCAATCACAACAAACGCCCACAACTCGTCGGAATCTTAAACCTTACGAAAAACTCATTCTCCGACGGCGGGCTATACTACGATTTTGAAAACGCAAAACAAAAATTCTTATCGCTCATCGAAGACGGCGCCGACATAATAGACATTGGCGCTGAAAGCACAAAACCTTTTGCCGAGCCGATTAGCGCAAAAGACCAACTCGAAAAGCTTATGCCGATTTTAGATTTCGCACGAACTCAAAACGTTAAAATAAGCATTGACACAAGAAGTGCCGAAGTTGCCAACGAAGTCCTACAACACGGCAACTATATAATCAACGACGTTTCCGGCCTGGATTTCGACTCGCAAATGGCCAAAACGATTGCAAAACACAATGCAACCGTTATAATTCAACACACCCAAGGCACGCCCGAAACAATGCAGCTTGCGCCAACATACGACAACCTTATGGATGAAATTTTCCTTTCTCTAAAAGAAAAAATCCAACAAGCGCGCGCCATAGGACTCGAAAACATAATCATCGATCCCGGCATTGGCTTTGGCAAAACTCAACGTCACAACGTCGAAATCGTCAACCGCATAGGGGAACTAAAAAGCCTGGGCGCCCCGATAATGTTAGGAGCTTCCCGCAAATCATTCCTTGGCGTTACGACACCCGACAACGACTTAAAAGACGCACTTACGCTTGGCTATAACGCACTAGCAATACAAGCGGGCGTGGACTACTTACGCGTCCACAACACCCGCCTGCATAAAAGCTTTTTGGACAGCTATTTCTCCGGCCGTTAAACGGCTCCTATACTCGTGCCGATTAGCTTTAAAGGTTTTTCGTTTAACCTAACGCTGCACGCAGCGCACGAAATAACGTTCAGAACGAGTACCAGGAGATCTATGACCAGAATGAAAAAGATGGCCCCAAGCAGTACCAGACTCTCCAGATGAAATAACAGAACCAGACCAATATACACCATCTGCAATACCCAAGAGTTCTCTGTTATAAAACATAGAGGTTAATTCATCACGATTTGGTAGCCTACTATTAGTATCTTGTACTGAACACGCTGCACTTGCGGCTGTTTGTGCTAAAGTAGCTCCACTTGCTGCATTTGTTGCTAACGGTATTGGGGCAACAATATTTGAATCAAACGGATACAACGCAGTTATGAAACCAATATCTTTACCAACCAGGTTAGGGCCTTTATTACCATTTAAATCATAAATAAGATTGGCGCACATTTTGGATTGACTATAATGCCAAGCGTCACCCTCTACATCCGCATTACAGTGCGGATTGTAATACAACGCAATGGATTCACCGTTTTGCGTTTCAAAAGCTGCAGCCTTTGTATCAATATTCTTTTGAGGATTTACATATGTAGTACTATTTCCACCATCAACCAGTATATAACTACCAGTAAACATTGAATTCAATTCTGACAACTTTGTCGGCCAAGATTTTGTTGCTCCTGCCATGTTTGTAAACGACGCAGCAATTCCACAATCCGCCAAGTGGGTTGCGTCACAAATGTTGTTTATTTTTAGAACTTTTGAAAGGCCTTCGGTCAAAAATGCCTCGGCTGCAGTGTCTTTTGTTGCAGTCACAGAACCATCTGTATTTGTGCCTTCATACTCGCCATAACCGTTCAATTGTGGCATCATGGCAATGGCTTGGCTCATTCTTGCGTAAAGCGCTTTTCGTTGGGTGTTCCAAGTTCTTTCGTTAATGTTCGCCATTAGTGATGGCAAGGTGATTGCAGCGACTACGCCGATGATTGTGAGGGACAGCAATATTTCTGCCATAGTAAACGCGTAGCGTTTACAGGTCAATGTCGTAACGCTAGCTGACTGACCTCGTCTGAACTCGGTCAGCTGGGTTGCCGCGTCGTTCACTACGTTCACTCCTCGCAATGACGCATGTTTTTTTAATGTTTTACTCATGTTTACCTCCGTAATCTTGCGTTCGCAAGGGTCGGAGTTTTTGGCAAAACATGACTCGCAAAGCCAGATATAATCAGGCTGTTGAGGCGCCCCCCCCCCCTATTGAACTTTTCATTTTTTTATTGTAGTTTAATTTAATCATATTTTCAT